>JBCCEF010000003.1:0-300000 GCA_039030395.1 Acidobacteriota bacterium
AGTTTGCCTCGTGTTCGACAGGCGGCAGGTAGCCGATGGGTTCGAGAAGTCTCTTGTGGTTGTACCAGTGGACCCACTCGAGCGTTGCGTATTCGACGTCCTCGAGCCCCCGCCAGGGTCCGCGTTTCCGGATGAGTTCGGGTTTTATAGAGTCCGATGATGGACTCGGCCAGGGCGTTGTCGTAGGAGTCCCCTCGGCTTCCGACGGAGGGTTCGATGCTGGCCTCGGCAAGCCGATCGGTGTAGCGCATCGAGAGGTACTGGACGCCGCGATCACTGTGATGGATGAGGGGTTCCGAGGCGGCTTTGTCGCGGTCGTAGAGGGCTTGCTCGAGGGCAAAATCTACGGATTCAAACCCCCTACTGCCGATTCCGAAGAAGGAACCTGACGAAGGTATCCAAGTCTTTCGATGACGACATATCGCTCGTGGGTCGGGCGGTTCGCAGTGTCTCGCTCGATGAGCGCTTCTCGTGCCTGGATGACTTCGATTCTTTGGGACGGGTGAGCTAGGCTTTGGGGATGCGCCTCTCCGGTACGTCTTGGCTGGCTTTGGCTGGGGCTTTTTTGCTCTGCGTGGGTTGTTCTAATTTCTTACGTGGCTATGCGGGGGGCCGGGCCGGTGAATTGGAGCGGCTTGAGCTGGCCGGGCGGGAGGTCGGGGGGCTGCACCTTTTTCTGTTCGGCGATTTCGGTGGGCTGAGTACCGACACGATGGAGACTCATGCCGTGCCTTGGAAGGTGATGGTCGCGGCGTTGGCGTTGGGGGAGGATGAGGTTTCGCGGCAGGCAGCCTTCGCGCGGCTGGAGAGCTTCGGCTTTCTTCGGCCTCGAAGGATCGCGAACTGGCCGGGACCGCAGCCGGAACTGGATCGGCCGCTCGGAATTGTCGCCGGAGACGTCACGCGGAGCTTGCCGCCGCTGCGGGTCGAGACGGCGAATCTCGGCTGTGCCGCTTGTCATGCCGGAGTGACCTATGACGCCGAGGGCTTGCCGCGCCCGGAGGAGGTTTGGCTTGGGCTCCCGAACACCTCGATCGATCTCGAGGCCTACACCTGGACGGTGTACCGGTCGCTCCAACGTGCGATGGAGGATCCCGACCACCTTCTCGCCACCGTCGAGCGCCTGTTTCCGGACATTTCACTGCGCGAGCGCAAGACCCTCAGGCGTTTCGTATTGCCGCGTATTGCCGCCCGCCTCGCTGAACTCGAAGCCGGTCTCGATGCACCGACGGTGTTCAGCAATGGCTCACCGGGGCTGACCAACGGTGTTGCCGCGCTCAAACTGAAGTTGGGCCTGCTGTCGGAAGGTGTGCCGGCAGAGGAGTTCGGCTTCACTTCGATTCCCGATCTCGGGGACCGCCCGCTGCGGTCGGCGCTTCTGTGGGACAGTGCTTATGTCCGGCCGGGGGTTGATCGCGAGGCGGTGGGCGAGCGCGGCGAACCGGTCGCCGAGGGCCGGGCGGAGCAAGCCCATATCGTGGCGTTTTTCACCGTGCCGACCATGGGCATGGAGCCCGGCGCCGTCGTCGGTGCGGTGCCCGGGGTGGCCGCGGTTCTCGAGTCCCTGGCCGACTATCGGCCGCCCCCCTTTCCGGGACCGATCGAGGAGATGGCCGCGGTGCGGGGCGGGGAGGTCTACGCGGGGCACTGTGCGTCCTGCCACGGCGAATACACCGTAGAGGCGGGCCGGCCGGTCCTCGATCGCTTCCCGAACCGGTTGGTCGTCCAGGGGGAGATGGGGTCCGACCCGCTGCGCTGGCAGGCGATGGATGCCGAGTTGGTGGCGGCGATTCGCCGCTCGGGCTACGGGCGCGAGATCGATGCGGCCACCACCGGCGGCTATGTGGCGACTCCGCTGACCGGTTTGTGGGCTACGGCGCCGTACCTGCACAACGGTTCGGTGCCGACTCTCTGGCACCTGATGCATCCGGCCGAACGCCCGCGGCGATTCGCCGTGGGAGGGCATCGGCTCGATTTTGAGCGGGTGGGGATCGCCCTGCACGAGGCGGCGGACGGTGAGTGGGTTTACCCCGGCGGCTGGCAGCCGTTTTCGACGCCGCGGATCTACGACACCCGCGAGCCGGGCCGATCGAATACCGGCCATGAGCGCGAGTTCGAGGCGCTACCCGAGACGGACAAGGCGGCGCTGCTCGAGTTTCTCAAGCTGCTCTGAGCCACCGGCCGAGCGCGCCGGTGCTCACACCAGGAGGTCGGTCGTCGGTAGGCGGCGGCTCGCCGCGACCCGCTCCCCGTCCTTCAACGGCCCTACCCGCAGCAACTTGATCACCCTCGTTCCCGGTGGGTGGTGCGCTGCCAGGTATTCGACGCCCGGCGCGCATTCGAGGACGGAACTCATCGGACAGGCGAGAAAGCCGATTGCCGTGAGTTCGAGCCAGGCGCGGTAGAGGCGTCGGCCGTGGTCGAGGGGGTTGGCTTCGGCGTCACCGTGGAGGAGCACGAGGGCGGTGGCCGAGCGCACCTGGGACCTCTCGGCGGCGACCGCCGGCCCGAGACCCAGCCGCTTCACCCAACGGAAGCCTCTAGGTGAGAGCAGGAGCCTGACGAATCGCTGCTCGATGGGGGAGATCCCTAGACAGTCGACGCTCAGCCCGTCGCGATTCCAGGCAGGGTCTTTCGAGGAGTAGCGCATCCAGCGGTGAAGTTCGGCGTGGTAATCGGGCTGGCGCAGGAACTCCCAGGTGCAGTGGTCGTGCAGGCGGCCGATCTCGGCGATCGTCTGGGTGTCGAAGATGCCTGTGAGGTCTGGAGCGGCGTCGATCGCCGAGCGGAGTCGGGCCACTTCACCGGCTTCGGCACGGCGAAAGCGGCCCCGGTAGGTGCGCCGGTGGGGCACCCAGTGAGCCAGGGGATCGGTGGCGGCGCCCTTTGACAAGGTCGCTTCGGCGATGCGGGCGAGGTTCCGTCGGCCGGCGACTTCGCGTCCCTCGGCCGGCACCGGGCGCGGCGCCGAGAGGCCGAGGTCCGCTTCCGCGGCAGCGATCGCCAGTCCCTCGAAAGCGGTACCGAGACTCAGCCGGGCGTCCCAGCCCTCGGGATCTCCTACGATGAGTCGAGTGTCGAGGTCCTCGAACAAGGTCACTGCGCCGTCCGCCTCGAGTCGCCAGCGTGCCGGCTGGGCGTTGTGTGCCGAGGGCGCCCGAGCGGCTTCGTCCACCAGGTAGCGGCGCAGCTCCCGGTCGAGTTGCATCAGGTGAGCTCCTTTACGAAGAGATGCAGCCGGTGCAACCGCTCGGCGCCGAGCTTTTCCATCTGCCGCAGGCTGGCTGGATTACCGTCGGCGATCCAGGTGGTACCGAGGCGGGTGTAGCCGGCGGAGCGCAGTGCGCTCGTCACCCGGAAGAGCATGGCGCCGGCGAGGCCGCGGCCGTGCCAGGCGCGCGCCACGGAGTAGAAGAGGATGACGGCCCGCCTTCGTCGCAGCCGGTGGCGCAGGAAGTGCCAGGGGGTGGCGATGGACAGGCGCGAGCCGGTGGCGCGCAGGAAGGGGTTGAGGTCGGGTATGCAGACGACGACCCCGACCGGCTCGCTGCCGGCGTAGGCGAGGCAAGAGAGCCTCGAATCGACGATCCACATCAGCCCGCCGGCCTGGAAGGCGAACTCTTCGGAGGAGAGTGGCACGAACATCGGATTGTCGGCAAACCCGTCGTTGAGCACCTCGCGGACATCCTCCATCTGGTGCCCAAATCGCCGCCGGGTGAGCAGGGTCCAGCGCAATTCGTCACCGTCCATGAGCTGGCGCTGTGCCGGGCCGCGGAGAGTCTCCGGATCGAAGGTGGTGAGATCCGTTTCGAAGGTGGACATGGGGAACCGCGGTCGATAGCCGTGGTCCCTGAGCAGGCGCGGCAGGTGCTCCGGGTTGTGCTGCATGTCGATGTAGGGAGTGCGGTCGAAACCCTCGGTGAGAATGCCGATCTGCTGCATCGCCGTCAGATCGAAGCTGCCGATGATTTCATCGCAGCGGCGCGAGCGCGCCCAGTCCTCGGCGGCGGTCAGCAGGGCTTCCGCCGCTGTCGGGTCGTCGGCGCAGGCGAAGTAGCCGAAATAGGCACGGTGGATTCGGTAGTGCTCGTTCGAGGCGCGGTGGAGATGGGCGGTGATCCGCCCGCGCGGCACGCCTTGGTCGTACCAGGTGAAGTAAGCGAAGTCGTCGTCGCCCTCGAAGAGCGGGTTTTCACGGCTCAGGAGGCGCGCGAGGTCGGCGCGCATCGGTGAGACGTAGAGGGAACGCGGGCCGTAGGCGTGGGTGGGGGCGGAAAAGAATCCGTCGAGATCGCCGGCCACCAGGCCGTGGCGCTCAGCCATTCGCGGTCTCCGCAGGTAGCGACTCGGCGATTTTGCGCACGATCGCCAGGTCGCCCAGCCAGTCCTGCGCCGGTGCCACGTCCGGGAGGGCGACCAGGAACAGCACCGGCGGTTGTCGCGACAGGAGCGTGAGGTGGGACATGCCGTGCGATTCGAGCAGATCCACGAGCTGCTCGGCGGCCTCCGGCGAAGCGTGCTCCCGGCGCAGCTCGGCCAAGGTGCGGACCGGCGGTCCCGCGGCCAGGTTCCCGACCAGTCCGTCGACGGAGTAGTCCCGGAGGTCGGCTGCGCGCAATACCAGGTGATTCTCGGCCAGTTTCAGGCGTTCGAGGGAGTCGACGAGGGTGTCGAGGGAGCGGGTGTCGGCGGTGAGCAACCAGTGGCGGAACGAGTCGGTCTCCTCATCGCGCGCCATCGTTCTCAGTTTGTCGACCACGGCGAGCAGAAGCACCAGCGCCAGACAGACGAAGAACGCCGGCACTGCGAAGCTCACGCTCCAATCGCCCCACAGGACGATGACGGCGGCGGCGACGGTAGCGGCCTTGGCGAGGGTCCAGGCCGTGCCGACGACCGCTGAGCGCACCGTCGGCCGCCGTCGGCCCGCTGCCACCGATGCATAGACCACGAGGAGTCCACCGATCCCCCCCAGCCGCAGGTCGAGCCAGGAGGGGCGGAGGCGAAAGTCGGTCAAGGCCACCATGATGGCGACGGCGGTGGCGACGGTCATCGCGTCGACCAGGGCATTCTCGGCGGCCGCCAAATCGCCGCGATCCCGGCGCAGGAGCAGCCAGAACAGGAGCAGCAGGGTCAGTACGAGGTACCCCTGGAGGGATCGGAAAGCGAGCTGTGAACCCGGCTTCGAGACCACCGCGGTCACGACCATCACGACGCTGCCGATCGCTACGAGGAGCTTGAGCGCCAGCGGACCATGGCGGCGCAGTAGACCTTCGACGAAGAGCGTCGCGGCGAGCGGCAGGAGGGCCGCGGGCACCAGGGTGAGGGTGCGCAGGCGAGGGTCGCCGTCGAGCCAGAACCAACCGCGCACCCAGAGCAGCGCCGCCAGGCCATAGAGCAGGAGCATCATCCGCGACTCGAGGAAACTGCGGGTGCGTCGGCGGTGAATGTAGACGAGGCAGGCGGTCACGCCGGCGGCTCCCGCCCAGGTCACGATGACGTCCGGGTGCATCCTGGCCTCAATCCGCGTCGATGAGACGATCGAGGAAGCGCCGGACGACGAATCCCATCAACGCGGCGCCCAGCGGATGGCGGGGTCGCTCGACCCGCACCGTCCACGGATTGAAGAAGTAGCCTCGGCAGTCGGTCCCCGATGGCCGTTCGAGCAGTAGGTTCACCGCCTCGAAAGCCATCAGGCTGCCGGCGGTGATCACCATGGGGGCGAAGGACATCCGCGGTCGGTCGCCGCGCACCATTTCGGCGGCGACGTCGAGATCTACGTGGTGACGGGACGAGGAGTGGGTCATCACGTATTCGAGTTCGCGCCGCATGGATCCGGCGATGTCGTCCTCGTCGAGGGCTCGCCAGTCCTTTCCGTCCGACGGAAACCCCAGCCGCTCCTCGGGACGCGGATCGCCCGGCGCCACGACCGTCACCGAGGGTAGCGGCGAGGTATATGCGTCAATAACCGTCGCTCCGCCCGCCCGCGCTCGGCGGTACAGGTGGATACCGCACGGGATGTCGTCCATACCGTTGATCACCACCGGCGCGCGGCCGAGGATGCCGTCGAGGTGGTCCACCCAGTCACCGCCGTGGGTCTCGATCTCCATCTCCGGATTGATGAGGCGGAGTTGACGAACCGTGGCGTCGACCTTCGGCTGATCGACGGAGTCGAGGTCCGCGAAAAGCTGTCGGTTGAGGTTGGAGAGTTCGAAGGTGTCCAGGTCGGCGACGATCACCCGCCCGAGGCCGGCGCGCGCCAACGACATCAAGCACGCGCCGCCCATGCCGCCGACTCCGCAGACGAAGACGCTGCCGTCGCGCAGCCGCTCCTGTTCCTCGGCGGTGACGAAGCCGAGATTGCGACCGACCATCTCGGAGTATCGGAAACGTCGCTCCCCGATGGTCATCGGGACCCTTCCCGCCGCCCGGGGCGAGGTCGCAGCTCGCCCATCGGACGGCGCGGGCTGAGCCAGTGGATCAGCGGGAGCACGATCGTACCCAGGCCGGCGAATGCCAAGTGTCCCAGCAGCGCCGGCAGTGAGTCGCGCGGCACCGTTTTGAGTAGGTAGCGCCGAAGCATCTGCAAGTTGAACTGCCCGAGCTGCAAAAAGTCGTCGCCCCGCTCGTAGTCGAGTTCGCGTCGGCACATTTCGTTGTACACCGGGTCACGGTGCTTCTGGGCCTCTTCGAAGGTCTTCTTGAGGTCGTCGGAGCCGCCGGTGTAGGCGTTGGTGATGACGAATCGCTCGGTGTCGAATCCAGCCTCCTCGCCGACCCCGAAGGCCGACCGGTGGTGGCGTAGGATCTCCCGCCCCAAGACCAGATGATCGTGGCTGCGTCGCTCCCGGCCTGCGGCGGTGGGGAACACCCGCGCAAAGCTCTCGGCCACCATCCCGACGATGGCGGGTACCTGCGTGACGTTGCTGATCCACAGTGGCCGGAGCTGCCGGCGCAGGAAGAGCAGCACACAGGTGAGGCCATAAAGCACCCACGAGAGTCTCCGACCGCGATGCTCCGGATTCACCATCACCAAACCGAGATGGAGCACGTCCTCATCGCGTCCGCGCAGTCGGCAAGGGAGGATCGCCAGGGCGTTGAATGCGATGGGCTGGCCGCTATCGCGATCGTAAAGCACCGTCACCACGAGTCGGCTCAACCTCTCCGGATCGCCGGTCAGCACGCCATAGGTGAGTTCGCCGTCGCTGAGCACCGACCGTGCCACGGTGCGCAGGTCCGCCACTAGCCGGGCGCATTCCTTCGCTTCGAGGCTGCGGCTCGGCCGTTCGACGATCCGGGTACGAACCCCCGCTCCGGTGTTGAGCTGCACGTCGAGGTATTGGCCGACCAGGCTTCGCAGGCCGCTCACGATTCTCCTTTCGAGTCTGGTGCGGCTTTGGGACGAACCTTCCGCATGACGGCATCTTAGCCCGGAAAGAGTCGCTGGCCTTCTGCCGCGGGGCGGCGGACATCGAAGGACTAAACCCTCCGCCGATCAAGTCCTACCTCTTTGAGGATGGTGCTCTCGGTACCCGACGACGGTTGTCGTGGTCGGTGCTGGAGTCTGCCGCTATGACCCCCTCTCGGAGGATCCACCAGGATGCGACATCAAAGGGTTTGGTTTCTAGTTGTCTGTTTGGCACTGGCGGGAGCGTTTCCCGCTCTCGGACAGATTCAGTTTCGTGACGGCTCGACGGTGATTCCCGACGGGAGCGTGCACGATTTTGGTACGACTCTGGTCGGTGTCGACCTGACCCAGCGAATCACTTTGGTCAACGTGGGTTCGACCCCAATCACCGTCGGTCAGGCGGTGGTGTCCAGCAATGCCAATGATCCGGGGAGTTTCAGCACCTCGAATCTCGATCTCGGAACGTTGAATCCTGGCGATACCGGCGGTTTTGACGCCATCTATGGTTCGACCGGTCCGGGCACGGTGACGAATGAGATTGCGGTGACGGTCAACGGAGTCCGGGCCTATCGATTTGACGCGCGGGCGACCGCCACGGAACCCGTGGGCCCGGTGATCCAACTCAAGCAAGGCAGCGCCACGGTTCACCGCAACGATCTAGTGAATTTCGGTACTACGACGCAGGGCTTACCGGTGAACAAGATCTTTACGGTGACGAACGTAGGGGACCAGAGTCTCACCCTCGGGACGATCGGTTTCGGAGGGGGCGCGAGCAATCCGATTCTCTTCACTGCCCCTAGCAACAACGTGCAGAACCTGGCTCCGAACGCCAGCGCGACCTTTACTTTGCGTTTCACCGCCTCGCAGGTAGCGACGGTGACCAACCGCGTGCGTCTGTTCGTCAACGGCTCCTCGAATTTCGAATTCGACGTTCGCGGTACGGCGAATCCTCCGCCGGCTGCGGATCTGGTGGTGATGCGCAGTGGCGTGACGATTCAACCGGGCAGCAGCACCCACCTGGGGACGACGGATTTTGGCGAGGAGATCCTCGAAACCATTACCCTGCTCAACATGGGCAACGCGACGCTGACGGTCCAAAGCGTGACCTGGACCGGCACGGAGGTGAGCTTTGCGACCAGCGCACCGACGTCGGTGCCAGCCGGCCAGAACCGGACTTTTACATTGCGCTTCTCCGGCGCCACCGAAGGGCCCCGCTCGAGCGTGCTCTCGATCGCGACGAATGACCCCACCCCTGATCCCTACAGCTTCACCGCCAACTGGACAGTGACCGATGCCGTCGGAGCGATCATCGAGCTGCGCCACAACGGCGTGCTGGTGCCGCGCACCTCGACCTTTGATTTCGGTGACACGGGAGTGGGCCAGGAGATCGTCAGGACCTTTACGGCCACCAATACCGGAGATCAGCCCTTGACCATCGGGTCGATTTCGATCTCCAGCAACACCAACGATCCGGCGGCGTTCCACGCCCAGAACAACCAGGTGGTGGATGTAGCGCCGGGAGGCTCGGGGACCTTCCAGATCCGCTTCGATGCGGCTGCACTGGGCTCGGTGACCCGTGCAGTCCGACTGTTCGAGGGAGGTACCCCGCGACATACGTTCTTCGCCTTGGCGGAGACCAAAGCGCCGACCTACGCATTGGACGTGTCGCCGTCTTCACACTCGGTGCAGGTGGGCGAATCGGCGATCTACACGGTGTCGGTGAATGGTCAGTTCGGTTTCGACTCGAACGTAGCTTTGAGCCTTTCCGGCCTGCCTTCGAACACGACCCATTCCTTCACGCCGGTCACGGTGCCGGCCGGTGGCACAGCGGCGCTGCAGGTGAACACCACCGCCTCGACGCCGCTGGCAACCAGTACCTTGACCATTACCGGTAGCGGCGGTGGCTTGTCCAAGACCGCCACGGCACAGCTCCAAGTGTCGGACACAGAGGACTTCGTTCTTGATATCACGCCGTTCTCCCGGACGACCCAGCAGGGCGGCGCGGTCCACTACACGATCTCGGTGGATCCGGTGGATGGGTTCGACTCGGACGTCTCTCTCTCCTTGACCGGCTTGCCCGAGGGCACCACTCACACCTTCGATCCGGTGACGGTGACCCCCGGGGATACCTCGCTTCTGGTGCTGCGCACCACCAGTTCGACGCCCTTGGGCGACCACCGGATGGTGGTGCGGGGCGCCGGAGGCGGTATCACGCGGGCACATTCGGCGCGGCTGATCGTGAATGACGATCCCGCGGCGGGTCCGCCGGTGATCGACGACGTGGCTCCGAACACCATCGTTCACGGAGGGATTCGCACGATCACCCTGACCGGCGCCAACTTCCAGGGAGCGACCGTTTCGGTGCCCGATGAGGCACCGGATCCGGACGAGCCGATGACCCGCTGGTTCCCCACCGTGTCGGTGGAGAGCATCAACGCCGCCGGCACCCGGATGGTGGTGCGGGTCGATGCTCGGGATACGCGCATTCTCGACTTCTACAACCTCCTGGTCGATAACGGCCAGGGAGAAGAGGCGGCCTTCTTCCGGGTGCTGCCGGCGGGTCCACTAGTCGATACCTGGACCCCGGCGGAGCCGGAGCGCGACAAGACCTACGTGCTGTCGCTGGTAGGCCACAACCTGCGCAACGCAACGGTGTCCCCCAGCCGCTCCGGCCGGGTGCGCATCTTCGGGGTGGACAACGGTCGCGATGATCGCCTCAACGCCATCATGCAGGTGGAGCCGGGAGCACCTCTCGGTCCCCTCGATCTGGTGGTCCGGGACCCTTCGGGGCACTCCGTATCGCTGCCGATCACCATTCAGCCGGCCGGAGTCAGTCGCTTGCTGTCCCGCGACTTGGTGGCGCAACAGCAGGATCCGCAAGGTCCGCAAGGTGGTCTGACCGGCAGCGGAAGGCCGAGGGGCGGTCAGGGCGCGGGTGAGGCACCGCGGCCGGAGCTGTTCTTCCAGGACTTCGTGATGCGCCGGACCCAAGGGACGGTGATGGATCGAGAGGATGTCGTGGTGCAGCACCCGGCTCTGGTTCCGTCCGGCGAGGATCATGCTCGGGGGGCGCTGGCATCGGACGAGACGGCCGACATGATCAATTTCGACTTCTTCATCCGAGTCCGTGTCAATCTTGTGAACTTCCATTGGCAAGTCGGTTTGATCTTCGATCCGGAGACCGGCCAGGTGGGCGACGCGATCCTGCAGGGCTTGGATCTCGGGGATCGGATCAACATCGGCGCGTTCGTGCTGTCCTTCTATTTGAGAGTGGACATGAACGTGTACTTCCGGATCGGAAGCCAGGGTTGGAGCTTTCCGCTGTTCTGTTTGGAGATCACTACGGGCCTGGAGATCCCGGGCCTTGGCGGTCTTGCATACTTCTACGATTTCTGCCGCGGAGGAGGCTCGGGCAACGCCACCAACGGCAGTACCAACACCCTCGAGGTGACGGGAGGGCCGTGTGCCGAAGTGACCTCGACGGGACCTCCGTCCGAGGGTGTGGTCTACGCCGAGGTGGAGCAGGATGAGTGCTGCGAGCAACCGATCGGAGTTGCCGGTACGGGCTCGACCTTTACCGGATTACCCTTTGCGCGGCCCAATTGGAGCGTGAACAACCCCAATGCAGGAACGTCCACGCCGGGGGGGACTTGTGGGCAGCCAAGCTGCGCGGTGGAGATCACCGATCCGCCTGCGTGCATCTCTCAGTCCCGTCGGCGAACGTTCTCGGCGAGTGGCAATCCCAGTGGGGGAACCTATGAGTGGCGCATTGCCCAGGCTGCGTCGAAAGCTTCCATCCAAGGCGCTCCCAACCAGTCGGACGTTTCTGTGAGAGGCGACGTGACCAGCGATATGGCCGACGATGTGGAGTTGGAGGTCACCTATTCGGTGGGAGGTATTAGCTGTACCGAGTCGGTGGATCTTTCGGTGATCGAAGTCGATCTCACCTGGAGAGGGTCGGGCATGCAGGATCCCCGCAACGATCCGCCAGGGATTCGTGCGACGGCCGTTGGATTGCCGACCCTCGGGGCCGTGTCGCTGGGCAACCCTTCCGGGGCCCAGGGCTGGTTCAAGAATATGGAAATCAAGGGCAGGGTCACCCCATGCGACCCTACCCTGCGGTGCAAATTTGATTTCAAGAGGAATCGCGAAGGTACGGTGGGCTATCGCCAGGTGGTCAACGAGGTGCCGATTTTTTCACCTATTCCCAGTCACGACTGTCCTTTAGGAGGTTGCGACGACGATCGTACGAACGACGACGAAGATTTGATACTGGACCCTGGCCCGAGTTGTGGGATTTTCGCGCTCGATACGCCGGGTTTCTTCAATACTCGTTGCTCGTCTGCCCAAGCGTCCAGAGTGCTCATCAATTGTCTTTCCTTTGACGAGTGGCTCAATGTCGATGATGAGCGAGCTTCGGAAACTGTGAAGTGGTACGCCAGCACTCGACTTTTTTGTGACGGCAGCAGTTGGTCAGAGAGTGTTCTGGGCCAGGGCAATCGCCTCAGCACAGGAATCCTGGACTGCAGTCGCCAAGCAGCGTTGCCGCTCGGTCCTCCTCTTCCAAGCGTCGACGGGCCGATCCATAGCGTCGGTGCCATCTACAACGGCCTCACCTCGAGCGATGAGTCTCTGAGGATGGTTGCTGGGGTGAATGCTCTGGCCTGGGACGCCTCGGGGACCTTGGAGGGCCATTCTCGAGACGAGCTGATCGGAACACTCGTGCAGATCGCCGGTTGGCGAAGCGGCTTCGACGGCGACCATGTCGCGCTCTCGCCTCCTTTGCAGGCCATTCGCTTGCTCGGTGCCCTGCGGGCAACGGAGGGAATCTCGGTCCTCATCAGCCGAATTGAAGACGATTTTCCAAGGATCGATGTCGGGCCACTCGATGACGTCACTCCCGCGGTTGTCGCGCTGTCGAAGATCGGTCCGGCTGCGATCGATCCAATCCTCGACCGCGCTTCTGTCGCCTCTGAGTCGGAGTGGGTGAAGCTCACCGCTGCGTTGCGACGCATGGAAGATCCGGCGGATCTCGAGAAAGCCCTGGAGGGCCGCATGATGACCGCCTCGGGCCCCGAGATGAAACGTTTGGAGGAGCTGATGAGCGAGTAGTGTCGCTTCGTCGCCTCGGCGTTCCTTCGCCCCGGTTGGGATTGTCCGGCCGGGGCGTTTTTCGTGCTCAGCCGGTACGGATCTGCAGGAGGCCCGGCGTACGTCAGTGGACTTTTCCCATGTTCTGCGGGTGGAGGAGTGGAGGTCTCCGAAAGGAGGATCTCCCGGTTCTCTAAACCCCTCGTGGACGGCGAAGCACTCTCCTAACGGGCGACGGGGGTTCACTTGGGTTCTGAATCCTCAATGCGTGCAAGATTCTTATGAATGGTTCGCTGGCTTGCTGAACCGGCCTTCGAGTTGAGGCGTACCTATTCCTGAGACCTACTTGCTTGACTGGCGGCCCGTCGCGGGTGTCGCGGCTGCGGCCGTGCCTTTCTCCACGAACCCACTAGGAGGAGTTCACCAGGATGCGACATCACAGGGTTTGGTTGCTGGTCTTTTGCTTGGCTTGGGCGGGAGCCCTTCCCGCTTTGGGTCAGATTCAATTTCGCGATGGCTCGACGGTCATCCCGGACGGCAGTGTCTACGACTTCGGAACGACCCCGGTCGGGGTAGACCTCACCAAGCGCATCACTCTCGTCAACGTCGGTTCGACGACCATCACGATCGGTCACACCCGGGTGTCGAGCAACGCCTTCGATCCGGGGCGCTTCATCACCTCGAATCTCGATCTCGGGACGCTGAATCCGGGGGACACCGGCGGCTTCGACGCCACCTACACCTCGACCGACGCGGGAACGGTGACCAATGAGATCGGAATTCTCGTCAACGGTGTCGTGGCCTACCGCTTCAACGCCCGGGCGACCGCCACGGCGCCTCTGGGACCGGTCATCGAACTCCGGCAGGGCACGACGCCGATCCAGCGCAATGACCTGGTGAACTTCGGTACCACGACCCTGAATGTGCCCGTCACCAAGACCTTCACGGTGACCAACGTCGGTGACCAGAACCTGACCATTGGCACCATCGGCTTCGGCGGCGACGCCGGCAATCCCATCCTGTTCACGGCGCCGACGAACCATGTGCAAAATGTGGCGCCCAACGGCAGCGCCACGTTCACGCTGCGATTCACGGCGTCCCAAATCGGTACCGTGACGAACCGGGTGCGCCTGTTTTTGAACGGTTCCTCGAATTTCGAGTACGACGTCCGCGGTACCGCCAGCCCGCCACCGGCGCCCAATCTAATCGTCCAGCGCAACGGCACCACCATCGCCCACAACGGCAGCATCCACTTGGGCGCGACGGGTTTCGGGGACGAAATTCTCGAAGACTTCACGCTGCTCAACATCGGCAACGCCGCTCTGACGGTGAACAGCGTGACCTGGAGCGGCAGCGAGGTCAGCTTCGCCACCAGCGCGCCGGGGTCGGTGCCGGCGGGACAGAGCCGGACCTTCACCCTGC
Organism: Acidobacteriota bacterium; assembly: GCA_039030395.1. NCBI lineage: Bacteria > Pseudomonadati > Acidobacteriota > Acidobacteriota bacterium. Next base: position 13,919 of record JBCCEF010000003.1, read on the forward strand.
GTTTCGCCGGCGACAACGAGGGGCCGCGGTCGAGTCTGATCTCGGTCAATACCAATGATCCGACTCCCAATCCCTATCGCTTCACCGTGAATTGGACGGTTGACGACGCCATCGGGCCGATCATTCAACTGCGCCACAACGGCGCGACGGTGCCGCGCAACTCGACCTTCGATTTCGGCGATACGGGGGTGGGGCAACCGATTGTGCGCACCTTCACGGTGACCAACGCCGGCGATCAGCCGCTGACCGTGGCGCCGATCTCGATCTCCAGCACGGCAGGCGATCCGGCCCATTTCCATTCCCAGAACAACAACGTGGTGAACGTGCAGCCGGGCCAGTCGCGCACTTTCCAGCTTCGCTTCGACGCCGCCGGCCTGGGTCCGGTCACCAGCGAAATTCGGCTGTTCGAGGGCGGCTCATCGCGCTACAACTTCTTCGCCCATGCGGAGACCAAAGCGCCGACCTACACGCTGAACGTGTCGCCTTCGTCGCGCACCGTACAGCGTGGAGACTCGGCCTTCTACACGGTCACCGTCAACGGTCAGTTCGGGTTCAATTCGAACGTTACCCTGAGCCTGTCGGGGCAGCCGTCGAACACCACCCACTCCTTCAATCCGGTGAGCGTGTCGCCGGGCGGCAGCTCTACCCTGCGAGTGAACACCACCGCTTCCACGCCGTTGGTGTCGCGCACCCTCACCGTCACCGGCACCGGTGGTGGCCTGACCCGCACCGACACGGCGCAGCTCGTGGTGCAGGACAATCAGGATTTCACCCTCAACGTGTCGCCCTCGTCGCGCACCGTCGAGCAGGGCGGCGCGGCGACGTACACGGTCGCCGTCGATCCGGTGAACGGTTTCGACTCGGCCGTCGCGCTGTCGCTCTCTGGCCTGCCGGCAGGCAGCGGCCACACCTTCACACCGGTGAACGTGCAGCCGGGCAATACTTCGACGCTACGGGTGACCACCACCGGCTCGACGCCCCTGGGCGCACGCACCTTGACGGTGACCGGCACCGGCGGTGGCAAGACCCGCACGGACACGGCACAGCTGGTGGTGGACAACAATCCGCCGGCCGGGCCGCCGGTGATCGACGACGTCTCACCGGACACCTTCGTGCACGGGGCGATTCGTACCCTGACCCTGACCGGGGCCAACCTCCAAGGGGCGACGGTGTCGGTGCCGCAGGATCCGCCGGATCCCGGCCAGCCGATCACCCGCTGGTTCCCCACCGTGACGGTGGAGAGCATCAACGCGGCCGGCACCCAGATGGTGGTGCAGGTGGATGCTCGGGACACTCGCATCCTCGACTTCTACAACCTGCTCATCGACAACGGGCAGGGTGAGGAGGCGGCGTTCTTCCGGGTGTTGCCGGCGGGTCCGCTGGTGGACACCTGGACGCCCACCGAGCCGGAGCGCGGCAAGAGTTACGTGCTCTCCCTCGTCGGCCACAACCTGCGCAACGCCACGGTCTCTCCGAGCCACAGCGGCCGGGTGCGGATCTTCGGAGTGGACAACGGCCGGGACGATCGCCTGAACGCCATTCTGCAGGTGCTCCCCGGAGCTCCCCTCGGGCCGATCGATTTGGTGGTGCGCGATCCGTCCGGCCACAGCGTCACCCTGCCGATCACCATCCGCGCTGCCGGTACCAGCTCACTGCTGAGCCGCAATGTACTGGCCCAACAGCAGCCGACCGGCGGCCCCGCCGGGGGGGCTCAGGAGGGTCCGGAAGATGGCGGTCCGCGGGCCGAGCGTCAGCAGCCGAAGCTGTTCTTCCAGGAATTCGTGATGCGCGAGACGCAGGCGACGGTGATGAGCCAGGAGAACGCCATCGTGCTGCACCCGGCGATGGCGCCTGCCGGCGAATCCCGGGCGCGCGCCAGCCTGGCTCCGGAAGAGGAGAACATGATCGGATTCGAGTTCTACTTCCGGGTCCGTTTCAACCTGGTGAACTTCCACTGGCAGGTGGGGCTGACCTTCGACCCGGACACCGGCCAGATCGGCGATGCGATCCTCCAGGGGCTCAACGTCGGCGATCGGGTGAACATCGGCGCCTTCGTCCTGTCCTTCTACCTGAAGGTGGACTTGACGGTGTACTTCCGGTTCGGCAGTCAGGGCTGGAGCTTCCCGCTGTTCTGCCTGGAGATCACGTCCGGCCTGGAGATTCCCGGCCGGTCCGGTTTCGCCTACTCCCTCGACTTCTGCCGCGGCGGAGGTGGCGGCAACTTCACCTCCGGCAATACCAGTAGCTTGCAGGTGACCGGCGGCCCGTGCGCCGAGGTCACCCAGCAGGGACCGCCGGTGGAGGGGTTGGTCTTTGCCGAGGTCGAGCAGGATGACTGCTGCGAGCAGCCCATCGGAATGACCGGCAACGGTTCGACCTTCACCGGGTTCCCCTTCGGGTTACCCAACTGGAACGTCAACAACCCCAATGCCGCCACCTCGACACCGGGGCCCAACTGTTCGGCGCCGAACTGCAACGTCAGCATCAGCAATCCACCGGCGTGCATTTCAAAGACCCGCATGCGGACCTACACCGCCAGCGGTTCGCCGGGTGGCGGCAACTATCAGTGGCGGATCGCCCAGGGAGGTTCGAAGGCTTCCATCCAGGGGGCCGCAAACCAGTCCGACGTGTCCGTCAAGGGCAACGCCAACAGTAGCTCCGCGGACGATGTGGAACTGGAGGTGACCTACACCGTGAACGGCGCTAGCTGCACCGAATCGGTGGATCTATCGGTGATCGAGGTCGACCTCACCTGGCGAGGCTCCGGGAGCCTCGATCCGCTGTTCAACGCCCCGGCGGTGAACGACGGAAATTTCGGATTGCCGACCCTCGGGCCGGTCACGCCGAACAATCCTCCGGGCACCATCGGCTGGTTCAAGAACATGGAGATCAAGGGCCGCGTGACCCCGTGCGACCCCAACCTGAGGTGCGATTTCGACTTCAAGCGGGACCGCCAGGGAACCGTCGGCTTCTTGCAGATCCAGGCGCCGGGTGTGCCGGTGTTCCAGCCGGAACCGAGCCTCGACTGTCCACAGGGCGGTTGTGACGACGATCCCAACGAGCTGGACGAGGACCATGTGCTCGATCCGGCACCGGGATGCGGCGTCTTCGTGCTCGATGTTCCGGGAGCCGCGGCGGGTCCCTGCAACAGCCAAAACGCCAACCTCTTCATCATCAATTGCTTGACCTTCGATGAGTGGTTGAACGTCGATGGCGAACGCGGTTCGGAGATCCAGAAATGGTCGGCGGCAACGACCCTTCACTGCAACGGCCAGACCTGGTCGCAGGCCACCGGCGGCCAGGGCAACCGGCTCCTCTCCGGCGTCCTCGACTGCAGTCGCAACGCGGCGATTCCGGGCGGTGCGCCGCTCCAGGGAGGAGGGCTCGAGCCGAGTACCTCTGACGAGACCGGCTACAACGTGGCTCAGGTGCTGCGAAAGCTTCGGTCGGGCGAACGCATGGTGCGCATGCAGGGCGCCGCCGAGGTGACGGCGTGGCACGCCAGCGGCAAGCTGGTCGGTTCGGAGCGCGATGCGATTCTCGCCAAGCTGCGTGCCTTCGCGGCGCGCACCGGAGGCACCGGAGGGTACTTCTCAAAGCAGCTCCTGGGGATTCAGCTCCTCGGTACGCTGGGTGATGAGGAGTCCGTCGATCTCTTGATTTCGCGCGTCGAGACTCTGTTCCCGCTCACCAACTTCGGAGATCTCGAAGGGGTGTCGCCAGCGGCCATTGCGCTGGCCGAGATCGGTCCGGCCTGCATCGGCCCCATCCTGGATCGCGCGGCGGTGGCGTCCGAGGCCGAGTGGAAGCAGCTCACCGCGGCCCTCCGTCGAATGGAGGATCCGGCCGATGTCGAGGATGCCCTGGAAGGTCGCATGATGACCGCCTCGGGCATCGAGATGAAGCGGCTGGAGGAATTGATGGACGAGTAGGTCGTTCGTTCATCAGAAGCATGACGCCCCGGTCGGGTTCTCCCGGCCGGGGCGTTTGTCGTGCTCGGATCCGCCGGGCGCGAATCCCTCGGCGTTTTCGTCCTGTCCTTCCATCTCGACTTCGGATGAGCTGTCCGGGCTAAAGCCCTCCGGGGGTGGCGGGCATTTTCCGTATGCGGACCCGGGCTTTTGGCGGCTGGGTCGATGGAGCGGCTGGAGTAGCCCTTCTTTGACCTAGGTCGTTCCTAGTGAACTCGAGGCCTGCTCGCTTTGAGGGTCGTCCGCCGCGGCCGTCGCGGCGGGGGTGATACCCGCTCTTTACGAACCCAACACGAGGAGTTCTTCAGGATGCGACATCACAGGGTTTGGTTGTCGGTCGCCTGTCTCGCCTGGGTGAGGAGGCCGCTGTGCACCAGGCGGCGCGCCAGGGCAAGGCGGCCGCTGGGCTGAACCTTGGTTGGACCTTATACGTACAAGATTCTGGACACTCAATCAATGTGTAGGACCGGCCGCGGTTGTCGCGGTGGGAGGGGCATTCTTCATGAACCCAAATCGAGGAGTTCAACAGAATGCGACGTCAATGGGTTTGGTGGTTGGTTTTCTGTTTCGCCTGGCTGGGAGCCCTTCCCGTGTTCGGACAGATTCAGTTTCGCGATGGCTCGACGGTGATTCCAGACGGCAGTGTCTATGACTTTGGAACGACCCCGGTCGGGGTAGATCTGACGAAGCACATCACGTTGGTCAACGTCGGCTCGCAGCCGATCACCATCAGTCAGGCGCGGGTGGTGACCAACATTTTCGATCCGGGCCGTTTCAGCATTTCGAATCAAGATCTCGGCACGTTGAATCCTGGGGATTCAGGTGGTTTCGATGCCACCTACAGCTCGACCGATGCCGGCACCGTGACGAACGAGATCGGTCTGCTCGTCAACGGTGTCGTGGCCTATCGCTTCGATGCGCGGGCAACGGGCGAGGCGCCCGTCGGCCCGGTGATTCAGCTCAAGCTGGGCAACACGACGATTCACCGCGACGATCTGGTGCACTTCGGCACCACGGCTTTGAACGTGCCGGTGAACCGTACCTTCACGGTGACCAACGTCGGTGACCAGAACCTCACCATCGGCAGCATCAGTTTCGTCGGCGACGCCGGCAATCCGGTCCTCTTCACCGCGCCGACCAACAACGTTCAGAACGTGGCGCCCAACCACAGCGCGACCTTCTCATTGCGCTTCTCGGCGTCGCAGATCGGGACGGTGACCAACCGGGTGCGCCTTTTTGTCAACGGCTCGTCGAACTTCGAGTTCGATGTCCGCGGCACCGCCAACCCGCCGCCGGCGCCCAACCTGGAGGTACGGCGCAGCGGGGCGACCCTCGGTCACACCGGTAGCGTGAACCTCGGGACGACGGATTTCGGGGGCGAGATCCTCGAAGACTTCACCTTGGTCAACAACGGCAACGCCACCCTGACGGTGAACAGCGTGACCTGGAGCGGCGGCGAGGTGAGCTTCGCCACCAGCGCGCCGGGGTCGGTGCCGGCGGGCCAGAGCCGGAGCTTCACGCTGCGCTTTTCCGGCGACCACGAGGGACCGCGGTCGAGCTTGATCTCGGTCAACACTGACGATCCCTCGCCCAATCCCTACCACTTCACCGTCCACTGGACGGTGGACGACGCGGCCGGGCCGATCATCCAGGTGCGCCACAACGGCTCGACGGTGCCGCAGGCCTCGGCCTTCGATTTCGGCGATACGGGAGTGGGGCAGCAGATCGTGCGCACCTTCACGGTGACCAACGCCGGGGATCAGCCGCTAACCGTTTCGCATATCTCGATTTCCCGCACGATCAACGACCCGGCTCGCTTCCACGTCCAGAACAACACGGTAGCGAATGTGCAGCCGGGTCAATCGGGTACCTTCGAGCTTCGCTTCGATGCGGCGGCAGTGGGGCCGGTGACCAGCGAGATCCGGCTGCTCGAAGGCGGTGTTCCGCGCTACAGCTTCTTCGCCCATGGGGAGACCAAGGTGCCGACCTACACGCTCAACGTGTCGCCTTCGTCGCGCACCGTACAGCCCGGAGGCTCGGCCGTCTACACGGTCACCGTCAACGGCCAGTTCGGCTTCGATTCGAACGTGTCCTTGAGTCTCTCCGGACAGCCTTCGCATACGACTCACTCCTTCACCCCGGTGACCGTGTCGCCGGGCGGCAGCTCGACGCTGCGGGTGAACACCACCGCCTCGACGCCGTTGGTGTCTCGGACATTGACCATCACCGGCAACGGTGGCGGCCTGACCCGCACCGACACGGCGCAGCTGGTGGTGCAGGACGGCCAGGACTTCATGGTGAACGTGTCGCCCTCGTCGCGCACTGTCGAGCCGGGCGGTGCGGCGACGTACACGGTTTCGGTCTATCCGGTGAACGGCTTCGACTCGGCGGTGGCGCTGTCGCTCTCCGGCCTGCCGGCCGGCAGCAGTCACACCTTCACCCCGGTGAACGTGCAGCCGGGCCACACCTCGACGCTGCGGGTGACCACCTCCGGCTCGACGCCCCTGGGTGCCCGCACCCTGACGGTGACCGGCACCGGCGGCGGCAGGACCCGCACGGACACGGCGCAACTGGTGGTGGACGACGATCCGCCGGCCGGTGCGCCGGTGATCGACAGCGTGTCACCGGACACCTTTGTCCACGGGGCGATTCGCACCCTGACGCTGACCGGAGCCAACTTCCAAGGGGCGACGGTGACGGTGCCGCAGGATCCGCCGGATCCGGACCAGCCGATCAACCGCTGGTTCCCCACCGTGACGGTGGAGAGCATCAACGCCGCCGGCACCCAGATGGTGGTGCAGGTGGATGCCCGGGACACGCGCATTCTCGACTTCTACAACCTGCTGGTCGCCAACGGCCAGGGCGAAGAAGCGGCGTTCTTCCGGGTGCTGCCGGCGGGTCCGCTGGTGGACACCTGGACGCCTGCCGAGCCGGAGCGCGGAGAGTCCTACGTGCTGTCGCTGGTCGGTCACAACCTGCGCCATGCGACGGTGTCGCCGAGCCATAGCGGCCGGGTGCACATCTTCGGGGTGGACAACGGCCGGGACGACCGCCTGAACGCCATCCTGCAGGTGCTGCCGGGGGCTCCCTTGGGGCCCATCGACCTGGTGGTGCGCGATCCCTCGGGGCACAGCGTCACCCTGCCGATCACCATTCACGCCGCCGGTGGCAGCGCCTTGTTGAGGCGCGACGTGATCGCCGAGCAGGATCCCGACGTCCGCAGCGAAACGAGTGCCGGTCCGAAGCCGAAGCTGTTCTTCCAGGACTTCGTGATGCGCGAGACGCAGGCGACGGTGATGAGCCAGGAGAACGCGATCGTGCTGCACCCGGCGATGGCGCCCACCGGGGAGTCCCACGCGCGGACCCATCTGGCTCCGGAAGAAGAGAGCATGATCAACTTCGAGATCTACTTCCGGGTCCGTTTCAACCTGGTGAACTTCCACTGGCAGGTGGGGCTGACCTTCGACCCGGACACCGGCCAGATCGGTGACGCGGTTCTCCAGGGTCTCAATGTCGGCGACCGGGTCGACATCGGCGCTTTCGTTTTGTCCTTCTACCTGAAGGTGGACTTGACGGTGTACTTCCGGTTCGGCACCCAGGGCTGGAGCTTCCCGCTGTTCTGCCTGGAGATCACCACCGGCCTGGAGATTCCCGGACGGGCCGGCTTCGCCTACTCCATCGACTTCTGCCGCGGCGGAAGTGGCGGCAACTTCACCTCCGGCAACACCGGCTCTCTCGAGGTGACCGGCGGGCCGTGTGCCGAGGTCACCCAGCAGGGACCGCCGGCGGAGGGATTGGTCTTCGCCGAGGTCGAACAGGACGACTGCTGCGACCAGCCCATCGGGTTGAGCGGCAGCGGTTCGACCTTCACCGGATTCCCCTTCGGGTTACCCAACTGGAACGTCGAAAACCCCAATGCCGCCTCCACCACGGCGGGGCCCGTTTGCTCACCGCCGATCTGCAACGTGAGTATCAGCAACCCGCCGGCGTGCATCTCGAAGAACCGCATGCGGACCTACACCGCCAGCGGTGCGCCGGGCGGCGGCAGTTATCGATGGCGCATCACCCAAGGGGGGTCGAAGGCCTCCATTGAGGGGGCCACTAACCAGAACAATGTATCGGTCAAGGGCAACGCCAACAGCAGCGCCGCGGACGACGTGGAACTGGAGGTCACCTACACGGTCAACGGCGCAAGCTGCACCAAGTCGGTGGACCTGTCGGTGATCGAGGTGAATCAAGTCTGGCGGGGCTCGGGCATGCTCGATCCGATGTTCAATGTACCCGGCGACGCAACGCAGTTCGGTTTGCCTACCCTGGGGCCGGTCACGCCGAACAACCCTCCGGGCACCAACGGCTGGTATAAGAACATGCAGATCAAGGGCACAGTCACACCGTGCGACCCGAATCTACGCTGTGATTTCAACTTCAAACGGAACCGCGTAGGGACCGTTGGAACGCGCCGAATGGTGAACGGCGTGCCAATCTTCCAACCGCTGAGCGTCGATTGCCCTCAAGGCGGTTGCGACGACGATGCGCACGACACGGACGAAGATCTGGTGCTCGACGGACCTCGTGGCTGCGGTCTGTTCGTTCTCGACGTGCCGGGCGTACAGCGTCCTACTTGCTCGCCCGCCCGAAACACCCTCGAAGTCATCCACTGCTTGAGTTTCGATGAGTGGCTGAATGTCGATGGCGAGCGAGGCTCGGACATCCAGTTGTGGTACGCCAGCACCCGAATCCGCTGCGACGGCACGAGTTGGTCGCTGAACAGTCAGGGTCAAGGCAACCGGCTGTCCACGGGAGTCCTCGACTGTAGCCGCGAGGCAGCGCTGCCGATCATTCCTTCGCCGGTCCTCGTCGGGGAGGAGGGCGTGTTCAGCGTAGATGAAGTGATCGCCGGCTTGAAGTCCAGAGCCGAAGGCGACCGGATGGCTGCCGCCGCCGATGCCGTCGCCTGGGAGGCTTCCGGCACGTTGACCGGTGGTGATCGCGACAAGCTGATCCGCAAGCTCTATCGGATGGCGAACAGGGAGGCCGAAAACGGCGTTGAGTTCTCATCGCCCCTGCAGGCGATCCGACTGCTCGGTGCCTTGAAAGCGACGCGGGCGATCGTGATCCATCGGCTGATCAGCCGAGTCGAGGACGAGTTCCCGCGGCCGATGGTGGATTCGCTGAGCGACATCACTCCCGCGGCGACGGCTTTGGGACAGATCGGCGCACCTACGGTCGGCCCGATTCTGGACCGCGCCGCGGTGGCGTCGGAGTCCGAGTGGAGACAGCTCACCGCCGCTTTGCGTTTGATGGAGGATCCAGCGGATCTCGAAGACGCCCTCCAAGGTCGCATGATGACCGCCGAGGGACTCGAGATGAAGCGGTTGGAGGAGTTGATGAGCGAGTAGCTTCCTCGCTCGCCAGAGGTACCGCGCCCCGGTCGGGTTTTTCCGGCCGGGGCGTTTTTCTTGCTTCAGCCGGTGTGGATTTGAAGCAGGCCGCTGCGCACCAGACGGCGCGCTAGGGCGAGGCGGCCGGTGTCTGAGAGGCCGGGCAGGTCGCCGACCCGGAAGGACGAGTTGGCGCGCACAAACTCGAACACCGGCACCAGGACCGCCGGACCCTGTACCCGGCTCGCTCCCTGGCGGATCGTCGCCTTGGCGCCGTTTTCTTCGACGATGTAGTCGCCGCCGGTGGTGTGGTTCAGAGAGTCGTCGTCGGACAGGTCACCGAGGCGAGCGACCTGGGTGAACTGGCCGCCGACCTCGGTGCGCAGATCGCGGTTCAGGCTGCGGGATGCTCCGCGCAGGGCCGAGTCGAAGGATGCCTCGGAGACCTTGGCGAGACACTCGGCGAAGATCGCTTCCATCTCGCTTCGAATCTCCGGACGGTTGAGAAAGCCGGGGGGTAGAGAGCGCTGCATGGGAAGGTGCTCGACGGCGACGCTTTCTACCGCCGCCTTGACGAAGTCCGTCCAGTAGAGCGGGTGAAAACTGACCGTCAGATGGAGGGAGGTCTCCTCGATGGCGGCCGCGTAGTGCGGCATGCCGCGGGGCACGTAGAGCATGTCGCCCTGCTTCAGGTAGACCTCCGCCAGCGGCTCGGTGCCCCGGGCGGTGCCTTCCTTGAAGGCCTTGAACGGTCCGTATTCGAGGCCCGCCATCGGCAGGTACGGCGTTTCGAACAGGTACCAGTGCTTGCTGCCGTAGACCTGAAAGATGAAGAAGTCGTGGTAATCGATGTGGCGGTCGAAGCCCTTCGAGCCGGGGGGCGAAAGGTAGCTGTTGACCTTGGTCTCGGCGCTCAGCGCCTGATCGAGCTTGGCCGCCACCGTTTGCAGCGGCGGCCACGACTCTTGCACCGCTTGAAGAATCAGGGTGTTGCCTTCGGCGACGTCGGCACAGATCACCGCCGGATTGAACTTTCCCGGCGCCGACCTGCGCACCACCTGGGAGTCTGAAGTACGCACGATCAACCGCTCGCGCCCTTCGGCCGGCGCCGCGGCGATCCAGCGGTCGACATCGTCGAGGGAGAAGATCTCGCGGTAGAACTCCGGATCGTCGCGTTCGAGATGGAAGAAATCCTTCTCCCAATAGCGGTCGAAGAACTCTTCGCGGGTGATCGGGGCGAGCAACTCGTCGAGGCCGGGCAGGCCCTCGGAATTTGAAGATATGGTCATCGGCTCATCATAACCGACTCTTCAGGAAGCAGATGCTGCGGTTGCAACGACTACCGGGCTTCCTGGGGCGGAAGGTGAACCCTGATCCAGGCGGCGAAGTCCGCTTCGGTGGTCTGGCTCGCGGCCAGGTCGAGGAAGGCCCGGTACTTCTCCTCTTGAGTGGTGATCAGGTCGCTGCCGTTGAGCTTCAGGAAGGTGCGACAAACGACGAGGGCGGTTCGCTTGTTGCCGTCGATGAAGGGGTGGTTTCGCGCGATGCCGTAGCCGTAGGCAGCGGCGAGGGCAGCCAGATCCGGTGGCGGTTCGGTGCAGGCCAGGAGATGCTTGGGTTTGGCCAGGGTGGAGGCCAGGAGTCCTTCGTCGCGAATTCTCTGGGTGCCACCATGCTCCGTGAGCTGACGCTGGTGGATGGCGAGTACGACGTCCGTTCGCACCCAAACCGGCTCGTCCACGCTCGCTACTTGCTGAGCAGGCGCAGGACGTCGCGGTCTTCGCGCATGACCTCTTCGGCGGCCTCCATCTGAGCGGCGAAATCTGGGTCGTAGGCCGTGAGTTCGATGCCGTCGGGAGTCTCTATGACCGAAAGAACGTCGCCGCGCTCGACCCGCAGGCGGTCCAGCAGCTCCCGCGGTAGCACCACACCGGTGGAGTTTCCGATTTGAGTGAGCTTCAAGGTCTTGGTCGCCATGTTCGGATTTCTCCCCTAGCCCGACCTTCGGCAATGCTTCGGTCGGGCTACTTTCGGGAATTATAACCCGTGTTCGAACGCCCCCGAAGCTGACGAGGCGGCGCCGCAGGCGCCAGAATGGGGTGAGCCCGAAAACACGGGTGTTTTCGGGTGAGGGGCGGACCGCGTGCGGGCGCCTAGCCCCCTGGCAAGGAAAGCTAGTAGGGCAGCTGAAATCATAGGCCGAAGGCCTTTTCAGCAACCTGCTAGTCGTTCTTCAAGGTTTCGAGCAGCGGGATCTTGAGGCTCCCCCAGGCCGCCGCCAGGCCGGCGAGGGTGCCGACGGCGAAGACCGTGGCGAGGAGTGCCAGGAGGGAGAACCAGGGTGCCTGGCCGCGGCCGGCCAATAGGTGCGGCGCGACGGCGGCGAGGCCGGCGACGGCACCCAAGGCGATGCCGACGACCAGCAGGAAGGCGTTCTCGAGCACCACCAGGCGGGCCAGCTTGCCACGCCGGAAGCCGAAGGCGCGCAGCGCCGCCAGTTCGCCGCGCCGCTCGACCACGTTCTTCACCATCACCACCCCCAGGCCGAGGGTGCCGAGGAGGAGACCCAGGCCGCCGAGGGCCTGGAAGGTGGTCAGGTACATGTTCTCGACCGCCAGGTAGGCGGCGATCTTCTCAGCCGTTCCCTGTCCGTCGAAGCCGTAGTCCTCGAAGCCCTCTTCGAGAGCCTCGATCACCTCCGGCGCACCTTCCTCGACCAGGAAGTAGCCGTAGCCGTCGTGGCTCGCGAAGTGTTCGAGGAAGCGATCTTCGGCCACGATCAGCTCGCTTTGGAACAGGCTGCCTTCAAGCAGGCCGACGATGCGCAGGCGCACCGGCTCGCCGGAGTCGCTGGTCAGTTCCAGCTCGCCTCCTAGGCCGAGATGCAGGATCCAGCGCACCGAGGCGTAGTCGCCGATCGCCGGGATAACGCCGGGGCCGAGGTCCCGTTCGAGCAGGCTCCACGGGTTGTCGACCTCCGAGGATGCGGCGCGAAAGTGGAAGCCGCCGCGCTCGATGAACTCCGCCGGCGCGCCCAGCACCCGCGGTTCTTCCGGCTGGTAGAGATTGAGGCAGCTCGCATCTTCGCCGGGCAGCAGGCGGAAGGGAACCACTCCCGCCGCCGCCACCCGCGCGGCTTTCGGGGCTTCGAAGCCCATCTCCTCCAGACTCTCGAAGCGGGCGGGATCGCGCCGCACGGGCACGTCCGTTTCCCCCACCAGGGCGTAGCCGCCGGTGCCGCTCGCGCGATCGGCGGCATCCTGTGGCCCGGTCTTGCGGTTGGCGGTGACGCTGACCAGCACAAAGCAGGCGCAGGCGACCAGGATGACCGACAGCAGGCTGCGGCCCGGCTGGCTGGTGCTGTTGCGGGCGGCGAGGGCCGCGGCGCTGCCGCGGATCGGCACCTCGGCGGTGCGGCCGCGGGCTCCGGCGGCGCGGCACCAGGCGGCGAAGGCGGCGAAGCCGGTGGCGCAGAGGGTGGCGCCGAGGGCGAAGAACAGCCCCGGCGCGGCCTCGCCGCCCCCGGTACTGAGAAGTAGCGAAGCGGCCAGTAGGAGGGCGGCCGTAGCGCCCAGGATCCAGGCGGCGCGGCGGGCCTTTCCTCCGGCCACGCGGCTTCCGTCCGCACCGCTCGCGGACCAGGTGCCGGCGAGCAGTCCAAGGGTCGTCTGGCGGCCCAGGCGGCGGACCGCCAGGACGAGAACCCCAGCGACCAGCGCCACCGCCGCGACGGCGCCGATCAGCAGGGTGGTCGGTTCGACCGCCAGTTCGAGAAAGGGCGCATCGATCAGCGGCGACCACCAAACTGCCAGGGCGCGCAGCAGGAGGCGGCCGTAGAGCACCGCCAGGGCGGTGCCGGCGAGGGCGCCGGCGGCGGCGAGCACGAGCCCTTCGGTCAGTACTTGCCGGCGCACCGCCGCCAGCGGGAAGCCCATCGCCAGGCGCAGGCCCCACTCCGGCGCTCGCCGTTCAACGGCGAGGCGGAAGAGAAGCGCCACCAGTAGCGCCGCCGAGGCGATCAGGAACATGCTGAAGCCGAGGAACAGGCCGGTGAAGTCTGTCGCTCCGGAGGCCCCTTCGAGGCCCCGCTCCTTGACCGCGAGGAAGGTCAGGCCGGTGGCGTCAAGGGGTAGCCGCCCCGGTAGCTCTGAGCGCAGGGATGGCTCCAGCGCAGCGAGACCGTCGCTCCCTTCGAAGTCAGCGGCGGGGGCCAGGCGAAGCGATGTCAGTTCGCCGAAGCGGTTGCTCCACAGGCGGGCCCCGGCAGCCGGCGCAACAAAGCCTTTGGGGGCTGCCCGGTAGCGGTCCCAGTAGTCCTCGTCGCGCTCCGTCACGGCGTCCAGATCCACCGGGAAGGGCGGATCCCAGGAGGAGATATCGCCCGCCTCGGCGATGCCGGGAAACTCCGGGGTCAACCGGGGATCGACGGCCAGGCCGTCCAGGGCGACGATGCCGGCGACGCGGAAATCCGCCCGGCGGGTGATCAGTTCATCCCGCGGGCCGACGGCGTAGTACGTCAAGGTCAGGGCATCGCCGGAGGAGGCCTCCAGATCCTCGGCGGTCCAGGTGTCGAGCAGGATGTCGCCGTCGGCGAGGGGCGGCGCCGGTGTGCCGTCGATCAGGGTCAACTCGCCGAAGGCCTCCGGCACCGGTGTTTCGAAAGCGGCGATGGTGGCATAGGCCGTCGACCGGTCGCCGACCGCCATCTCGTTGGCCAGGTAGGAGAGCACCGGCTGGACGGTGGCGCCGGCCTCCGTCGCCACCGCGGTGATCGCCTCGGCCACCGGCGGGCGCAGCACGAAGTCGCGACTCTCGACGATCAAACGGCCGTCCGCCCGATGCAGGTCGAGACCGAGATCGGCGAGCGGAAAGGCCTGGCGCACAGCCGCATCGAGATCGACCGGCGACTCGCCGTCGCTCACCAATAGGGCGTTGATCCAGCGCCGCCGGTCGTCTCGCGGGTTGCGGTTGGCGGCTCGCTGAATATCGCGCAGCGGCACGTAGAGGGTGCGCGGCAGCTCCTGGGAGGGGGCCAGGCCGAAGCGCCCGGGACCGGTGTCGGGGATGACCGCCGCCACCGTTGCCCGCAGGGCCTCGATGGTTTCCTGGGAATCGGCGCCGCCGGCGAGGGTGGCGCGGGGAATCTCGTCCTGCCCTTCGAAGGAGAGGAGAAGTCCATCCCCGGGGGCGACGCCGAGGTCCGCCGCCAGGGCCTGGTTCAACACCGCCGGCGGAAAGATCTGGCCGCTCTGGCGGGTGAGACCTTCGGCGAGCGGGGTACCATCCTCGAACAGGTCGGCGAAGCTTTCCTCGATGCCGTAGATGCCCACCCGGGTGGCCCGCCGGCGGCTGTCCGCGGCGACGGCGCTGCCCCGAAGGACGATCGCCGGCACCACTCGCGAACCACCTTGGGAGGGATCGCCGAGTTGCTCTTGCAGCCGCTCGGCGGATTCCCGGGCGATCTGGCTGGGCACCACCAGGGCGTGGTCGATCTCCCCCAGCCGGTCGAGGGTCAGGCCGCGCAGGCTGGCGCGCATCGAGTCCCCCACCAGCAGCGCGCCGGTCAGCACCGCCGTGGCGACGGCGGCGCCGGCCGCCACCGCCAGATTGGGGCGCCAGTGGTGGATCAGTCCGCGGAGCATCTTCCTTCCGACAGCCGACAGCGGCGCGCGAAGCGGCTGGCGAGGTCTTCGCTGTGGGTGACGACGATCATCACCTGGGAGCCCTCGCCGGAGCGCGAGCCTTGTTCGTGCAGCTCGAACAGCAGATCCGCGACGGCGCGCGAGGTGGCGGCGTCGAGGCTGCCGGTGGGTTCGTCGCACAGCAGGAGTTGCGGCTGGCGGATCAAGGCCCGGGCCACCGCCACCCGCTGCCGCTCACCGCCGGAAAGTTCCGCCGGCCGGTGGTTGCGCCGGTGGCCGAGGCCGACCCGCTCGATCAAGTCCTGGGCGCGCCGGCGGTCGGCGGCGCGGTCCGAAGGAAAAGCGAAGGTGGGGAGCAGGACGTTTTCGATCACCGAAAATTGCGGCAGCAGGCGATGCTCCTGGAAGACAAAGCCGATGTGCTCGTTGCGGAAGCGGGCCAGCTCCGGCTCCGACAAGGCGGCTGGATCCCGGCCGTCGAGGCGGTAGGAGCCGGAAGTCGGGTGGTCGAGGGTGCCGAGGAGGTGCAGCAGGGTGCTCTTGCCGGAACCGGAGGGTCCGGTGACGGCCATCGCCTCCCCCGCCGCCAGGCAAAAGGTGATGTCGCGCAGTACCTCGACCTCGGTGTCGCCGAGGGTGAAGTTCTTCTGGAGCTTCGAGACTTCGAGCATCAGGCCTTCCTTTGCACCGGGCTCAGGCCATCGTCGGCTGCAGATCCTCGGCCGCCCGCCGCGCCTCCTCCGCCCCTTCCTGGTCGCCCGAGAGCTCGCGATGGCGGGCGATAAGGCGCAGGTCCGTCGCCTTGAAATGGCCCTTGCGGGCGCCGTAGATCAGCCCGAGGAGCTGGTCCGCGCGTGCGAGGTTCGGAGGCTCTTGGTCCAGGTAGAGGCGGGCCAGGGCGCGGGTGGACGGTAGGTGGAGGGGCGGCTTGGAGCAGTTGCCGGAAGCACAGCTCGGCGCGATGGCCGTCTCCAGACACGCGACCGCCTGGTCCTTGAGTTCCAGCGCTTCGAGGGCGCGGGCCAGCAAATAGGGAAAGGCCGGTGTGCGCGGATACTGCTGGGCCGCCGCAGCGAGGAAGTCGCGCGCCTCGTCGAGGCGCTCGAGGTTCAACAGGGCGACGCCGAAGAGTTCCGCCAGTTCCGGGCCGCTGTTGGCGGGGTTCTCCAGCAGCGGGTCCGCCAACCGTTCCACCACCGCCTCGGAGTCGCCCGCCTCGAGGGCGGCCTCGGTCCACAGGCGGGGTACCGAGAGGTCACCGGCGCGGTCCAGTGGGGTGTCACCGAAGGTTTCCCAGGCGATATCGAAGTCCTCCCGGGCGCCGGCCGCCTCGCCCGTTGCCAGGCGGCAGCGTCCGCGCTCCAGGCGCAGCACCGGATCGCCCGGGTCGGCGGCGACCAGATCTTCGAAGCCCGCCGAGGCCTCGGCGAATCGGCCCTCGTTGAGGTGGACCAAAGCCCTCCGGAAGGGCCGCGGCCGGTCGTCGTATCGGCCGGCGACGGCCGGGCTGAGCATGTCGATGAAGGTGGCGTAAAGGGTCTCGTCGTCGGCCGAGCCATCGAATTCTCCGCCCTCGAACACTTCGGCGTGGTCTTCGGGATCGAAGGACCGGGGTTTGGGCGTCCTCCCGCCGGATCCGCCGAAGGGGTCCGAGCCGCCGCTGCCGCGGGCGGCGCTAGACGCGTAGGCCTCATGGGTATTGGCCGAGGCTTGCCGCCGGGCGATGGAGGCCAGCCGCTGCCGGACCTCCTCCTCGCGCGCCGAACCGACGGCGTGTTCGAGGGCAGAGCGCAGCCAGTCGCCGGCTTCCACCAGGTCGCCGTTCTTTTCGGCTTCCGCCGCCCGGTCGAGAGTTCCCTCGAGCATTGCCATGCGCGCCCGCCGCGCCAGATCCGTCGCCCGCTCGCGCAGGTAGGGGTCCGATCCGGCTTGAATGCCCTCTGCGATCTGCCGGGCGCGCAGCAGATTCCCTCGGCTGAGCAGTTCTTCGGCGTTAGCCAGGGCGGCGGCTGGGTCTTTGCGGAACAGGCGGTTTAGGAATCCCATCGGGGTGGCCTCCTGGGGTTCGCGGTCGGGATCAGACCTGGCGGTTTTTCCAGCGCCCGCGCCGGAACACGAGCACTCCGGTGACTGTCAACACGATTTCGGCGACGAGTATTGCCAGAAACACGCCCCGTTCTTCAAGGCCCGCCATTTGCGCCAGGCCGTAGGCGAGGGGAATCTGCAGCAACCAGTAGCAGAAGAAGTTGATCACCGTCGGGGTGTTGGTGTCGCCGGCGCCATTGAAGGCCTGCACGATCACCATGCCGATGGCGTAGAAAGCGTAGCCGTAGGCCATCACCCGCAGGCAGTCGGCGGCGATCGGCAGCACCGCCGGATCGTGGGTGAAGATGCCCACGACCGCTTCGGCGAAGAAGATGAAGACGATGCCGACCATGCCGAGGAAGGCCATGTTGTACCAGCTCGTCAACCACACCGAGCGTTCCGCCCGGTCCGCCTTGCCGGCGCCGAGGTTCTGGCCCACCAGGGTCGCCGCGGCGTTGCCCATGCCCCAGGAGGGCAGCAGCGCGAAGATCGCGATGCGGATGGCGATGGTGTAGCCGGCCAGGGCCGAACTGCCGAAGATCGCCAGGATACGCACCAGGCCGATCCAGCTCGATGTGGCGATCAAGAACTGCATGATGCCGCCGGCGGAAACCTTGAGCAGCCGTAAGGTGACGGAGGGGTTGAAGCGCAGGTGCCGGCCGGCGATGGTGATGCGGCCGTGGCCCTTGAACATGCAGTAGAACTGGTAGAGCACGCCGATGCCCCGGCCGGTGTTGGTGGCGACGGCCGCCCCGAGCAGGCCCAACTCCGGGAACGGTCCGAGGCCGAAGATCAGGCAGGGATCGAGAACGATGTTGATGCCGTTCGCTAGCCAGAGGGAGCGCATGGCGACACTCGCATCGCCGGCGCCGCGGAAGATCGCGTTGTTCAAGAACAGCAGAACGATGGTCACACTGCCGCCGGTCATCAGCGTGGTGTAGGGCGTACCGACGGCGATGACCTCTGGGGTGGCGCCCATCAGGGCGAGGATCTTCGGCGCCGCCCAAACGCCGGTGACGCCGATGGCGGCGCTCACCGCCAGGCCGAGGAGAATCGCCTGCACCGCCGTGACGGAGGCCTGTTCGCGGTTCTTTTCGCCTATGCGCCGGGCGACCACCGCGGTGGTCGCCATCGACAGGCCGATGGCGATGGCGAAGACCAGCGTCAAGACCGATTCCGTCAGACCGACGGTGGCGACGGCGTCGGCGCCGAGGCGGGCGACGAAGAAAACGTCGACCACCGCGAAGATCGACTCCATCGACATTTCGAGCACCATCGGAATGGCCAGCAAACCGATCGCCCGCCCGAGGCTGCCCTGGGTAAAGTCCTCCTCGGTTCCGGCCAGGGCCTGGCGGAGGAATCGCCAGCTTCGGCGGACGGCGCCGGCGGGCGGTTGGGGAGAGATTGTGGGTTCGGGCATGGGAGAAGTACCTGGATCGAAAACTGAGACGGGGCCGCCAGCATAGACGATCTGCCGCAACGACGTGAGGGCCGAGGAATCGTTGGCGTCTTTCGAGAGGAGGTTCGGCTCGCTTTCGGCCCCTTGACGGCACTCTAGGAGTGGCTTGCAAATAGATGGGTGTCGATAAGATGGGTTTTGTATCAGAAGATCTCAGGAGAAGACTTGATGAGTTTGAAGACCGACCGAACGCAGGTGCGCCGTGTCCGGGAACGAGGAGTCTACGATCGGCAGGAGATCCACTCCATCCTCGACGAAGGTCTGGTGTGCCACGTCGGCTTCGTTCACCGGCATCAGCCCTACGTGATCCCCACCGCCTACGCCCGCCGCGGCGACGAAGTGTTGATCCACGGTTCGGTGCTGAGCCGCATGATGAAGACCTTGGGCGAGGGCATGCCGGCGTGCCTGACGGTGACCCTGCTCGACGGCCTGGTGCTGGCGCGGTCGACCTTTCATCACTCGATGAATTATCGCTCGGTGGTGGTGCTGGGGAAGCTGCGTCCGATCGAGGGCGACGAAGCTCGCCTCGCTGCCCTCGATGCGCTGGTGGAGCACTTGGTTCCGGGCCGCTCCCGCGACGCGCGCCTGCCGTCGGACAAAGAGCTGGCCGCCACCGAGGTGCTCTCCATGGCGATCGACGAGGCCTCCGCCAAGGTCCGCAAGGGCGACCCGGGCGATGCCAAGGCGGACCTCGACCTCGACTATTGGTCGGGGGTGGTGCCCCTGATCCGTCAATTCGGCGAGCCGGAGCCCGCCCCGAATTTGAAGGAAGGCATTGCTCTGCCGGAGTACCTCAAGCCCTACCGCCGGCCGACCGGCTGAATGCGCAAACGAAGAAGCCGGCGCACCCTGGAGGGCCACGCCGGCCTTGAACTACAGCCGGGTACTAGGCTCAACCCGCGACCGAGCCCGAGAGGGCTGGGCGCCCCCGCCGAGGACGGGGCGGCCCGCGTAGGGGTGAGGCCAGGAACTGGCCGAGGGGGGCGCCTTTAGCCCCCCTCAGAACCCATTAGAAGGCCTGCTGAAAAATGCGCGAAGCGCATCTTCAGCAGAGACTTCTAATAAAGATCGCGGATGGCGGCCTCATCGTCCGACGCGGTGGTGCGCGGCGAGTCGTTGCAGGGGCCGGTGGAGGCGAACATCGTCGCGTTGCCCACCGGCGAGTGGCCGAGGCCGAGGAGATGACCGACCTCGTGCACCATCACCGCTTCCACGTAGAACTCCTGACCGGCGCAGGTCTCGCCGCGGGAGCCCCAGTTGAAGCGGGTGTTGGTGACGATGTCCGCGTCGAAGATCCGGTAGGTGCCGTTCGACCGCCGGGTGTAGTACCCGGTGAAGGTGGCCGCCAAGCAGCCTCCCGTGCAGACCCCGATCGGGTCGCGGAAGTTGAGCATCGGCCGGCCGTCTCCGAGCCGGAAGGAGCCGACAGAGCCGATGTTCGCCCACACCACCCGGCCGGCGCCGGAACCGTTCCAGCCGGCGTTCGAGCGGATGGCGTTGCGGGTGCGGGTACGGCCGCCGTCACCGTCGATGACGCTCGACAAGCCGCGGTTGTCGACGATGATCGTCGGGGCGCTGTTCCAGGTGCGGCGCGGACTGAGCAGCACGTAGGCGGACAGGCTGCCGGCGAACAGCAAGGTGAGAAGGGCGAAGGTGACGAGGGTTGCGAAACGGTGCTTGTTCATCAGAAATCGTCTCCTATTCGCCTAGCGGTGGATCAGGCCGGCATCCGCCGCGTCGTCGAGGATCGAGGTCTTGAGCTCGTCCAGGTTCTGAGCCGCCGGCAGCGACGCCTTCAGCCCGTCGAGGGTCACGAGGTTGGTTTCCAGCTCAACGGCAGGAATCGCCATTGCAACGCCTGCGTCGTTCTCGACGACGCGGTAGAGGCCTTGCTGGTAGCCGGTGACTTTGTGGGTGCCGTGGTCGTCCGGCTGGAGGAACATCAGCACCTTCTGATCCGGCTCGAAGGTGGGAAAGCCGTGAGCTTCCACCCGGAAGCCATCGACCTCGCCGCCATAGGTGCGCACGGTGACGATGGAGTCGGCCTTGCCGAGAATTTCATCGTCGATCTGCACCTGAGCTTCGGTGACAATGATCTGGTTGGTTTCGTTCCAAAAGGAGTCCACCGTCAAGACGGTGCCTTCGACGACGGCGGTGGATTCGCGGAGCAGGTCGTCCTGCGACTGCGCCACGAAGGTGGACGCCGAAGCGGATAGGGCGAGGGCGACGGCGAGTACCAATCCAAGCGAGAGAAACCTTTTCATGCAACCTCCTTGTTGCAAAAAAGATTGGAAAATGTGCGGGCGCCCGGACGTTTCCGGGGCTCCGCACCTTCACGCGCTCGGGAGGCCTCCTAAGCTGTCGCGGAGAATATTCTATTAACCGAATAATTGCAAATTCTGATTATTGGAGTAGCGGCATCGAAACTCGCAGGCTCCGGAGTGCCGAGAATCCCGGGAGCCCGGGTGGGCGTAAGGGCGGCCCGCCGGCTTGATCTACTCCGAGCCGCCGGCGGGCCGAAGGTCGCCTCAGGCAACAACGTGGTGAACCGTGGCGTCGCCCTGGCGGTAGAAAGCCAGGGCGCCCTCTTCCAGTTCGATCTCCACCACGTCACCGGCGGCGAGCTGCCGCGAAGCGATCAGCCGGGACAGCGGATCCACCAGCAGCCGCTCCACCGCCCGCCGGAGGGGGCGAGCGCCGAAGCGCGGATCGGTTCCCGTCGCCAGGATGTGTT
Source organism: Acidobacteriota bacterium (assembly GCA_039030395.1). Taxonomy (NCBI): domain Bacteria; kingdom Pseudomonadati; phylum Acidobacteriota; species Acidobacteriota bacterium. The sequence continues at coordinate 35,191 of JBCCEF010000003.1, forward strand.
CCCGGCTCTCGGCACTCAAACGAAGCAGCAGGGGAACGTCCGCCTGCTTGACGGCGCGGTCGTGGAGTTCCGCTAGGAACTTGTCGAGGATGGTTTCGAGATCCGTCCGGTCGAGGGCCGAGTAGACGATCACCTCGTCGAAGCGATTGATCAGCTCCAGCGGGAAGGTGTCTTGCGCCGCCTGGACGGCGGCTCCGGCGAGATCCAGTTCCGCCTCGCCATCGGCGGGCGCGAAGCCCAGCGGTGGCTTTTCCAATAGATGCGCCATCTCCCGCCCGCCGACGTTCGAGGTGACAAAGATCACCGAACTCTGGAAGCTGCTGGTGGTGTTGTCGCCGAGGGTGAGGATGCCGTCTTCCAGCACCCCGAGGAGGGTGGTCCAGAGCACCGGGTCGGCCTTCTCGATCTCGTCGAACAGGATCACCGACACGCGGTCATCCTTACCGCCACTCATGCGTTCGACGAGCGGCGGTACGTCGCCGTTGTCGAGCAGGCTCAGGTGCCCAGCGTCGAGGCGCCCCTGGCTCAGGAGCGGCTCCACGTTCTGGCCGACATAGCCCGGCGGTGAGCCGAGAAGCTTGGCCACTTCGTGGCTGTGGGCAAAGGATTCGCAGTTCACCCGCACCAAGTGCGCCTCGTTGCCGAGCAAGCCTTCGGCTACCGCCTTGGCGGTTTCGGTCTTGCCGATGCCGGTGGGGCCTAGGAGCAGAGCACTGAGGTGAGGTCGGTGCGGATCCTTGAGTCCCGAGAGTGGGCGCGCCAGGGCGCTCAGCAGGGCCGCCAGTGCGGGATTCTGGCCCTTGACCCGGCGTTCGAGAATCTCTTCGAGGGGGCGAAGTTCGTCGGTACTGCGGTTCGGATCCAGGCGGCGACAGGCTGGGGGCAGGGCCGCCTGGGTGGTCAGTCGGGGAAAAGTCGCGACGGATGGAGCAGCGAGGTTCGGTGATGCCATGGGAAACCTCCTTACCGGTCGTGATCCCGACGGCGTTGCGGTTCCACTGCTCCCGGCGGGAGCACCCCCGGTGGCCGCTGGTTCCGTGGGCTCTGTGTGGTCTCTCTTCCTAGGTGTCGTCTCCTCGTCGATCCCGGGACGCATCTGCGCGGCGGCGGTGCCACCGGCCGGAGCGTCCTTGTGTAGGTAGGTACGCAGACCGGTGGGAAAACGTTCTGTCCCCAACTCCGGTATAGGGTACGCGAATGGTTCCCGAACTCTCGGCGGTGGTGATTCATTGGCGGGACGAGGACCATCTAGAGCGCTTGGTGCGTGCCTGGCCGGAAGATCCGCGATTCGAGTTGGTGGTGGTCGACAACGGCTCCGACGGTTCCCTCGACGAAATCCTGAGGGGCCGCGCCACGGCGGTGATCCGCCAAGGCAATCTCGGTTTCGCCGGAGGTGTCAACGCCGGCGTCGAGCGGGCTTGTTCCGAGCGGCTGCTGATCCTCAATCCGGACCTCGCTCCAGCGGAGGAGACGGCGGATCTGACCGACGCCCTGGAAGCGTTGCTGACGGGTTTTGAGACCTACCCGGATGCCGCCGGCCTGGTGCCGCGTCTGGTCGACCTTGCGGGCGAGCCGCAGACCCCCTGGCAGCTCCGTCGTCTGCCGAGCCTTGGGGACCTCATGCTCCAGGCGTGCTTCTTCGCTGGCGGCGCCGGGCCCGATCGGGAACCTTCCGCCGGAAGTCCGGTCGAGCAACCGGCGGCGGCCGCCCTGGCCCTTCGCCGACGGGCCTTTGAGGAAGTTGGCGGATTCGATCCGGAATTCTTCCCGGCATGGTTCGAAGACGTGGATTTCGCCCAGCGCCTGCAAGCCGCCGGGCACGTCCTCGTCTATCATCCGGCCGCAACCTTTCGGCACGCTCTCGGCGCGACCGTATCGAGCCTCGGCTACGGCTCGTTCCTGTGGATCTACTACCGCAACCTCATGCGCTACACGACCAAGCATTTCGGAGAAGCGGCCGCGGCGTTCCTTCGCATCGTCCTGCCCGTGACCGCCCTTCTGCGCTGCATCGCGCTGCCCTTGCGCCGGCCGCGCCGGGCGGTGAGCCGTTGGCAGGCGGCGGAGGGTCTGAGAACTTTGGCCCTGGGGGTCGTCAGCCGCTGGCGCCGGCCTGAGTCTCTCCGCCGCCGGTACGGGGTCCGGTCTTGAGCCCGCCGCCGCCAGCGCCCTCCTCGGGGAGCCCGCCCCCGGCCGTTACCGTCGCCATCGTTACCCACAACGATGCGGACGATTTCGCCGATTGCTTCGCCGCCGTGGCGCGGCTGGACCACCGGCCACTGCGGGTGGTGGTGGTGGATTGCGCCAGCGGGGACGGGTCGCCGGAATCGGCGCGCCGGGAGTCGGCGCGCTTGATCGCCGCCGGACTCGCCTTCGAGCTGGAAGCGCTGCCGGACAATCGCGGCTTCGCCGGCGGCATGAACCGCATTCTCAGCCTGTCGGATGATCCCTGGGTGTTGAGTTTGAACGCCGATGCCCGGCCGCGCGCCGGCTACCTCACCCGCTTGCTGGCCCGGGCGCTGCGCCATCCGGAATGGCCGGTGGGCGCCGTCACCGGTCGGCTGGTGCGCCCGGTGGGCGCGCGGCCCGCCGAACAATGCCTGGATGCTTGCGGTATGCGCCTGACCAAGACCTGGCGCCACCTCGACCGCGGTTCCGGCGCTGTCGACCGCGGTCAGTGGCGGCAGGCGGATCGGGTGTTCGGGGCCACCGGGGCGGCCAGCCTGTGGCGGCGCGAGGCCCTGGACGACGTGGCGATCGACGGCGAGGTGTTCGATCGCCGGTTCCACTCCTTTCGGGAGGACGCCGAGCTCTGTTTCCGCCTGCGGGAGCGCCGCTGGGAGGTGCTCTACGAGCCCGAGGCGGAGGCCGAGCACCGTCGGTGGAACCTGCCGGAACGCCGCCGTCAGATGCCGCCGGTGGTCAATCTCCACTCGGTGAAGAACCGCTACCTGCTGCGCTGCTACCACCAGACCCGGCGCAATTTCTGGCGCACCCTGCCGGCGGCTCTGGCGCGGGACATCGGGGCCTTTGGCTGGATCTTGCTGCGCGAGCGCACCTCCCTCGGGGCTTATGGCTGGCTGTGGCGCCATCGCCGGGAGATCCTCGCCCGCCGCCGGGTGATCCAGGAGCGCCGCACCCTGCCGGCGGCGGAACTCGACCGCTGGTTCGGGGTGCCGGGGCTCCCGCTGGCCGAGGTCGACTCCGGAGACGCACCGTGAGCGATGTGCCGCGGACCGGCCCGCGGGTGGCGCTGATCGGCAGTCGCGGAATTCCGAATCGCTATGGCGGCTACGAAACGCTCATGGAGGAACTCTCCCGGCGGCTGGCGGAGCGGGGTTTTCGGGTCACCGTCTACTGCCGTTCCCACGTCACTCCCAATGGGCTCCGCCGCCTCGGCGACGTCGAACTGGCGGTGTTGCCTACGATGCGCGGAAAGTACTTTGATACCCCCGTGCACACCCTGCTGTCGGTGATCCACGCGGCCTTCCGGCGCTATGACGCGGCCTTGGTGGTGAACTCCGCCAACGCGATGTTCGTTCCGGGGCTCCGCTGGACGGGCATCCCCACCGCCCTTCACGTCGACGGTATCGAAAAGCGCCGCCGCAAGTGGGGGGCCGTCGGGCGGGCCGTCTACGCCCTGTCGGAGCGGTTGGCCTGCGTTGTGCCCAACGCCCTGGTCACCGATGCGGAGGTCATTCGCCAACATTACGAAGAGCGCTACGGGGCCGAATCGACGCCGATCACCTATGGCGTGGATCCGGTGGTGCCGGGCGGCACCGCTACCCTCGATCGCTTGGGGCTGCTGCGGCGGCGGTATTTCTTGTACGTCAGTCGCTTCGAGCCGGAGAACAACCCGGATCGGGTGGCTGAGGCCTATCGCGCCGTCGGCAGCGACCTGCCGTTGGTGATGGTCGGCGGGGCTCCCTATGCCGCTGGCTATATCGCGAGCTTCACCCAGGGCGCCGACCCGCGTATTATCTTCCCGGGGCCGATCTACGGTGAGGGCTACCGGGAGCTGCTTTCCCATGCCCTCGCCTATGTCCACGCGACGGAGGTCGGTGGTACCCATCCGGCACTGGTGGAGGCCATGGGATACGGCAACTGCCTGCTGGTGAACGACACGCCGGAGAACGTGGAAGTGGCCGGCGAGGCCGCTCTCTACTTCCGCGCCGAGCAGCCGCGCGAGCTGGCAGCGGCGATGGAAGCCGTGCGGCAGGATCCCGAGATGGCGCGGCGCCGAGGGCGCGCCGCGGCCCGGCAGGCGGAGGAACGGTTCTCCTGGGACGCCGTAACGGATCTCTACGAGGCGCTGCTCCGGAGGTTGGCGAAAGGCTGAAGACCCTCGCCATACGGGGGCTTCTTGGACGGATTCGCGGCGCGATGCGTTAGAATATGTGTCAGTGACATAGATCGAGCCTAGATGATGGACACCCAGAGGGTGAGTTTCACCGAACGGTCGCCGCGATGCTAAAAGAACGAGCCCGCATTCTCTCCGTCACCACCTTTGCGCTGGATCTGGCATTGGTGGCGGTGGCGTTCTTCCTCGCCTACTGGCTGCGCGATTCTTTGCTGCCGGCGTGGATGCCGGACGCCTTCCAGGGGCGTCTCTATCCCCTGTCGGCGTATCTGCCGCTGTTGCCGCTGGTGATTCCTCTGTGGGCGATTCTGTTGCTCACTTCCGGTCAGTATCGCGACTCGCATCGCACGGTGCCGCTCCTTGAGGAAGCGGCCTCGGTGTTTCGGATCTGTGCCTCGGGCATCGTCATCTTCACCTTGACGATCTTCGCCATGCGCCTCGGCGAGAAGCTCCTGGACGACCAGATCAGCCGCTCCTGGCTGTTCCTCTTCTCGTTATTGACTTTCGTCTTGCTGCTGGCCGAAAAGCTTGCGGTGCGGTTGACGGCGCGCTACGTGCGCCAGCGAGGCCTCAATTACCGGACGGTGATGATCGTCGGCACCAACCCGACGGCGATTCGGATCGCCCACTCGATCGAGGATCACCGTTTTTGGGGTTTCAAGATCATCGGCTTTGTGACCACCGGAGCGCTGCGGCAAGGCTTCTCGGCGCGCCGCTATCCGATCCTCGGCAGCGCTGACGAGATTCCCGAGATCATCGAGCGTCATGTGGTGGACGATGTGATCTTTGCCGTTTCCCGCAAAGAGCTGGACCACCTGGAAGAACTGTTCGTGGTGCTGCAGGAGCAGGGTATTCGCACCCGCTTCGCCCTGAACTTCTTCCCCCGCACACCGGCCGAGGTGCAGTTCGAAGAGCTCGACGGCATGCCGATGCTGACCTTCTCCACCACCCCGACCAGCCTCACCCAGCTACTCGCTAAACGGGTGCTCGACGTGGCCTTGTCGGCGATGGTTCTGCTGCTGGCGATGCCGGTGATCTTTTGTATCGCCATGGCGATCAAGGTCACCGGCGGGGGCTCGGTACTCTTCCGGCAGACCCGCTGCGGTCTGAACGGCCGCTCCTTCACTCTTTACAAGTTCCGCACGATGGTGGAGGGGGCGGAGCACCAGCGCGGCGATCTACAGCACCTCAACGAGATGGACGGGCCGGTGTTCAAAGTCTCCAAGGATCCCCGAGTCACCGCCCTGGGGCGCTTCCTGCGCAAATTCAGTCTGGACGAGCTGCCGCAGCTCTGGAACGTGTTGCGCGGCGACATGAGCCTGGTGGGTCCGCGGCCGCCGATCCCCGAAGAGGTCGCTCAGTACCAGCGCTGGCAGCGCCGCCGCCTCTCCATGAAGCCGGGTCTCACCTGCCTGTGGCAGATCAGCGGCCGCAACGAACTGGACTTTGAGCGCTGGATGGAGTTGGACCTCGAGTACATCGACTCCTGGTCCCCCTGGCTCGACTTGAAGATCCTGTTCAAGACCATCCCGGTGGTTCTGTCCGGCCGCGGCGCTTCCTGAGAGTTACGAGTCTTCAAATCCCTGCCGCGATCGTCGCGGCAGCTTTCCAGCGATCAGTTCCAGCGTCGTTTCCACCACCCGGATCAGCGGGTGTGCGTCCGCCTGGCCGGTGCCGGCCAGGTCGAAGGCGGTGCCGTGGTCGACGGAGGTGCGCAGGTAGGGCAGGCCCAGGGTCCAGTTGGTGGCGAGGCCGAAGGCGAGGGTCTTGACGGCGATCAGGCCCTGATCGTGGTAGAGGGCGAGTACCCAGTCGAACTCGCCGGAACGGGCTCGGGCGAAGAGAGAATCGGCGGAGAACGGGCCGTTCGCGTCGATCCCTCGGCGGCGGGCGGCGGCGACCGCCGGTTGGAGGATGTCGTCGTCCTCCTCGCCCAGGAGGCCGCCTTCTCCGGCGTGCGGATTGAGGCCGGCGACGGCGATGCGGCCGCCGGCGTGGCGGTGCAGGCAGGTGAGGGCTTCTTCGAGGGCGTCGCCGGTGATGCCCTCGATCGCCCGGCGCAAGGACAGGTGGGTGGAGAGCAACGCCACCTGGAGGTCCGGGGCGAGGAAGGCCATCAAATAATCCTGTCCGTAGCGTTGCAGCCCGCTCTTCTGGGCCAGGTAGTCGGTGTGGCCGACGAAACCGGGCAGCACCCAGCGATCGATGGTCTCCTTGCTCAAGGGAGCTGTCACCAGGGCGTCGACGATTCCCTCCTCGGCCAACCGAGCGCCGAGGTCGAGGGCCGCCAGGGCGCCGGCGGCGTCGGCGCTCTGTGGCGATCCGGGAACGACGGCCCGCTTTTCCCCCACCGGGTCCACCACCGCGACGACCTCTTCCGCCAGGCCATCGAGTTCTCGCGCCGACGGCGGCTGGTCGAAGTAGCAGAGGCGATCCGGTTCGAGAATCCCAGGGTAGGCGGCGAGGGCCGCTCGCTCGGCGAGCAGCAAGGGACGCCAGGCGCGGGGTGGCGCCGGCTGAGCGACGAGGGTGAGGAGGATCTCCGGGCCGATGCCGGCGGGATCACCCTGGGTGAGGGCGAGGGTGGGAACCGTCACGGACGGGGGGTCACGGGCCGGCGCACGTCATTTGCCGGCGGTGGTAGCGCGTCGGCGGCCGCGCTTTTTGAGTTCTTCTTCCTTGAACAGGTAGCGGATGTTGTGCTTCGGCACCAGCAGATTGGGTTCCGCCTGGCGGTTGAGCTTGATCGCGCCCTTGTCGTACCACTCGATCCAGCCGCGCAGCTCCTCGCCATCCGTCAACACCACCACCATCGGGGTTTTTGCCGCCATCTGCTTGAGGTAGTAGAACTCCTCGGCGTGGGTCTGCTCCGGAGGCGTTTGCTTGCGTCGGACGCCGCGCGATGCGGCCCCCTTGGAGTCCTGGAGGTCGGGCCGGATCAGCTTGCGATTCGCCATATCCATGAGTCGGTCCTTAGCAAAAGGCTAGGCCCGCGCAGCCTTGCCGCGGGCGCCTTTCCTGTAGCTGTGATCCTCATAGGCGAGGCAGCAGAGAAGTCGCCCGCACTGCCCCGAAATCTTCGATGGATTGAGACTCAAGTTCTGGCGCTTCGCCATCTGAATGGAGATGGGACGAAAGTCCTTCAACCAGGTGGAACAACAGAGGGTTCGGCCGCAAATGCCCACGCCACCGAGCAGCGCCGCCTCGTCCCGGGCGCCCACCTGAACCATCTTCACCCGCACCGAGAAGCGCCGCGACAGGTTGCGCACCAACTGGCGAAAATCCACCCGTCCGTTGGCGGTGAAGTAGAAGGTCGCCCGTTTGCCGTTCAGGGAAAAGTCAACGCGCGAGATCTTCATCTCCAGTTTGAGCTGGCGCGCCTGCTCCTGGCAGTAGAGCTTGGCCGCGTGCTGGTTCGCCATCTGGCGGTCGTGGGCGGCAGCGTCGGAATCTCCGGCGGCTCGCAGAATGGCGCGGGCGCTCGATTTCTGGCACGGCTTGAACACCGGCATGGGGGACTTCTCCACCTTGCCGTAGGCGGGACCGGCGTCCAGGTCCACCACCACCGGATCGCCCTGGGCGAACAGCCGGCCGCCGGTGGCACAAAGGGTCAAATTGGTCTCTTCACCGAAGCGCACGCCGACGAAGGTGTCTTCGACCGCCGTCGACATGCCCTTGAAGGAACAACCGGAGCACCCACCCATACGATTCGGTCCCTGAGGTGAAGTTGAAATCAAATTTCCGCCGGGCGGTCCCCAACCTTCCCAGGGGACCCAGGCCCTTGGAAATCTGGATCGCCCGAAACGGAAAAGCGGTTGGCCGAGTTCCACGAACCGTGCTCGATTCGTGTACTTGCGGTCTTTCCGAAAAAGCAATACTGCGGTCAGTATGCCAGTCGTTCCGGGCGGTGTCAACGCGCGTTGAGGCCTGAAAACTAAACGGTTTTCAGGCGCCCGCCGAACTGCTCTGAGCGTCGAGGATGCGGCGCCCGATGTCCCGCCGCAGCACCTTGCTCGGCCAGTGGATTTCCTGGGTGGCGGCGTAGGTATGCCGGAGAGCGTCGAGTAGATCGGAGCCGCGGGCGCACACGTTGAGCACCCGGCCGCCGGTGGCGACCACCCCCTGGTCGGTGCGGCCGGTGCCGGCATGGAAGACCTCCACCCCGGCCAGCTCCTCCGCCGCCGCGAGTCCTTCGATGACCTCGCCTCTGGCCGGAGTGCCGGGATAGCCGCGACTGGCGAGCACCACGCAGGCGGCGGCCTCCTTTTTGAAGGCGAGGCGGCGAGGCTCGAACTGTCCCGCGGCGCCGCTCGAGAGAACCGGAAGAAGATCTTCGTCCAGCCGCATCAGGAGCGGTTGCGCTTCCGGGTCGCCGAGGCGGGCGTTGTATTCGAGCACCTTGGGGCCGTCCTCCGTCAGGATCAGGCCGGCGTAGAGAAAGCCGATGAAGCGACGACCCTCGGCGGCCATGCCGGCGACCGTCGGCCGCAGGATCTTCTCCAGGATCTCCGCCGCGGCGCCGGACGGCAGCACACCCGCCGGACTGTGGCAGCCCATGCCGCCGGTATTCGGTCCGGTGTCGCCCTCACCGATCCGTTTGTAGTCCTTGCTGGTTGCCATCGGCAGCAGGCGCTCGCCATCGGACAGGGCGATGAAAGAGACCTCTTCGCCCTCCAGAAACTCCTCCACCAGCACCCGGTCGGCGCTGGTCCCGAAGCGCCGCGCCTCGAACAGGTCGTCGAGGGCGCGGTCGAACTCCTCTTCGTTCTCCGGGATCAGCACGCCCTTGCCGGCGGCGAGTCCGTCGGCCTTCAGCACCACCGGAAAGCCGAAGCGTTGCTGCGCTTCGCGCGCCTCGGCGGCATCGTGAACCACCGCAAAGTCGCCCGTCGGAATACCGTGGCGGCGCATGAACTTCTTGGCGAAGACTTTGCTGCCCTCGATCTGGGCGGCTTCCCGGGAGGGACCCCAGGCGGCCAGCCCGCGGCGCTCCAACTCATCCGCCAGGCCCAAGGTGAGGGGCAGTTCCGGACCGATCACCGTCAGGTCGATCTTCATGTCGGTGGCGAAATCCGCCAGCTTCTGGATTTCGTCCGGCGCGATATTGACGCAATCTGCAAGGGCGGCAATGCCGGGGTTGCCGGGGGCACAGAAGAGCTCCGTCAAGGCCGGGCTCTGGCGCAGTTTCCAGCACAGGGCATGCTCCCGACCCCCGCTTCCGATGACTAGAACTTTCATGGTGAACTCTCCTGTCCTGCTGGGGATTGCTGTGCTTCGGCACCGAGGGCGGCGACCGCCATCACGTCTACGATATCCCGCGCTTCACAACCGCGGGACAGGTCGTGGATCGGGCCGGCGAGGCCCTGCAGCAGAGGGCCGACGGCGCGTGCTCCGGCGAGCCGCTCGGTGAGTTTGTAGGCGATATTGCCGGCGTTGAGGTCTGGAAATACCAGCACATTGGCGCGACCCGCCACGGCACTGCCGGGGGCCTTGCGGCGGGCGATGGCGGGTACCAGGGCGGCGTCGCCCTGGAGTTCGCCGTCAAAGGCGAAGCGGACCTCCCGCTGGCGCAGGATGGCCACCGCTCGGTGGATCTTCTCCACCGAAGAGTGCTCGGCGCTGCCTTTGGTGGAAAACGACAGCAGCGCCACTCGCGGCTCCTCCGCCAGCAGCCTTCGACAACTCTCGGCGGCTGCTTCGGCGATATCCGCGAGTTGGCGCGGGCCGGGTTCCGGCACGACGCCGCAGTCGCTGTAGATCAGTCCGCGGCCGTCCCGGAGCACCATCAAGAAACAGGACGACACCACCGACAACCCCGGGCGGGTGCCGAACACCCGCAGGGCGGCGCGCAGGGTGTCGGCGGTAGTGGCGACGGCGCCCATCACGGCTCCCTCCGCACGGCCGACGGCCACCAGGAGCGCCGCGTAGTAGAGCGGATCGCGGGCCAGTTCTTCGACCGCCGGACGCGGTGCCTCCATGCGCCGCACCAGGCGATCGACCAGAGCGTCAAATCCGTCGTCGTCGGCCGGCTGGATCACCGGGATGTCCGCTCCCAGTTCCCGCTGGAGGGACTCCGGGCCGACGACGATCGGCCGGCACAGGCCGCTGTCCCGGGCGATGCGGGCCGCTTCGAGCACCCGCGGATCACTGCCTTCGGGAAGCACGATCCGGGCGCCGACGGCGCGGGCGCGATGGTGTAGGGATTCCAGTACGGGGGACACGGAAGGCTTCAACCCAGGGGCTTGCGACACGACAACACGCGACCCGGAAATGGGGCGACGGCGAATACGAGACCTACATCAACGGCAACTTCGGCGGGGAACGACCCGACCGCCGATCAGCTTACCAGTCCCAGCGCGGGTAGAGGGTGGAGATCAGTCGCCGCCGGCGGCGAGAAAGGTGAGGGAGGCCCAGAGGCTCCGCCACTCGTGGTCCGGCGCGGCCTCCGCCCGCTCCATGTGCACGGCGGTGACGATCCACGGACCGGCGGATGGGAGTTCGAAGAGGACGCGCCCCGTGGAGTCCGCCGTCCGGAAGGTCGCACTCGCGGGTTCACCGAGGGGGCGTGCTCTGACCCGCAGTCCGGAGAGGGGTTCGCCCCGCAGGAGGAGGCGCAGGGAAAGCTCTCGTCCCGCGGCCGGTATCTGCTCGGCGACGATCTCTAGTTCCAGGCCGAGAGGGGCCAGTGCCGGATGTTCGGAAGCCGGCGGCCCGGCGGCGAACGCTACCGGCGACGCTCCGGCCGTCATCAGGGTCTTGGCGCAACGGGCGAAAAGCTCCCGGCCGGGTTGGTCGGTTTCACCGAGTTCGCTCCGGCGGGCGATCACCGAGTCGAGACCCTCTTCCCGCAGGTAGCTCTCGAAGCTCGCCGGAGAGAGGGTGACGGAGCGGGCGGCGCTGCCGTAGGCGACCGCGTAGAGGCCGGCTTCGCCGAGCCGGGCATTGCCGGCCGGTCGCGCGCCGGGGCGGCCGAGCACCGGCCGCTGTCCGTCCCCTCCCACCAGTGAGAAGGTCTCGGCGTGGGTGGGGTCGAACGGAAGGGATTCCCCCGGCGCCTCGTCGCCGACCCGCAAGTCGAGCTGCACGAGGCTGCCGGGTTCCACCGTGAAGGATTGCGGCTCGATCCAGTAGTCGTGGGCGGCAGCGGGTGTCGCCACCATCGCCACCAGCCCGACGGCCAGCAAGGGCCTGAGAACTAAAACAGGAAAAAGCCGCATCTTCTTGGGTGCCTGGCGTTCGCTGGCGGCCAGGGTCAGTTCGGTGAACCGGCCAGCGGCGTGACCAGGTACGGGAACGAGTTGTCGAAGAAGGACGAGTCGATGTACGCCCCGTCGGTGTAGGGCAAGGTACCGTCCGGCGCGTCGGCCGGTTCGCAGAAGGCGCCCGGCAGGGCGTGGCACAGCACGCCCATCGCCACCCGCAGGGCGGAGTCGACCACGTCGTCGCCCGGCCGACGGCCGTTCGGGAAGCCAGCGTTGTCACCGCCGAGCACACCGAGGTTGTTCTGCTCCGCAGCCGGCGTCACGGGAATCGAGGTGTTCAGCCGCTGCATCTCACCGAAACCGAGTTCGTTGACGCCCGGCAGGCCGGTCACGAAGGCTGCCACCAGGTCCGTGCGAGGCAGATTGGTGGGCGCCCGCACGCCGAACAGGACCTCCAACAGCGCCGGCAGGGTGGGATTGGTGACGTAGGTGGCGAGAGCCGCGTCGCCATCCGGGCGGGCGGCGTTGAACAGGTTTTTGTCCGGCAGGCCGATGACGACCTCGTTGACCAGCGGCATGCCGAGTCGGGAAACCTGCACCATGTCGCCGGACTCGAAGGCCGGCATCATGAAGGTCGGATCGTTGCGCAACTGGCGGAAGCGCGGCAGGCTGGCGGTGGTCCAGCCGCCGATGACGTCGCCGCGGCCCTGGGTCAAGCAGTCGATCGGTACTTCGAGGGCGAGGGCGGTGACGTTCGCGAAGGCCAGGTCATCGCTTTGCGAGTCCGGAGCTCCCACCGGGTTGTAGTTGACCAGGTCGAAGGTCTCTCCCAGGTTTACCACGAAGGGATCCTTCCGCTGGCCGACGAACACCCGGCCGTCGCCGCAGCCGGGGATCGACATGTCGTGGACATAGAGCGACGCGTAGTTCGCGTAGTTCGGGAAGGTCTTGGCGCCGATGTTGTCGAGGGGCTTGCCGAAGCGGGTGCCGCTGGTCGCCAGGTTGACGGCGGTATCGACCCCCGTCGGATTGGTGCGGTCGCCGCGCACCAGGTTGAGGCCGAAGGTCTCGATGCGGTTGATCACCGCCGAGGTGGTCACCGGACCCGCCTGGATGAGCGGGATGGGCACCGTCGCATCGCCGATCGGCAGGGCGATGCCCTGGATGAAGGTGCGGGTCTGAAAGACGAAGGAGAGATTCTCGATGCCGTCGCCGTCGTTGTCGATGTGAATGGCGTAGTGGGCGTTCGGGTCGAGGGTGAAGTAGTTGGGACCACCGTAGGCATCCTGCAGCGGCAGGTAGTTGGCGATCAGCGTGACGAAGCCCTCACGACCGGGCTCATAGCTGCGAAACATGTAAAAGTCCGTGCCGTCGACCTTGGGATTCTCGGTCAGGAACGGCGCCTCCCGGTGGCTCGATGCGAGCAGGGGTGCCGTGATCAGTAGAGCCAACAGGACGAGAGAAATTCGAAGGGCCATCGACTTCATGCAGAAACTCCTTTTCTTCGAGGTAGTAAGTCGCAGGTCGCGTGCGTAGCGGCACTCGGGAGAGAACCGCTCGCCTCTTTCACCACTTCGACGAAAAGAATAAGTTGGATGCGGAGATGGCCGATTTGGCCGATTTCGAGGGAGAGTTAGGGACCTTACGGGCGCTGCACCATCTTCAACCGCAGGTCCGCCAAGCTGCGGGCGATGCGGATTTCGACCGGCATGGCCGCCTCGTCGTCCGTGAACCACAGTTCGAGGCGGCCCTTCCAGGGGCGTCCCGGTGTGGTGCGGTCGCCGCGAATGGTGTACTTGCGGGCTCGCAGGAGGCGGTCGCCCAGGGTGTAGTTGGTCGTGCCTTCTGGCTCGATCAGCACCGGGTAGAGCTTGCCGTCGGACCAGATGGTCAGCTTGAGTTGCTCGGTGGGTCGGTCCCTGCGCAGCATCCAGATTCCCGACACCACATCGAGAACCCCATCCTCCTCCACTTCGTTTCCCCTCTCCTTTTCTTCGCCCCGCCAGCGGTAGGACGACCAGGCGCGCAGGGCCTGCTCGTTGTCGGTGTCGATCAAAGAACCGTAGCGCCAGAATTCGCCGTCGTCGCCCTCTTCGGAGGTGATGAGGAGATCACTCTCCAGGCGTCCGCCGGGTAGGTTCTCGAAGGTCAGCACGCCATCGCCCTTGCTCGGCAGAAACATCCCCGCCAGCCGCCCGGCGAATCCGCCCAGCCGCCAGCGGTAGTGAAATTCCTCCGTTGTTTCCGCGGTGAGGGACGCGGGGTCGGAAGGGGATGGTTCGGCGCCGAGGGGAGTCACGACAAAGAAACAGGCCGAGAGGACGGCGGCGATGAGAAGTCGTGGGAGTGGAGAAAGCATGGCCGGTTCGCGGGAAGAGTTCACCCTACCAATCGAAGCAAGATACGAACCAGAGTGCCTGAACAAGAGAATCTACCTGCCAGCGCTCCGAGCTTGAAAGGCGAGGCGGCGGCGAAGCCGCCGTGGACGGGGTGAAACCGAAAGGCTGGCCTTTCGGTTGAGGGGGCGCCCAGCCCCCTCGAAAGTAACAGCTAGCAGCGCTGCTGAAATCATGCGCGAAGCGCTTTTTCAGCAGTCTGCTAGCAAGCGGTGGAAGTGATGGACGCCCTGCTCCCGGGCGGGCGAATAGCGGCCGCGGTCGTAGAGTCGGGAGCGGGTACCCTGGTGAACGCTTTCGACGATCACCTCGTCCTCCCGCTCCACCCGATCGAGAGCGGCGCCGGCACCGTCCTCGAGGCGGGACGGATCCAGCACCCAGGAGAGGAAGGAGACGCGGGTGCGATCGACCGCCAGGGGCTTGACCACGTTCAAGGAAATGCCCCAGGGATAGACGTTGATCATCAGGTTCGGGAACATCCAGAAGTAATAGGCGGCGATTCGTTCACCGGCATCCGGCGACTCCGCCGGAAGGTCGAAGGCGGCCTCGCCGTCGGCGGCAACTCCGACCTGGAGGCTCGAGTGTTCGAAAAGCTCCGTCCTGTAGCTGCCGTAGTCCAGGTTCTCGGCTAGGCCGGGATGAACATAGGGAATGTGAAAACCTTCCAGGTAATTGTCGCAGTAGAGCGCCCAGTTGGCTCGCACCAGGTAGTCCTTCGAGCGGGTGGCGTCGAACTGTAGTTCGTCGAGGGGCAGCCAGGCGATGCGTTCCGCCACCGGGGCGATCCACTCGCCGAAGGGCACCGCCGGATCGAGGGCGGCGAAGAGCATCTTGCCGAAGGCGCCGAAGGGCACCCTCGGCAGATTGTCCCGCTCGGAGGGGAAGTCCTCCACCTCCTCGAACTCCGGCATCGAGGCAAGACGCCCGTCCAGGCGAAAGCGTCGCCCGTGATAGCGGCAGCGCAGCACCGAGCACATCGCCTCGTTCTCCACCACCCGGGCCGCCCGGTGGGTGCAGACGTTCGACAGGCAGTGCAGCCGGTCGTCCCGGTCGCGGGTCAGCACCAGCGGCTCGTCCAGCACTCCCTCGCCCAGCGTAAAGGGCATCACCGTTCCCGGCGCCCGCAAGCGGTCCAGATCCCCGGCGAAGTGCCAAGAGCGGGCGAACACTCGCTCCTTCTGCGCCTCGAACACCGCTGGATCCGAATACACCACCGCCGGCAGCGTCGAAGCGCGCCGGATGTCCGGGTGGACCTCAAGGGAGAGAGAAGTTCGGCGATCCATGCCTGCATTCTCCCCCATCGGGGCGAAATGTTTGGTGAGGGCGACCGAAGTTCGCAGCGAGAGGGTCGAACGACACCGCAGATGCCGGTGCATCGGCCCTCGTAGCAGAACTTCCTACATCATCCCTAGCTGCAATCTGGCGGCCTCGGACATCATGCTCGGGTTCCACACCGGATCCCACACCACCTCGACCTCCGCGTCCTTCACTCCCTCGACATGCAGGATCTTGTCGCGCACTTCGCCGGGCAGGGAGCCGGCCACCGGGCAGGCTGGGGAGGTGAGGGTCATCTTGACGTGAATCTGCCGGTCGTCGGCGATGGCGATGTCGTAGATCAGGCCCAACTCGTAGATATTGACCGGGATTTCCGGGTCGAACACTTCCTGGACGGCGGCGACGATGCGGGCTTCGAGGTTGTCGGTATCCGGAATAGTGGCTTCCGGTGCCGGCGTGGTGGTGGTTTCTTCGCTCATGGGGGTGAATTCTCCGTCGAAACGGTGGGTGTTGATTCGGTCGAGGCGACCTTCGCTTCCAGGGCGCTCTGCAGCGTGTGCCAGGCGAGGGTGGCGCATTTGACCCGCATGGGAAACTCGCGCACGCCGGCCAGGGCTTCGAGCTTGCCGAGCTCCGTTTCCGCCCCTTCGCCTTTGCCGGTCATCAGGTGGTGAAAACCGGCGAACAGGCCCCTCACTTCGCTGAGGGAGTGGCCTCGCACTGCCTCCGTCATCAGCGAGGCCGAGGCGGTGGAGATGGCGCATCCGCTGCCCTCAAAGGTGGCGTCCACTACCTTGCCGTCGGCGATTCGCAGGAAGATCTCGACTTCGTCGCCGCACAGCGGGTTGTAGCCGCGGGCGCGGTGGCTCGGCTCCGCCAAGGCGCCGAAGTGGCGAGGCCGGCGGTTGTGGTCCAGGATGATCTCCTGGTAGAGCTCGGTGAGTTCGCTCATCGGGACGGCCTCAGGGGGCGAACAGTTGGCGCACTGTTCGCAGGCCCTCGGCGAGGGCGTCGACGTCCTGGCGACAGTTGTACAGGGCGAAGGAGGCGCGAGTGGTGGCCGGTACGCCGAGGCGCCGCATCAAGGGCTGGGCGCAGTGATGGCCGGCGCGCACCGCCACCCCGCGGCTCGCCAGCACGGTGCCGACGTCATGGGCGTGGGCACCCTCCATGACGAACGAGAGCACCGCTTGCTGTTCGCTTCCGGCCGGGATCAGCTCTAATCCGGGGACCTCGCGCAGCCGCTCCTCGGCGTAGGTCAAGAGATCCTTCTCGTGAGCGGCGAGGGCGCGCCAGTCCAGGGAGCCTAGGTAGTCGACGGCTGCTCCCAGGCCGACGGCGCCGGCAATGTTCGGGGTGCCGGCTTCGAAGCGGCTCGGCGGATCTTCGAATTCCGCCTTGTCGAAGGTGACGTACTGAATCATGCCGCCACCGGATTGGTAGGGCTCCATCGCCGCCAGCCGTTCGTAGCGCCCCCACAACACACCAATGCCGGTAGGGCCAAACATTTTGTGGCCGGAGAAGACGTAAAAGTCGCAGCCCAGCTCTTGGATGTTCACCGGGCCGTGGGGCACCGCCTGGGCGCCGTCCACCAGCACCGGCACGCCGTGATGCCGGGCGAGGGCCGTCACCTTCGAGATGGGCACCACCGTGCCGATGGCATTTGAAAGGTGGGTGATGGCGATCAGTCGAGTGCGGCTACCGATCAGCCCTTCGAGGGCGTCGAGGTCGAGGGCACCGTCATCGCCGATCGGCGCCACCTTCAAGGAAGCTCCGGCGCGCCGGCAGACCTGCTGCCAGGGCACCAGATTCGAGTGGTGCTCCAGCTCGCTGACGATCACCTCGTCGTCCACCGCCAGGCGCGGCGCGAGGAAACTCTGGGCGACCAGATTGATGCCCTCGGTGGTGCCGCGCACGAAGACCACCTCTTCCGTCCGCTCGGCGCCGATGAACGCCCGCACTTTTTCCCGGGCGCCGTCATAAGCCGCGTCGGCGCGGGCGGCGAGGTCGTAGAGGCCGCGATGGATGTTGGCGTAGCTGCCTTCGTAGAAGGCGGTCATCGCGTCGAGTACCGGACGGGGTTTCTGAGCGCTGGCGGCGCTGTCCAGAAATACCGGCGGCGCGCCGGCCGGGTCGCGACCTTCGGTCAAGAACGGGAAGTCGCGGCGCACCGCCTCCGCGTCGAAGGGCGGAATCTTCGACGGTGAGAGGCCGGATGTCGAGAGGGTGGTCGCCGTCATGGTGCTCCTAGTGGGTGCGCCGCTACACCGCCTGGCGCACGACCTCGCCGCGGGGCAGGCGGGTGAACAGGAACTCTTCGAGGTCCCGGCGAACATCGGGGACCTTGATGCGCTGCACGATGTCGCTGGCGAAGGCGTAGGTCAGCAGGCTGCTGGCCGCCTCGGCGCCAATGCCGCGGGAGCGCAGGTAAAAGACCGCCTCTTCATCGAGCTGGCCGACCGTCGAGCCGTGGGTGCAGCGCACGTCGTCGGCGAAGATCTCGAGCTGCGGCTGCGAGTTGGCGATCGCCCCCTCGGACAGCAGCAAATTGCGGTTGGACTGTTTGGCGTCGGTCTTCTGGGCGTTCGGGTGGACGTAGATGCGGCCGTTGAAGACCGCCCGCGACCTGCCGTCGAGAATGCCCTTGTATAGCTCGTAGCTGTTGCAGTGGGGCTTGGCGTGGTCCATCCGCATGTGGTTGTCCACATGCTGCTCGCCGGTGACCATGTACAGGCCGTTCAGGGTGCACTCGATGCCCTCGGCGTCGAGCACGGCGTTGACGTCGTTGCGGGTCAGGGCGCCGCCGGTGGAGACCGAGTGCGAGAAGAAGTTGCTGCTGCGCTCCTGGTAGATCTGGAGCGTCGCCAGGTGAAAGGCCTCGTGGCTCTCGTGCTGCACTTTGTAGTGATCCACCACCGCGTTGGGGGCCGCCACCACCTCCGTGACGGAGCAGGAAAAATAGCGCCCCGGTCCGAGCCCGGCGTAGGTCTCGACCACCGTCGCCTGGCTGTTCTCGCCGGCCACGATGAGATTCCGCGGATAGGAGACGATCGCTTCCGAGTCGGTTGCAGCGTCGCTGGACATGTAGAGCAGGTGGATGGGGGCCTCGATCACCGCGTTGGCCGGCAGGGAGATCAGGGCACCGTCCCGCAGGAAGGCGGTGTTCAGGGCGACAAAGGGGTTGTCGGCGGTGCGGGCGCGGCGGCCGAGGTGTTCGAGGGCGCGATCCGGATGCTCCGTCAGCGCCTCCGCCAGGCTACCGACGTAGGCGCCTTCCGGCAGGGCTATGAGGTTCGACAACTCCGCCGAGTAGAAGCCGTCTACGAACACCAGACGCAGCGCCCCATCGAAGACGAAGGGCTCGAGGGCCCGAGAAGTCACTGGCACCGCGCCGGTGGCGCGCCGGAAGGATCCCTGCGCGACGGCGGAGACGTCCGTGAAGCGCCAGTCCTCTTGCTTCAGGGTGGGGAATCCTTGGCTGGAGAACCGCTCGAGGCCCTCCTTGCGCAGCATGCGCAGGGCTTCCGGCTCACCGCGGCCGAGACTGGCGGTGAAGGCCTCCCAGTCCGTCAGGTACGGGGTGACGGCGGCCGACGTCGTGGGCTTCTCGAGGGTGGTCGTGCTCATCGTTCTATGCCGCCGGGCTGCGCTCGAAGGCGGCATAGCCGTGCTCTTCGAGTTCCAGGGCCAGTTCCTTGCCGCCGGTGCGCACGATCCGCCCGTCCACCATCACATGGACGACGTCCGGCACGATGTAGCGCAGCAGGCGCTGGTAGTGGGTGATCACCAGGAAGGAGCGATCTTCGCCGCGCATGGCGTTGACGCCGTTGGCGACGAACTTCAAGGCGTCGATGTCGAGGCCCGAGTCGGTCTCGTCCAAAACCGCCAGGGTGGGCTCCAGCACCGACATGTGGAAGATCTCGTTGCGCTTCTTCTCGCCGCCGGAGAAACCCTCGTTGACCGGCCGGTTGAGGAGCGCTTCATCCATCTCCACCAGTTTCATCTTCTCGCGCACCAGCTTGAGGAAGTCAACGGCGTCGATCTCGTCCAGGCCGCGGTGCTTGCGAATGGCGTTCAGGGCCGCTTTCAAGAAGTAGGTGTTGCTCACTCCGGGGATCTCTACCGGGTACTGGAAGGCGAGGAAAACCCCCTCCCGAGCGCGCTCTTCGGGATCGAGATCGAGCAGGTCTTCGCTCTTGAAGGTCACCGAGCCGTCGGTCACCTCGAATTCCTCGCGGCCGGCCAGCACCTGCGCCAGGGTGCTCTTTCCGGAGCCGTTCGGCCCCATGATGGCGTGCACCTCACCGGCGCCGATCCTCAAATCGATGCCCTTCAGGATCTCCGTATCATCGACCCCCGCGTGGAGGTTCTGGATGTCGAGAATGGTCATGGTGTCTTCTATCTCCCAAGCCTTGCGGGCAAGGCTGAATTCAATCGAATCGGTTCAAACTCTTCGGATTTGCAAGCCCGGCGAATCCATGGATGGGGTTCTGGGGGGCGGTCAGCCCCCCAGAAAACAGAAGTAGCTGGGCGCTGAAGATATGTTCTCGACATCTTCAGTGCCCAGCTATCCGACGCTGCCTTCCAAGCTGATCTCGAGCAGCTTCCGGGCCTCGACGGCGAACTCCATTGGCAGCTCCTGGAACACCTGTTTGCAGAAGCCGTTGACGATCATCGACACGGCGTCCTCGGTGTCGATGCCGCGCGAGTTGCAGTAGAAGATCTGATCCTCACCGATCTTCGAGGTGCTGGCCTCGTGCTCCATCTTGGCGGTGGGGTTCTGTACGTCGATGTACGGGAAGGTGTGGGCCCCGCACTGGTCGCCGATCAGCATCGAGTCGCACTGCGAGAAATTGTGGGCGCCCTCGGCTCCCTTGAGAATCCGCACCGCGCCGCGATAGGTGTTCTGGCCATGGCCGGCGGAGATCCCCTTGGAAATGATGATGCTCTTCGAGTTCTTGCCGAGGTGGATCATCTTGGTGCCGGTGTCGGCCTGCTGGCGGCCCTTGGAGACCGCCACCGAGTAGAACTCGCCCACCGTGTCGTCGCCCTGCAGGATCACGCTCGGGTACTTCCAGGTGATCGACGAACCGGTCTCCACCTGGGTCCAGGAGATCTTCGAACGGGGGCCGGCGCACTTGCCGCGTTTGGTGACGAAGTTGTAGATGCCGCCCTGGCCGGTGACCGGGTCGCCCGGGTACCAGTTCTGCACCGTCGAGTACTTGATCTGCGCATCGCCCAGGGCAACCAGCTCGACCACCGCCGCGTGCAGTTGGTTCTCGTCGCGCATCGGTGCCGTGCAGCCTTCGAGGTAGCTCACGTAGGAACCCTCGTCGGCAACGATCAAGGTGCGCTCGAATTGGCCGGTGTTCATGGCGTTGATCCGGAAGTAGGTCGAGAGCTCCATCGGGCAGCGCACTCCCGGCGGCACGTAGACAAAGGAACCGTCCGAGAACACCGCCGAGTTGAGGGTGGCGAAGAAGTTGTCGGTGTACGGCACCACCGTGCCGAGGTACTTCTTGACCAGCTCCGGATGATCTTTGACCGCTTCCGAGAAGGAGCAAAAGACGATCCCGAGATCCGCCAGCTTGTCCTTGAAGGTGGTGGCCACGGAGACACTGTCGAACACCGCGTCCACCGCCACTCCGGCGAGCATCTCCTGTTCCTTCAGGGGAATGCCGAGCTTCTCGTAGGTCGCGAGCAGCTCCGGATCCACCTCGTCCAGGCTCTTCGGGCCGTCGCTTTTATCCTTCAGCGCCGCATAGTAGGAGATCGCCTGATAGTCCACCGGATCGTAGGTGATGTTGGCCCAATTCGGCTCGCGCATGGTCAGCCAGTGGCGGTAGGCCCGCAGGCGCCACTCGGTGAGCCATTCGGGCTCTTCCTTCTTGGCGGAGATCAACCGCACTACGTCCTCGTTGAGGCCGGGCGGAATCGTCTCCTGATCGATGTCGGTGACGAAGCCGAATTCGTACTCGCGATTCGCGAACTCTTCGAGCATTGCGGTGGAGGAGTCGGGTGTCGTCATGGTGTTCCTATTCCGTCATGGGCCACCGGCGCGTGAGCGGCCGGTGGAGCCCTCAGTGGCTAGGTGTGAAGGCCCTCGCCGGCTAGGTGTGAAGGGTCTCGCCGCCGCCGAGAGGCACGAGGCGTTCGGTCACCAGCGGGCGGGTCATCTCCGCCAGGCTGATGCCGTCCAGCGCCTGCTTGATCGCGCCGTTGATGATCTGCCAGTTGCTCCGCATCGGGCAGATGGCCTCCTGCGAGCACAGGCCGGGACTGTCGTCGACGCACTCGGTGATGGCGATGGGCCCTTCGAGGGCCGCAATCACCTCCGAGATTTGGATCTCCTGCGGCGTCCGGGCCAAGGCGTAGCCGCCGTGTACGCCGCGGTGCGAGTCGAGCAATTCCTCCCGGGCGAGAAGCTTCAGGATCTTGCTGACCATCGGCGTCGGCAGATGGGTTTCCTCGGCGATCTCAGCGGTGCTGAAGCGGCGTTCGGGATCCGTCGCCATGTGCGAGGCGATGACGATGCCGTAGTCCGTTTGCTTGGTGATTCGAATCATGAGCGGTAGATACAGTTTATCGGCATAGCATTAGCGAGCCGTTTTTGTCGGTTTCCCTTCGCCTGGACTTCTGGCACCGACCTAAATCCTTACCCATCGTATTGCGAAAAACGGTGAATCGAAGACTGCGTGCGCCCGAAGGGCAATCCAGAAACAGTACCGGAAAGGTACCGATTGAGGATACGCATCGGGGGCGTTCCTGTCAAGGCGTGGTTGCCGATAGGCGGTGTCCCCCCGCCGGTCCGCTGGGGCTTTTGAAAAAGTATATACGCTTGTGAGCCAAGGCGTTCTTGGTTTTCCGGCGTATGTCCTCTTCGGGAAATTACCCGTACGGACTCCATCTTTGCCGTTTTCAGGCATAAAAAACTCCGCCGTGGGCGACGGGTAGACTCTTGGCGATTTTCACCTTTTTACCTCCTTCTGCAGAGCGGTGGAGCGTGAAGCGACGGGATTTGGGCAATTCTTGCAATCTTGTCCCCCTGCGGCTAGTTTGCTTTCACCTTGGGGGTGTGAGGCGGACGGCGGCGGTCGCTTCGAGCGCTGCAAGGAGCCGCCGGAAAGGGAACACATCTATGTTGTGTCACCGGATTCCAAAACGCACCTTTTGGTTTCTTGCGAGCGCCGTAGTATTGCTCGCAATGATGCTGGCGCCGGCTTCCTATGGAGTTGACGACAGCCGTCAGGAGGCGGCCTACGAGACCGAGTCTCCCTTCTTGACGTCTATCCTGGATCGAATCCGAGCGGTGCTCGGAGGCCCAAAGGCCCACGCCGCCGGCAACACCGATCCCGACCCTCGGGAGGACGACCAAGAAGACGAGGGCGACGATTCGGACGACTCCGGGGGCGGCATTCTCTCGCCGGGTCCGACGATGGATCCAGGAGGTGGTCGCCGCTGGTAGGGCTCTTCGTTTTCGATGGATGGCGAGCGGCCCGATCGATGAATGTTTTAGGGGTTTTCTTTACGCGGTAGTGCGGATTGAAGTTCTGTAGATTTTGAGGGGACGCCCGGCGCGATCATCGCCGCGACGGTATGGCGTCCACCACCGGAGGAAACATGAGTCACCACCCCGATCCATCCGACATTGTGGCCTTTGTGAGGTCTGTAGGCGAGGGTTGGCGTGAGCGGGTGCTCGCGCACCTCCCCGATTGTCCGAGCTGTCGTGAGGTGACGGCTCGCGCGGTTCGCGACTTGCGGGCGGCGGAGCAGAGTCTCAAGCTGCTGCGCTTTGCTCAGCCCCGTGCCGTGTCGCGGCCGGAATCTCGGCCCGAGCCCCGGCCGGTGCCGCAACGTACCTGGTGGACCCGGCCGCGGGCGAGCGCCCGTGAGGTGGAGCGAGCCGAGGATCTGCTCTGTGACCTGCTCGCCTTGACGGACGGCGGGCGTGAACTTCGAATCCGCAACGAAGACCGTTTCCACTCTCTGGCCTTGGCGGAAGTTCTACTGGAAGAAGCGAGGGAGACGGGGTTCGATGATCCTCGGGAAGGAGAGCGCCTCGCCCGTCTCGGACTCCTTCTACTCGAATCGCTGGACTCCCACTACCACGGGCGTCGGATCCTTGACGATCTGCGCGGCCGCGCCCACGTTTTTCTCGGCAACAACCTGCGCTTGGCTCGCGACCTTCAGGGTGCGGAGCGTGAACTGACCTTGGCGGCGGAGTTTCTCGCCGATTCGCCGAACGAACTCGAAGAGGTCGCGCGGGTGCACTTTCTCGCGCTGCTGCGCAAAGAGCAGGGTCGCTGCGAGGAGACGGCAGACCTGCTGCACGAGGTTTGCGAGCGCTACGAATCCCTCGGCGAAGACAACCGGGCGGCCCGCGCCTTCGCGTCCCTCGGCGACCTGCTGCTGCGCCAGGGTTTGCCGGAAGAAGCGGCCCAGCCGTTGGCCGAAGCCCTGGTTCGCCTGGATCCGGAAGAGGATCCGCGGACCCTGTTGTGCGTGCGCCACAACCTGGTGGTCTGTCTGCTAGACCTCGGCAAGGCCGCCGACGCCGAAGATCTGTTCCAGCGCTGCGAAGAAGACTATGAGCGCTTTCCGGACACCTACACCAAGCTCCACGCGGACTGGCTCCGCGGTATGCTCGCCGCCGGCCTGGGGCGGGAAGAAGAGGCGGAGGCGTACCTGACTTCGGTGCGCGACCGATTCGTGGAAAACGATCTGTTCTGGGATTCGGCGATCATCTCCCTCGACCTGGCGATGCTCTATTCCCGCCAGGGGCGCACCGCCGAGGTGCGCGAGATCGCTCGCACCATGACCCCCATCATCGCCGCTCAGGACAACCCCCGGGAGACCACCGCCGCCTTGATGTTCTTCGCTACCGTGGCCGAGCAGGAGCGGGCTTCGGTGCAGGCCATTCGCCGGGTGGCTCAGTTCCTGCGCAAGGCGTCCCTCAATCCGCAACTCAAGTTCAGTAGCAGAACTGCTGAAGATCCGCTTCGCGGATGATTTCAGCGGCACTGCTACTTGTTTGTTTTCAGGGGGCTAGGCGCCGCCTCGGCCTGCGGCTTCACCCCTTCCTCGGCGGCTAGCGCCTCCTCCTCGTCCGGGGGCGCCCAGCCCTCTGGGCTCGGTCGCGCGGCCGATCGTTCCAGCCACAGTAGGGAAGTTCCCCCCACCGTGAACACTGTCGCGTAGTGCAGGCCGCGGTAGAGCAGAGCGGCGGCGGCGGCGTCTCCGCCGTCGATGCCCAGCGCGACATAGGTGCCGATCATCGCCGCCTCGGTGGCCCCCACGCCGCCGGGCGTACCCAGCAGGGCGCCCGCGGCGGTGCCCAGGGCGACGGCGGCGAAGGCCACCAGGTAGGCGGTCGGCGCTTCGACGGCGGCGAAGAACATCCACTGGGCGGCGGCGTTGACCGCCGCGTAGGCCAGTCCTAGAGCGAGAGAGGCGAGCATCAGCGATCGCCGACGAAGCAGCTCGCGGAGCGTGTCGAGGACCGGGCGCCCGCGCTCGACCCAGCGTTCGAAGCGGGTCTGCCGCGCCTTGCCGAGGCGCTGCGTCCAGCGCCCCAGCAACTTCCGTTCGAGCCATGATCCGCGCCGGTCGCGCTCCTTCCGGCGGTCCCGGAGGAAGGCGCGAAGGAGACCCAAGCTCAGTCCCGATGCGAGAACGGCCAGGGCGATGGCGAGGGCCGTTCGTCCGGTGGCCCAGACGGCACCGATGATCGCAGCGGTGGTGAGGCCCGTCAGGGCGACTTGGTGAGAGATCTGATCGAACAGCACCGTGCCATAGGCACGGCCGGTGCTCAGGGGCGTCCGGCGACCGAGGTAGCGAGCCCGCAGAAGGCCACCTAACAGCTTCGCTGCCGGCGTGATGTGGTTGACGGCGGCGGCGCCCACCACCATCGCGCAGAGCGCCCCTGGTGCCGCGCGCACGCCGATCGCTCGCACCGCCAGATTCCAGCGCCAGGCCCATAGCCCATAGCGAGCGAGGAGCAGCGCTGTCGCGGCGATCAGAGGGCCGCGCCGGGCGGCGACGATGCGCTGGGCGAGTTCGCTCCAGTCGATGCGCGAGGCGACTCCTGCGGCGAGGGCCACGGCCAGGGCCAGGGCGAGCCAGCGAGCGCTTCGGCGGAGGGAGCGCCGGAGGAGCGGCGGAAAGGGGGGCGAGGTGGCCATGGCGGGATGGTCAGCATAGCCGAGGTGGTGCCCTCATCCCATCCAGGTGAACTCTCGAGGGATGGATCCTCGGAAGACCCACTTCGACTTACGCCCCATTAGCGCCAATGGAGGACTTTTTGATGGGAATTTCGACCGAAAGCAGGCCTCCAGTGGAGTAAACGAAGGCTCGCTGGGGCGCATTGGGGCGTGGGGTGGAAATTTGTGGACAAAAGTGGAGCATGCATGCTACGGTCAGCCGTAACTACCTTTTTACGGTGGGCGATATCTATGTTTCGAGGCAGTGCTCCAGCCAAGATCGACGTCAAAGGGCGGCTCAAGTTGCCGACGGCCTTTCGCCGTGCGATCGACGATCGATACGGCGCCGATCTGTTCGTGACGTCGATCGAGGGGGACTGCGCCAAGGTCTATCCGTTGGCCGTGTGGGAGGAGATCGAAGCCAAGCTCCAGGCGTTGCCTTCGACGAACCGCGCCAAGTCCCGGTTCATGGAGCGAGTGAGCTACTTCGGTCAACAGGGACGGATGGATGCCCAGGGAAGGATCGTCCTTCCCCAGATCCTGCGCGAGAGTGCGGAGATGAACGGTGAAGTGGTGGTGAGTGCCCAGATCGACCATCTGGTGGTGTGGAACCGCGAGCGTTTCGAGACTCGCTTGGCGGACGAACCGTTCACGGAGGACGACTACGGCGCCCTGAGTGAGCTGGGTATCTAGACGTCTGGCGCGGCGCGACGAGCCCGGAGAGGTCTTGAGGTGGATGCCCAGCACGTTCCGGTGTTGCTCGAAGAAAGCCTCGAGTACCTCGCCATCGAGCGGGGTGGACTGTTCGTGGACTGCACCCTGGGGTTGGGGGGGCATGCGGGAGAGATCCTCCGGCGAGCCCCGGAGGCTCGAGTGTTGGGGATCGATCGCGACGGCGAAGCTCTCGCCTTGGCGCGCCGGCGCCTGGCTCCCTTCGGCGAGCGGGTGCGCTTGGTCGAGGGCAACTTTCATGACCTCTGTTCCCTCCTGGAGTCTTCTGGGCTGCGGAACGGGGAGAGGCCGGCGGGCGTGCTGGCCGATCTCGGCGTGTCGTCGATGCAGCTCGACCGTGCCGAGCGAGGTTTCAGTTTCCGCAAGGAGGGGCCGTTGGACATGCGCATGGGAGGGACCGAGATGACCGCCGCGAATGTCGTGAATCAGCGTCCGGAGATGGAACTGGTGCGGATCTTCAAGGAATACGGCGAGGAGAAGCAAGCCAAGCGCATCGCTCGGGCGGTGGTCGAGGCTCGTGGGCGGCAGCCGCTGCGCACCACTTCGGAGCTGGCCGACCTGGTGCGCGAGGTCAAGGGCCGCGGTGCACGCGGCCACGACCCGGCCACGCAGGTGTTTCAGGCCCTGCGTATCGAGGTCAACGAAGAGCTGTCGCGCTTGCGCCGCTTTATCGATGAAGCTGTCCGCCTGGTCGATCAGGACGGCCGGCTAGTGGTGATCTCTTACCACAGCTTGGAGGACCGCATCGTCAAGCACGGCCTGCGCGATCTCGACCGCGGCCAGGTCGACCAGGTGACCGGTCGGCCGTTGGCCGAGACCCGTTTGATCGAGGTCCTCACCAAGAAACCAGTGCGCCCGGGAGGCCAGGAGATCGCGCTCAATCCGCGCTCCCGTTCCGCCCGGCTGCGCGCGGCGCGGAGGATCTGACCCTGGCCAACGCTTACGCCTACCGGCGCCCGGTCGAGAACGAGTACCTCGTGCGTGAGCGCGACCGGAAGCGGGTGCGCGAACTGGCGCTGGTGCTGGCTCTGCTGATTCCGTTCGGTCTCGGTTTGCTCACCTTCACCTGGCTCCACTTGCAGGTGCTGGAAACCGGTTTCCGCATCGACCGGCTGGAAAAGGAGCTGCACGAGAAGGCCCGCCTGCACCGCCAGCTTCAGCTCGAAGCGGCCTACATCGAGAGCCCTGAGCTGATCGAAAGCCGCGCCACCTCCGAGCTGGAAATGGTGCGCGCCAACGCCGACCGGGTGCTGTTCTGGGAGGAGTTGCGGTGAACGCCCGGCTGCGCATCGTCGTCGCCGTGATCGGCCTGTGGTGTGTCGCCCTGACGGCGAAGCTGGTGGGGCTGCAGATCGTCGATCACGACCAGTACAGCGAAAAGGCGCGCCGCCAGCATCAGCGGGTAGTCGATCTCGATCCCTCCCGCGGCACGGTGTTCGACGCCGCCGGGCGGGAGCTGGCGGTGTCCGTGCCGGTGGATTCCGCCTGGGCGGATCCCGCTCGCGTGCCGGAAGAGCGCCGCGGCGAGATCGCCCAGCAGGTCGCCGAAGTGCTCGAGGTCCCGGTGACGGAGATTGCCGCTGAACTCGCCAAGGACAACAAGTCCTTCGTCTACCTGGGGCGTCGTCTCGATCCTCCCAAGGCCGAGGCCCTGCGCGCCCTCGCTCTGCCCGGCGTGTTCTTCGCCGAGGAGAGCAAGCGCTACTACCCGAACCGAACCCTGGCGGCGCCGGTGCTCGGCTATGTGGGCACCGACAACGCCGGCCTGGCGGGGCTCGAGCTGGAGTACAACGCGGCGGTGACCGGTCGCGCCGGCCGCCGCACGGTGCTGCGCGACGCCAAGGCCTCGACCGCGATCTCGCCGGACCTCGCCGCGTCGGCGGCGCAGCCGGGCCACGATCTGGTGCTCACCCTGGATGCCTCGATTCAGCACGTCGTCGAGCGGTCCCTCGCCGAGGCGGTCGAGAAGCACCACGCCCGGCGCGCCATGGCGGTGGTGCTCAACCCCAATACAGGGGCTGTGCTGGCGATGGCCTCGCTACCGTCCTTCGACTCCAATCGCTTCGCCGAGGCTCCGAAGGAGCATCGCCAGAACTTTGCCATCGAGTCCTCCTACGAGCCCGGCTCGACCTTCAAGATGGTCACCGCCTCGGCCGCTCTGGCGGCTAACCTGATCGATCCGGCGGACGTCATCGACTGCGAGATGGGCGGTATCACCTACGGCAGTACCCGCATCAAGGACCACAAGCCCTTCGGTCGCCTCACCTTCCGCGAGGTGATCGCCAAGTCGAGCAACGTGGGAGCCATCAAGGCCGGTATGAAGCTGGGCGACGAACGGCTCTACGACGCCGCCCACGCCTTCGGCTTCGGCCGGCGCACGGGCATTGACCTGCCCGGCGAGAGCTCCGGGATCCTCCATCCGCTCGACAAGTGGTGGTCTCTCTCCCGGGCCTACGTCTCCTTCGGTCACGAGATCTCGATCACCGCTCTGCAGCTCGCCTCGGCCTTCGGCGCGGTGGCCAACGGCGGCAGCCTGATGCGGCCGTACATCGTGGCGGAAGTACGGGCCGAGGGCAAAGCGCCGGTAGTGACCCAGCCGGAAGTGGTCGGTCGGCCGGTGACCTCGAGTACCGCTCGCGAGGTGGAGCGGCTGCTCGAGAGCGTGATCCTGGAAGGCGGCACCGGCAAGGCGGCGGCGATCCCCGGCTACACCGTGGCCGGCAAGACCGGCACCGCCCAGAAGGTCTCTCAGACCGGCCGCTACCTGCCCGGCCGCTACGTGGCGAGCTTCGCCGGCTTCGCGCCGGCCCGCCGGCCGGAGGTGGTGGCGGCGGTAGTGATCGACGAGCCGCGGCCGCCCTGGTACCACGGTGGCGACGTGGCGGCGCCGGTGTTTTCCGCCATGGTCGAGCAAATCCTGCTCTATCGGGGGGTGCGCCCGGAACGCGACAAGCCCGAACGGTGGCCGGGCGAGACGCGTTCACGCACCGCGGCGCTGGAAGCGCCCGCGCCGGATTGGACTTCGCTGGCTGCGGCGACCGCCGGAGGGGCGCCGTGAAGCTGTCTGAACTGATCGCCGAGCTGCCGATCTCCGGATTCTCCGGCGACGATCCGGAGATCACCGGCATCGCCCACGACTCGCGCCGGGTGATGGCCGGCGATCTGTTCGTTGCCTGGCAGGGCGAGCGCCACGACGGTGCTGCGTTTGCTCCCGCGGCGCTGGCCGCCGGGGCCGTCGCGGTCTTGGTGCCGCACGGTAACGCGCCATCCCACGAGGCCGAGAATGCTCTTTGGCTGACGGCGGAGTCTCCGCACCGGCTCCTCGGTGCTCTCGCCGCGCGAATGTGGCGGCGGCCGGATCGGGACCTGCTGATGGCCGGGGTCACCGGCACCAACGGCAAGTCCACGGTGGCGGCGCTGCTCAAGGCGATGCTCGACGCCGCCGCTCGGCCGGCGGGCATCGTCGGCACCCTGGGCTATCGTTTCCAAGGCTTGATGGAACCGGCGGCGCGCACCACGCCGGAGCCGTCCGATCTCTTCCGGCTCCTCCGTCGGATGGCCGACCTCGGCGCCGAATCGCTGGTGATGGAAGCGTCGTCCCACGCCCTGGCTCTCGGCCGCCTCGACGAGGTGACCTTCGATCTGGCGGTATTTACCAACCTGACCCGCGACCACTTCGACCTGCACGGCGATCTGGAGAGCTACTTCGCCGCCAAACGCTCGCTGTTTGATCGCTTGCGATCCGGCGGCTGGGCGGTCACCAACGTCGACGATTCCTTCGGCCGGCGCCTGGTCGACGAGCTGGAAGAAGTGCGCAAAGACGGCCGGCTGTTCAGCTACTCAAGCCAGGGCGCGCCGGCGGACGTGGCGGTGCTCGATGTCGACTTCGATGCCACCGGCACCCGCGCTCGGCTGACCACACCGGCCGGCGATCTGGAGATCGGAACGCCGCTCCTGGGGCGCTTCAATCTGGAGAATCTCACCGCCGCCATCGCCGGTGCCCTGGCGTTGGGACTCGATCCGCGCTCGATCGCCCGGACCTGTGCCGCTTTCGCCCCGTTGCCCGGCCGCCTGGAGCCGGTGGCCGGCGGCGGCGCGGTGCCGGTGTTCATCGACTTTGCTCACACCGAGGAGGCCCTGCGGGCGGCGATCGAGTCGCTCACCGAACTGACCGGCCGCAAGCTGGTGGTGGTTTTTGGCTGCGGCGGCGATCGCGATCCGGGCAAGCGCCGCACCATGGGGCGGATCGCCGGCGAGCTGGCGGAGCTACCCATCGTCACCTCCGACAACCCGCGCAGCGAGGATCCCCTGGCGATCATCAAGGAGGTCGAGAAGGGCCTGGTCGACAGCGGCAACCATCTCTACCGGGTGGTACCCGACCGGCGCGAGGCGATCCGCCGGGCGGTGGCCGTGGCACGCGACGATCAGGCCGTTCTGATCGCCGGCAAAGGACATGAGGAAACCCAAACGCTGGGCGCCGTCGAGCACGCCTTCAGCGATCGCGAGGAGGCCTTGGAGGCCCTCGAGGAGAGGTACGGTGAGGCGGTCGGTGGCTGAGGCGGCAGCGGCCATGGGGGCTACCTCCGTGACCGCTGCCGGCGCCGTCTTCGAGGGGGTCGCCATCGACTCCCGGGCGGTGCGTGGGGGCGAGCTGTTTTTCGCGCTGCCCGGCGAGCGCACCGATGGGCACCGCTACGTGCGCTCCGCCCTCGCCGCCGGCGCGGCGGCGGCGGTGGTCGAACGCTCCACCGAAGCGCCGGCGGAGTCGGTGCTGATCCAGGTGCCGGATACCTTCCAGGCCCTTCACGACCTCACCCGGGCGGTGCGCAAGCAGGTCCCCGAGCGGCTGGTGGCGATCACCGGTTCCGCCGGCAAGACCACCACCAAAGAGCTGCTGGCGGCAATGCTCAAGCGACGCTTCCGGGTCGCCAAGAGTCCGGGCAATCTCAACAACCTGTACGGCTTTCCCCTCGCCCTGTTGAATATCCCGGACGACACCGAGTGGATGGTGGCGGAGATGGGCATGTCCACCCCCGGGGAACTGCGCGAGATCAGCCGCTTGGGGCGCCCGGAAGTGGCGATGCTCCTCAATGTGCGCCCGGCCCACCTGGAGTTCTTCGGCACCCTCGATGCGATCGCCGAAGCCAAGGCGGAGATCCTCGACGGGCTGCAGCCGGGCGGCATTATCGTCGCCAACGCCAACGACCGCCAAGTTTGCCGGGTGGTGCTGCGGCACCTGGAAACGACGGCCAGCCGTGAGGTCCCTTGCCGGGTGGTGTGGTTCGGCTATCCCGCCACGGTGGAGCCGCCGGTGCCGCAGATCGAAACGGAAGCGGACGGCGCGCCGCCCACCCGCCCGACCCTCGACGCTTCGGTTCACGAGGTCGAGCCGCTGCGTGGCAAGCGGCCCGGTAGCCGCTTCCGCATGCGCCTGGGCAGTCGCGACGTGGCCGTGAAGCTGCCGCTGATCGGCTCCCACAACATCGCCAACGCGCTGGCGGCGGCGGCCTGTGCGTTCGCCTTGGGAGTCGATGTCAAGGACATCGCCGCGGTTCTGGGCGACGTGCGCCCGGTCGCCGGCCGGGGCGAAGTCCACAAGTTGAAGCTGGGAGCGACTCTGGTCGACGACTCCTACAACTCCAATCCCGAAGCCGCCATCTCGGCCCTCGAAGGCGTCGCCGCCCTGTCCGGTAAGCGCCGCTGGGCGGTGCTCGGCGAGATGCGGGAACTCGGACCCGAGACGGAGCGCTTCCACCGCGAAGTCGGAGGACAGGCCGCCGAGGCGGGCTATTCGCCGATCGCCGGAGTGGGTGAAGAGGCGAAGGCGCTGGTGGCCGGGGCGAAGGCCGGCGGTGCCGCGGCCAAGTGGTTCAAGGATGCCGCGGCGGCGGCGAAGTGGGCCGTCGGCCAGGTGACCGAGGGCGACGTGGTGCTGGTCAAGGGATCTCGCGGCGTTGCCCTCGAAGAGGTGGTCTCCGCCCTGCGGCAAAAAGATGCCGACGAGGCAGGGGGGAAGGCCTGATGCTCTACCACCTGCTGGTGCCGCTCGCCGATCAGTTCGCCGCTTTCAACGTTTTCCGGTACATCACCTTCCGGGCCGCCGGGGCGATCGTGACGGCGCTGCTCCTGTCGCTGCTCCTCGGCCCGCGCTTCATCCGGACTCTGCGGGCGATGTCCATCGGCCAGAACATTCGCGATGTAGGTCCGGAGAGCCACCAGATCAAAGCCGGAACTCCGACCATGGGCGGTATTCTGATCCTTGCGGCGCTGGTCGTTTCGACGTTGTTGTGGGCGAACCTCACCAACTTCTATGTTTGGATTGCCCTGGCGGTCACCGTCGCCTTCGCCGCCGTCGGCTTCGCCGACGATTTTCTGAAGGTTCGCCGTCACCGCAACCTGGGCCTGACGGCGCGGGCCAAGTTCGCCTTCCAGGTGCTGGCTGCCGTCGGCGCCGCCCTCGCCCTGCGCGGCCTGCCTGACGCTTACGCCTTCAGCGACAGTCTGGCGCTCCCCTTCCTCAAAGAGGTGGTCTTGCCCTTGGGGATTCTCTACATCCCCTTCGTGGTGTTGATTCTGGTGGGTTCGTCGAACGCCGTGAATCTGACCGATGGGCTGGACGGTTTGGCCATCGGGGTCACCCTGATCGCCGCCTCGACCTACGCGGTGTTCACCTATGTGGCCGGCAACCGAGTGGTGGCTTCCTATCTCCAGGTGGAGTACGTCGCCGGCGCCGGTGAGGTGGCGGTGTTCTGCGCCGCCTTGGTGGGGGCCGGGGTCGGATTTCTGTGGTTCAACGCCCACCCGGCGGAAGTCATCATGGGCGATGTCGGATCCCTCTCCATCGGCGCCGCCATCGGGATCGTGGCGATCCTCGCCAAGCAAGAGATCGTCCTGGTGCTGGTCGGCGGCATCTTCGTGCTCGAAGCCCTGTCGGTGATTCTGCAGGTGGCCTCCTTCAAGCTCACCGGCCGTCGGGTGTTCCGCATGGCCCCGCTGCATCACCACTTCGAACTTGCCGGCTGGGCTGAGCCGAAGATCATCGTCCGCTTCTGGATTCTCGCCGCCGTCTTCGCCCTGATCGCTCTCTCGACCCTCAAACTGCGATGAACGAGCACGCTTCCCACTCCGTTCCGTGGCCGCCCTGGCGGCGCGTTCTGGTCTACGGGCTGGGAGTGTCCGGGGTGGCGGCCATGCGCCTGCTGCGGGCGCGTGGCGTGGCGGTGGTGGGCGTCGACCGCCGCGGCGCCGAGGAACTGGCTCTGCGCGAAGGGCCGGACGTCGAGGTGCTCGCTGGTGACGATCCGCGGGAGCTACCGGAGGGCGTGGACGCGGTGATCCTCTCCCCCGGCGTGCCGCCGGACCGGCCGCTCCTCGCCGATGCGCGGCGCCGCGGGGTGCCGGTGCTGGCGGAGGTCGAGCTGGCCTTCCCGCTGGTCGCCGGACCCCTGGTGGCGATCACTGGCTCGAACGGCAAGAGCACCACCACCGCTCTCACCGGAGCCATGCTGCGAGCGGCCGGTCACGAGACGGAAGTGTGCGGCAACATCGGTGAGCCGCTTTCAGCGCGGGTCGAGGGGTCGCCGGGCCGTTCCTTCGTCGTCGAACTGTCGAGCTTCCAACTCGAAGCAACGGACACCTTCCGGCCGCAAGCGGCGGCGCTCCTCAACGTGGCGCCGGATCACCTGGACCGCTACGCTGCCTTCGACGACTACGTCGCCGCTAAGCGGCGGATCTTTCGCCGCCAGGGCGCTGGCGACGTGGCCGTGCTCAACGCCGGGGACGTCCATGCGAAGGCCTCGGCGAGCGAACTCGAAGGCGGACCGCGGGTGCGCTGGTTCTCGACCACCGAGCCGGTGGCCGACGGTTGCTGTCTGGACGACGGCCGGGTGATGGAGATCTCGCCGGACGCCGCACCGGAGTTCTTGTTCGAGCGCTCGGAGGTGCCGCTGGCCGGTGCCCACAACCTGGAGAACGCTATGGCGGCGGCGCTTCTGGCGCGCGCCGCCGAAGTGCCGCCGGCCGCCCTGCGCGAAGGCCTGGCGACCTTCCGCGGGCTGCCGCACCGCATGCAGCGGGTGGCCTTCGCCCGCGGCGTCGCGTGGTATGACGACTCCAAGGGCACCAACGCCTCGGCCACCATCAAGTCCCTGCAGGATCTGCCCGACGGCGCCGTCCATCTCATCCTCGGCGGCCGTGCCAAGGGGGAGGATCCCTCGGCCCTCGCCCTGCCGGTGGCGCGCAAGGCGCGGCGGGTGTACCTGATCGGCGAGGCCGCCGGTGCCTTCGAGCGGGTCCTCGCCGGGGCAGCGCCAATGGAGCGTTCCGGCACCCTCGACGCGGCGGTCGCTTCCGCCGCCGGCAAGGTGCAGCCGGGGGACGTCGTGCTCCTGTCGCCGGCCTGCGCCAGTTTCGATCAGTTTTCGAGCTTCGCCCAGCGGGGCGAGCACTTCCAGCAACTGGTTTCAGCCGTCGTCGGCGGAGCCGCGGCGCGGTTCGGAGGGCCCCATGGCGAAGAAGCTCGCCTTTGACAAATGGCTCTTCACGGTGATCGTCCTGCTCGTCGGCTTCGGATTGGTGATGGTGTATTCGGCGAGCGCGGCGGTGGCTCGCGAACGCGGCCTATCGGTCAACCCGTTCCTCGCCAAACAGGCGGCGGCGGCAGTTTTGGGTTGCCTGTTGATGGCGGCGCTGATGCACCTCGACTACCGCCGGCTGCGCAACGTGCCGGTGGTCTACGGCGCCCTCGGGCTGGCGCTCCTCGCCCTGATCGCGGTGTTGTTCTCGCCGGAGGTCAACGGCACCAGCCGCTGGTTCTTCGTCGGACCGTTCTCGATCCAGCCGTCCGAGGGGGCGAAGATCGCCTTGGTGCTGTTCCTGGCCTACCAGATCGATCGCAAAATCGACCACGTCAATCACAAGACGCTGCTCTTGCCCTGCGCCGTGGTGACCGGTCTGTTTGGCGCCCTGGTGGTGCTCGAACCAGACCTCGGCAGCGCCGTGCTGATGGTGGCCGTCTCCTTCACCATGGTGTTCCTGGCGGGCCTCGCCTGGCGCTACTTGATCGCCGCGGCGGCGGTGGTGATTCCGCTGGTCTACGTGCTGGTGATCGCCGTGCCCTACCGGCGCGAGCGCTTGTTCGCCTTCCTCGATCCGGAGAAGGATCCCCTGAACACCGGCTACCAGGCGCTCCAGTCGCTGATCGCCGTCGGCTCCGGCGGGGTGACCGGCCTGGGCCTCGGCGGCAGTATGCAGAAGCAGTACTTTCTGCCCTATCCCCACTCGGACTTCGTCTTCGCCATCGTCGCCGAGGAACTGGGGATGGTTGGCGCCCTGGCGGTGGTAGGCCTGTTCATGGTGTTCCTGTGGCGTGGCGTGCGGGCCGGCCTTCGGGCGCCGGACCTCTTCGGCCGCTACCTCGCCTGGGGCTTGACCACCAGCATCGTCATGCAGGCGATCATCAACACCAGCGTCGCCGTGGCGCTGCTGCCGACCAAGGGCATTCCGCTGCCCTTCATCTCCTACGGCGGTTCGTCGTTGGTGATGACCCTGGCCGCCTGCGGCCTGCTCTTGAACATCTCGGAGCACGCATGAGCGGTCATCTCGCACTCTTCGCCGGTGGCGGCACCGCCGGCCACGTCTTCCCCGCCCTGGCGGTGGCCGACGAACTCACCATCCGCGGCTGGTCCACCCGATTCACCGGCTCCGCCGACGGCTTGGAAGCGCGCCTGGTGACGGAGCGCGGCGGCACCTTCGATGCCCTGCCGGCACGGCCGCTGGTGGGCCGCGGGATGCTCAGCCAGCTCGGTGCCCTGGTCACCACCGGGCGCTCGGCGCTGGCGGCGCGCCGCCGGATCCGTCGCCTGGGGGTGGACGTGGCGGTGGGCACCGGCGGTTACGTTTCGGCGCCGGCGGTGATCGGCGCGCGCCTCGCCGGTTGCCCCAGCCTGTTGGTCGAGCCCAATGCCGAGGCGGGGGTCGCCAACCGCTGGTTGTCGCGCTGGGCGAGCGGCGCGGCGGTGGCCTACTCGGCGACGGCGGACCGCCTGCACTGCCCGGCCTGGGTCACCGGCGTTCCGGTGCGCCAGGAGTTCCACGCGGTGCCCGAGCGCTCAGCCCCTGGCGAGGCGATCCGGGTGCTGGTCCTCGGCGGCAGCCAGGGTGCGGTGGAGCTCAACGAGGAGGTGCCCCGCGCCCTCGCCGGCCTTGCCGACCGTTTCCCCGGGCTGACGGTGCTGCACCAAGCCGGCCGCGGCAAAGAGGAGGCGACCCTCGCGGCCTATGCGGCAGCCGGTCTCGACGCGTCCGGTGCCGACGCCGCGGAGGACGCTGCCGGGCGCTTCCGGGTGGCGGGCTTCCTGCCGGCGGTGGTGAACGAAGTGGCCGCCGCGGATCTGCTGATCTCCCGCGCCGGAGCGATCACCACGGCGGAGATCTGCGCCGCCGGCCGCCCCTCGGTGCTCGTTCCCCTGGCCCTCGCCGGCGGGCACCAGATCAACAACGCCCGGCATCTCGCCGATGCCGGTGCTGCCGTCGTCGTCCGGACCGGTGAAGGCTCGACCGGCAGCCGGCTGGAGCAAGTGCTCCTCGGACTGCTCGAGGACCCCGAGCGAGTGGCGGCAATGGGGCGAGCGGCTCGCGGCCTGGCGCCGCCGAACGCCGCCGCGGCCATTGCCGACCGCGTCGAGGAGCTGGCAGCGAGAGGGAGGGGGCGATGATCTTTCAACGCTTCGGCCTCCGCCGGCTTCACTTCGTCGGCATTGGCGGCACCGGCATGAGCGGCATCGCCGAGGTCCTGCTCGACAATGGCTTCGAAGTCAGCGGCTCGGACCTGGCTGCCACGGACGTCACCGCCCGCCTCGAGGGGCTCGGCGCGCGGGTGTGTCAGGGGCACTCGGCAGAGAACCTGAACGGCGGAGTGGACCTGCTGGTCATCTCCTCCGCCGTCAATGAAAACAACCCCGAGGTCAAGGCGGCACGCGGCCGAGGCGTCACCGTGGTGCGTCGGGCGGAGATGCTCGCCGAGCTGATGCGCCTCAAATACGGCGTGGCGGTGGCCGGCACCCACGGCAAGACCACCACCACCTCGCTCATCGGCACCGTCCTCACCGACGCCGGGTTGGACCCGACGGTGATCGTCGGCGGGCGGGTACGCGCCCTGGGCACCGGCGCCCGTCTCGGCCAGAGCGACTACCTGGTGGCCGAGGCGGACGAGTACGACCGCAGCTTCCTTCGTCTCCACCCGGTGATCGCGGTGGTCACCAACATCGACCGCGAGCATCTCGACACCTATCCGGATCTCGAGGCCATCCGCGAGGCCTTCAGCGAATTCGCCAACCGGGTGCCGTTCTTCGGCCGGGTGATCCTGTGCCTGGACGATCCCAACATCCAAACCCTGCTGCCGGCCCTGCGCCGCCGCCGGGTGGTCACTTACGGCCTGTCGCCGCAGGCGGAACTCGCCGCCTACGACCTCGAAGCCACCGTCGGCGGCACCCGCTTCAAGGTGCGCAGCTCGCAGAGCGGCATCCTCGGCGAGGTGGAGCTGCCGATGCCCGGCGAGCACAACGTGCGCAACGCCCTGGCGGCGATCGCCGTGGGGCTAGCGATGGAGGTGGACTTCGTTCGCATCAGCGAGGCCCTGGCCTCCTTCAGCGGCGTCCACCGGCGCTTCGAACATCTGGGAACCTGGCGCGGCGCGGCGGTGATCGACGACTACGCCCACCACCCGACGGAGGTGCGGGCTACTCTCCAGGCGGCGCACCAGAGCTACCCCGAGGGCCGCGTCCATGCGGTGTTCCAGCCGCACCTCTACTCGCGCACGCGGGACCACGCGGAGGACTTCGGTCGCGCCCTGCTGGCGGCGGACCGGGCCTACGTGACGGATATCTACGGCTCCCGCGAGGAGCCCATCGCGGGGGTGTCGGCGGAGCAGATCATCGAGGCGGCGGTGGCGAGCGGCCATCGGCACGTCAGCCACTGCCCGCGCTGGCAGGACGCGCCGCCGCTGGTCGCCGAGGACGTGTCACCGGGGGACGTGGTGCTCACCTTGGGAGCCGGCGACATCTACAAGCTCGGGCTGCGCCTGGCCGAAGACGGCGCCGCGGAGGGAGGGGAATGAGCGACGACCCGACCCTGCGGCCGAGCACCGTGCTGGGACCGCTCAAGCCCTCCGGCGGCCAGGTGCTGCCCTTCCGCCGCCGGCCGGTCAAGCCGCGGCGCAAGAAGCGCGGCCTGCTGCGCTCCCTGTGGCGGCCACTGTCCCTGGCGGTTCTCCTGGTCGGCCTGCCGTTGGGCGGTGGCTACTGGGCCGTTTCGACGCCGGGCTTCGCTCTCCAAGAGACGGTGGTGGCCGGTGCCGAAGAGGTGCCCTTGGGTTGGATCGAAGCGGCGCTCCAGCCGCTCGCCGGGCGCAACCTGCTCATCCTGCCGCTCGAAGAAGTGGACGCCCGGCTGGCGGGCCATCCGTGGATCGCCGGGCTGGAAGTATCCAAGGAACTGCCCGGACGGCTGGTGGTGCAGGTGGTCGAGCGCCGGCCGGCGGCGCGGGTGCCGATCGATGGGGCCGCCTGGTTGACGGACGCCACCGGCCGGCCGATCGAGGCGGAGGGCGAGAGGGGAGCGGTCGACCTGCCGCTGGTCACCGGCGGCGAGGAACCGAGAGTCGGGGTGCCCGGAGCGCTCGGACTGTTGGCCGAACTGCGGGCCGCCGAGCCCACCTGGGCGCGGGGCGTGCGGGAAGTGGAAATGCTGGCGCCGGACGAGGCGCGCCTCTTGACGGACGCGTTGCCCTTTCCGCTACTGGTGCGGGCGGGACAGATCGAACCGAAGGCGGGTCGACTGAACTTTCTTCTGGGGGAAATCGAAACGCGCTATCCGGGTCTTGAATCTTTGGATCTGCGCTTCGCCGGTCGCATCGTGTTGCGACCGGGCAAGGCCGGTTGGGGAGCCGGCATGGATGCATCGAATTACGTCCGGCAGGGCGTTT
This sequence comes from Acidobacteriota bacterium, assembly GCA_039030395.1. NCBI lineage: Bacteria > Pseudomonadati > Acidobacteriota > Acidobacteriota bacterium. The sequence continues at coordinate 74,334 of JBCCEF010000003.1, forward strand.
CACGAGCAGAGGATGTGACATGAGCAAACCTCAGGATTACTACGTCGGAATCGATATCGGCTCCTCTAAGGTCGGTGTACTGATCGGTCAAGTGGACGAGCAGGGGGCGATGGAAGTGGTGGGGCGCGGCGAAGCGCCCAACCGCGGCACCCGCAAGGGCAACATCGTCAACGTCGAGGCCACCGTCGACGCCCTCAAAGCGGCGAGCGAAGAAGCCGAGGTGATGGCCGGGGTGGAGATCTCCCGCGCCTATGTCGGTGTCGCCGGCGCGGACATTCGAAGCGTCAACGCCCGCGGCATGGTCTCCGTTTCCCGCCGCGACCGGGAGATCACCCACCAGGACATCCAGCGGGTGCTCGACGCCGCCCAGGCGGCGGCGTTGCCGTCGGACCGGGAAATCCTGCACGCCATCCCGCAGGAGTTCCTGGTCGACGAGCAGGGCGGCATCGGCGATCCCCTCGGGATGCTCGGCAGCCGATTGGAGGTCACGGTCCATCTGGTCACCGGCAACGTCACCCGCTCGAAGACCTTGCTCACCTGTGTCAATCGCGCCGGCATCGAGGTGATCGAAATGGTGTTCGAGCCGCTGGCTTGCGCCGCGGCGGTCCTGACGCCGGACGAGCGCGAGCTGGGCGTTCTGCTCCTGGACATCGGCAGTGGCACCTCCGAGTACGCCCTGTTCTTGGATTCCGAGCCGTACCACAGCGCCGTGCTGCCGATCGGCGCCGGCCACTTCACCAACGACCTGGCGATGGTGCTGCGCACCCCCTTCTCCGAGGCCGAGCGCATCAAGGTCAAGAACGGTTGCTGCGTCGCTGCCATGGTCACCGACCAGCAGGGGGTGGCCGTGCCGAGCGTCGCCGGCGGTGCCGAGCGGGTGGTACCGAAGAAAGAACTCTGCGGCATCCTCCAGCCGCGCGCCGAGGAACTGTTCTCGCTGGTGCGCGAAGACCTCGCCAAGCACGGTTTCGACGAGCGGCTGCGCGGCGGCGTGGTGCTCTCCGGCGGCGGCGCGCAGCTCGACGGCCTGGTGGAAATGGCCGAGCAGATCTTCGACACCGGCGTGCGCTACGGCTTGCCGCGCGGCCTCGGCGGCCTGGTCGACGTGATCAATTCCCCGGCCTGGTGCGCCACCTCCGGCCTGCTCTTGTGGGGCCGCGACATGGACCGTCGGCGGGAGCCCAAGCGCCGCGCGAGCTTCAGCGTCAAGGGCGTGATGGGCAGCCTGCGCGGCATGTTCGAGGACCTGCTCTGATGGTCGCCCGAATGCCCAAACTTCGCCAGCGCCGACTAGCCCGATTCGATTCCATGACTTTCCCGGAAGGTCCGTCGGTCCCTACCGTGACCACGACCCTCCGAATCCAGATTTCCACCATTTCCACTTCCACCCGAACGGGGGTAGCCCAATGATCCTTTTCGAAGACGAAGACACCCTGAGCGATCTCGACCTGGCGGTCAGCCTGGACGAGGGTCCGAGCGAGTCCTTCCCGGCCAAGATCCGCGTCATCGGCGTCGGCGGCGGCGGCGGCAACGCCGTCAACCGCATGATCGACGCCGAGCTGCGCGGCATCGAATTCATCGCTGCCAACACCGACCAGCAGGCGCTCCAGAACTGCCGGGCACCGATGAAGCTGCAGATCGGCAAGCAGCTCACCCGCGGCCTGGGGGCCGGTGCCGATCCGGAGATCGGCCGCAAAGCCGCCCTCGAAGACACCGAGAAGATCTTGGAGTTCCTCGACGGCGCCGACATGGTGTTCCTGACCGCCGGCCTCGGCGGCGGCACCGGCGGTGGCGCGGCACCGATCATCGCCTCCCTGGCGTCCGAAATCGGCGCCCTGACGGTGGCGGTGGTCACCAAGCCCTTCGGCTTCGAAGGCAAGCGCCGCATGCGCTACGCGGAACAGTGCGTCGACGAGCTGCGCTCCGCCGTCGACACCCTGATCACCATCCCCAATGAGCGGCTGCTGTCCTTCGTCGAGCGTGGCACCCCGCTGTCCGAAGCCTTCCGCATCGCCGACGACGTGCTGCGCCAGGCGGTGCAGGGCATCAGCGACCTGATCACCGTGCCCGGCGAGATCAACGTCGACTTCGCCGACGTGCGCACCATCATGACCGGCATGGGCATGGCGCTGATGGGCACCGGCATCGCCAAGGGCGAAAACCGCGCTATCGAATCCGCCCAGCGGGCGATCTCCTCACCGCTCCTGGAGGAAACCTCCATCCAGGGTGCCCGGGGGGTGCTGCTCAACATCTCCGGCGGTCACGACCTCACCCTGCACGAGGTGGCCGAGGCGGCCCGCATCATCCAGGAATCCGTCGACTCCGAGGCCAACATCATCTCCGGCATGGTGATCGACGAATCCCTGGAAGAGGGTATGAAAGTCACCGTCATCGCCACCGGCTTCGACCGCGACCTGGACGACATGGACCGCGAAATGCAGCCCGTCCGCGGCTTCACCGAAACCCCGGTGGCGGCGGCCACGGACGACGACTTCTTCGAGTCCCGCCCGGCCCCCCGCCAAGCGGCTCCGACGCCAGCAGCCCCCAAGCCGGAAGGCGAAGAAGTCGTCGCGGCGGAAGCTCCGGAAGTCCCCTTCTACCGCAAGGCCATCGCCCACAACCGCGGCGACGACAGTGGCGGCTACGGCCCCAACTGGTCGAGCGTAGACGACTACGATATTCCGACGGTGCTGCGGAAACAGATGGATTGAGGAGATCAATCCCCAAGGCAGAAAAATAGACCGGGGGGTTCCAGGCACGTTTAGGGCTTTTCGATATCCTATAGACCATTGATCGCGTTCGAGGGCTCGATCAACGGCAAATTGCTATTCGACAAAGGCGATGGCCCTCAGACCTTTCTCGGAGCCCCTCGGCGTGCTTCAGACTTGACTTGCTCCATTTTGGCCGCACTTTCTTGGTCTTCCTCGTCCATCTTGCAAGCCCACACTTGGCAGAGTCTCTCCAATTCTCCATAGATTCTCTCGTTACCGAGCATTACTCGCCTATCATCGATGAAAGTTCTCAAGAGCTTGACCCATCGCGTCAGAAGTACGCTGATCATATTGTAGGCTGCCTCTTCGTCGATGGCCCCAAGATGAACGGCCGTAGAATAGTCTTCTATGATATTTAGAAAATTCTTTACCTCCTGATATGCATCCTTGTCTTTCTTGAGCGTTAGGAGTTGGGCTTCGGTCAATGCATTGTCGGAGTTAACAAGGTCGAAGTCGCAGATCCCAAGAGCTTCGTTTGCAGCTCGCTCTCTGTCCATGATGACATCGGTACTAAAATATGTGAAGGCTGCATTCAGCTTGTTCCATTGTGAGGCAGATCGCAGTTGTCTCCATAGAATTGCAAGTTGAAGGAGCAGAAGGAACGAAATTCCTGCTGTGGCGACTGATCCCCAGGCTTGCATCCAATCTGCGAGATTCGGAGTCTGCATTCTCTTCCCTCGTAGTACCTACTAGGCATTAATTCATGCAATGATGCTTATGTCGCTCGCTGCGTGCTATGTTTCGACCTTTAGCATTTATATCCAATTGTGCGGGGTGGAGCAAGATGGTTGAAGAGACTGTTTGCGTTTTGGCTGGGCAAGGAGTCGACCGATGGAACTCAATAGCGGGAAAGTAGCCGGACAGGATGTGTATCCACGCCAGTACTCCGGCCGTTTTTCAGATTTGCTGGCGTCTCGATGTGCCTCATAGTAGGCCCGGAGGATGGCATCGATGCGGCTCTGATAGTCCCGGCCCTGGGATTTCAGCCAGCTTAGGACGTCGCGATCCAGGCGGATGGTGAGCTGCTTCTTGCCCGGCGGCACGGCGACTCGTGCAGAGCGGAAGAATTCGTCGTCCAACTCCGGAATGTCGGAGTAATCGATCTCGTCGTCGTTTAGCGCATCAAGGTGCTTCAAGGCGTTCTTCGTAGGTTCATTGTTCACGTCGGTTTGCCTGGAGATGAGTTGATCTCCGATTGTCTGCTGTAGCTTCAGTTGTATTTTCAGATGGGAACTGGTCCCCCTAAGGCTTCACGGAAAAGGCAGTAGCTTGACCCGTGCCAACCTTCGGCTGCCCCATCGCTGCCATATTCCGCAGTCAGAATCAGTGTCATGAAGAAATGGCTGGTCTTCGGGGCGCTGGCGCTGCTCGTAGTCGTCTTCGTGATCGGGGTTCAGAAGGAAGAGTCGGTCGTGGAGAGGTTCTCGGCAACTTCCGGAAGCCCATCCTTCGAAGTGCGCGTGGTGAAGCCGCGATCCGCCTTGCCCATTTTCGGGTTGGTTCCCTCGTCGCTTTTCGGCGTTCCTGCGGAATTGGGTTTTGACGACGCCAGTCCGGGCGCTGAGGTCGGTCGGGTTGGGAAGGACCGGCTCGAACTTCGCGCGGTGGGTTGGGATTTCACTGTCGTAACCGACGGCGAGGGGAGGCCTGCTTCCGGGACGAATCTAGTGTTTTCGTTGGAACTCGGGGGCAGGTATCAGACGCTGCGCTGCCGCCCTTCGGAGCGTCCTCCAACCCCCGCCGAGCACATCAAGGAGAGGTTGGGATTTCAGGTCGATCGGCCGGAGGATGAGGACGGTGCGAAAGGCTATCTCCAGACGCGAAGCGACGCTGATGGCGTCCGCGGCAGCCTCCGGGTGGAACTCTCGACCTGCGAGAACATCGGAACGGGCAAAACCATCAACTGGCCGCCGGCGCCGTTGGTGGTCTCCGGGAGCTTCGAGCGGCTGCCGGCCGAGGGTCGGTAGGTTTTCCGCGTTCCGTCGCTCAGGCTAGGGTGCGCTCTCCGGTTCGAAGCGGACTTGGACAACCGTCCTGGGACCGTTCTCCTCGCCGTCTTTCAAGCCGAACTCCTTGCCGCAAAGGAGCACCTGCACCCCTTCGCCATCCAGTCATCCGGCCTCGTCACAGTTCAGGGCGTCGCCCGTCCAGGTCCAGGCCATTTCGCCGTCCGACGGGCTGACTTCTTCCTGCCCTAACACTTCGTCCCAGCCTTTGTTCATGGTCAGAAGACGCGGTAGGGGCTCCGAACCTTCGATGGTCACCGCCGTCACGGCGCAATCGCCGACGGCTTCTTCGAGGTCTTTCGTCGCGAGGGTGTAGTTGCAGTGGTTGACGAATTCACCGAGTTCCTCGCGCAAGGCCTCGACTTCGACCGGGGCGGAGCCGGTGCCGTCGAGGTATAGGGCGGCGGCCTGGTTCGGGCATCCCTCGGCCTCGGACGCCGCATCGGCCCCGCCCGCGAAGGCGAGGCACAGCATCATGACGACAACGGCTGTCGCTGGACCCCGAATCTGGAGTTTTGAAGGGTCTGAAGCACTTCTCATGGCTGCTCCTCGGTGCCCGACGATAGGCCGGATTCGACACCTCATAGTCTGCCACGAGCTTCCAGCATATTGCACCTCCACGGACCTGCCCGTGGAGTCGCCGAACCCTACGGTCCGGACCTGTGGTTTGACCTCGTTCTGGTCGACTGTCACGCTGGAGTCACCTTTGACCCGTTGAATGGCTTCGGCCTGGAGTTCTGACCATGAAGCTACTTCGCATTTTGGCTTTGGCGGTGGCTTTTGCTGGCATCTGGGTCTTTCTTGCTCCGCCGTCACCCAGCGGCGGCTCCAGCGAAGCAGAGGTTTCGAGGACTTTCTCGTTCGATACGGATCCCCAGACGACCGTGCTGACCGTGACCTACCTCGGCGGCCTTTCAGGAGGTCGGACGGTCTATCTGGTGCATGGCGACGGAAGGCTGCGCAGGGAGCAGCGCAGCAGATCGGGCGAACTCCGCCGGTCGTCGGAAATTCTTCTGAGCTTCAACCAAGTGCAGGCGCTTCTGCGAGTGGCCGTCATCCACGGATTCCTGGATCTCACTCAGGAGGAGCTTCGAGCAGAGATCGTGAGGCCTCTGGCGATCTCGGACGCAGGCACCATGCAGGTCGACCTGGAAGTCACCAGCTATGAGCGCGCTGGAGAGGAGATGGGTGCGCGAAATCGCACACTTCGCTTATCGGCACCGCAAGCTCTGCACCGAGCCAATCCCGAGAGCCTTGCGATCAAGGGTTTCGTTGAGCTGTCCCAGCTATTGGCTTCGTACTGATTCGGTGGGGTCTCCTGACGTCGTGGTTGTTGAAACGAGAGCTCGTACCCGAAAAGCGTCCGGTCGAGGACGAGCGGCTCAGGGTCGGAATCTGATCTTCTGCGCCATGCCTTGCCACCGGACCGCCCCATCCCCTTGTTAGAGTCGCCGGACTTTGGTCGATCTAGTCTCTTCTCTCGCCCGCCGGCAGCGCCGCCTCTTTGGGGCGGCCGCTCTGGTGATGCTCTCGATCTACGCCATGGCGGCCTTTGGGCGGCCGGTGGCGAATGTGTTGCGGGCGCAGGGGATGCTGCGCTTTTTCGTCGCCGCCCTGTTCGTGACGGCGGCGGTGGTGGGGGTGGTGTGGGTGTTGAAGAACGGTCGCCGGCCGAACCGGCGGGAGTTGCTGTTGTTCGGCGCTTTGGGGCTGGTCTATGGCCTGTTTCTGTTCCGCATGACCTATCCGGAGGAGGCCTTTCACTTTCTGGAGTATGGCCTGCTCGGCGCCCTGCTCTTGGCGGGCTTCGCGCTGCGCCGGCCGCTCCGGCCGGCGGCGTGGCTGGCCTTCGGCGCGACGGCGTTTCTCGGCTGGACGGACGAGCTGCTCCAGCACTTTGTGCCGGAGCGCTTTTTCGACTGGCGGGATGTAGCCCTCAACGCCTTCGCCGGTCTGCTGGCGATCGTCGCTTCGGTGCTGTGGGAGCGCTGGGCGCGGCCGGCGGCTGGCTCCTAGAGGTCTAGCCCTCTTCGGTCTTCCGCGGGAAGGCCAGCTCCAACAGCGTTCTCTGTTCGATGGCGTGGGCCTTGGCGGAGCCGGTGGAGGGGCTGGCGCTGGCGGAGCGCTTGATGGAACTCACCGGTAGGCGGTCGCTCACGGAGTGGCGCAGGCGCGGGATGACGAACTCCAGGCCGCCCATGTTGGCGGGTTCTTCCTGGACCCAAATGAGCTGCCGAGCTTCCGGATGTTTTTCCAGCTCAGACTGGAGCTCTATCTTCGGGAAAGGGTAGAACTGGTCGAGGAAGAATACGGCGGTGGTGTCGTCGCCGAGCTTCTGCCGCTGGCGGATCATTTCGTGGCCGATCTTGCCGCTGCAGATGAGGATGCGCTGGGCGTTCTCGATCTTCGGGTCGGCGACCACCGGCCGGAAGCGCGGCGCTTCGAAGACCGCCAGCTCCGAGGCCGAATCTCTGTGCCGCAGCATGGACTTCGGCGTGAACACCACCAGCGGCTTGCGCCAGGAGCGCAGCGCCTGCCGGCGGAGCAGGTGAAAGTACTGGCCCGCTGTCGAAGGCTGGCAAATCTGCATGTTGTCCTCGGCGGCAAGGGCGAGGAAGCGTTCGACGCGAGCGCTCGAGTGCTCCGGCCCCTGGCCCTCGTAGCCGTGGGGTAGCAGCAGCACCAGGCCGGAGAGCAGGCCCCACTTGTCCTCGGCGGCGGAGACGAACTGGTCGATGATGATCTGCGCGCCGTTGACGAAGTCGCCGAACTGCGCTTCCCACAACACCAGGGTCTCCGGGTAGTCGCGGCTGAAGCCGTATTCGAAGCCCATCACCGCCGCTTCCGAGAGCATCGAGTCGTAGACCTCGAAGAAGGCGCCTCCCTGCGCCAGGCCGGCGAGGGGGACGACTTCGCTTTCGTCCTGAACGTCGATCAGCACCGCGTGGCGCTGGTTGAAGGTGCCGCGGCGGCTGTCCTGACCGGAGAGGCGCACCGGTACGCCTTCCTCAAGCAGCGAACCGAAGGCGAGGGCTTCCGCCATGCCGTAGTCCACGGGCTTGTTCCCAGCTCCCATTTCCGCCCGCAATTCGAGCAGCTTTTGGACTTTGGGGTGCACGTCGAAGCCGTCGGGCACCTGCACCAACCCCTGGGCGACGGCGCCCAAGGTCGCTGCGTCGACGCCGGTGTCGACCTCGTAGGCGGGATCGTAAAGCCCTCCCTGGTATTCGTCCCAGTACTCCGGGTGGTGAGCCAGGGCGGGCTTCTTCTCCATGGAACCGGCCTTTTTGTGGGCCTGTTCGAGGTCGTCACGAATGGCCTGGACTTTCGCTTCGCGCTCCTCCGCGGAGAGGCCGATGCGCTCGGCGTAGATCTGCCACAGGGGCGGGTGATCCTTCAACGCGCGGTAGAGCTTGGGCTGGGTGATGGTGGGGTCGTCGATCTCGCTGTGGCCGTGGCGCCGATATCCGATCACGTCCACCACCACTTCGCTGCCGAAGGCGTAGCGATACTCCGCCGCCAGCCGGGCGGTGCGCGCCACCGCGGCGAGGTCCTCGCCGTTGACGTGGAAGATGGGGATCGGCAAGCGCAGCGCCACATCCGTGGCGAAGCGGGTGGAGCCATAGGCATGCGGTTCGGTGGTGAAGCCGATCAGGTTGTTGACGATCACGTGGACGGTGCCGCCGACGGAGAAGCCATCGATTTCCGCCAGGTTCAAGGCCTCCGCCAGCACCCCTTGGCCGGCGAAGGCCGAGTCGCCGTGCAGGATGATCGGCACCACTCGAGTGCGCTCGTTATCGCCGAGGCGCGTCTGCTTGGCGCGCACCCGGCCGATGGCGACCGGATCCACCGCTTCCAGGTGACTGGGGTTCGAGGCCAGATGCATGTGGACCTCGCGGCCGCCGGCGGTCTGGAAGGTGCCGGTGGCGCCCATGTGGTACTTCACGTCGCCGCCGCCCAGCACGCTCTTCGGGTCCACGTCCTCGAATCCGGCGAAGATGTGCTCGAAGGGCACGCCCACGACGTGGGTCATCACGTTGAGGCGGCCGCGGTGGCTCATCGCCATCACCGAGTGGGTGGCTCCCAGGTCGGCGGCGGTGTTCAACACCTCTTCGAGGAACGGGATGATCGCCGTCACTCCCTCGATGGAAAAACGCTTCGAGCCCAGGTAGCGGGACTGGATCATCTGCTCGAAGATCTCGGCCCGCATCAGCCGATCGAGAATGCGCTCGGAGTCCACCTCCGGGGCCTCGCTCTCCATGCGCTCTTGGATCCAGTGCCGGCGCTTCGGATCCGGGATGTGCATGAACTCCACGGCGATCGGGCCGCAGTAGAACCGGCGCCCGCGGTCCGCCGCTTCGCCTTCGAGGTCGAGCTGGCCGAAGGGCGAAGTGGGGATTCGGCCGAGGGGATCGAGCTCGGCTTCGAGGTAGCCCCAGCGCCGGAATGCATCGAGGACTTGCTGTTCGTCTGGCTTGGCCGCGGTCACGACTTGGGAGTCAATCATGGCACTGAAAGGATACCCCTTTCCGCGGCGTTTCGCCCGCCGGCGGGGTGCGGACCGCGTGCTAGACTTTCCTTCTCGCGTGAGTTTCTCTCACCCTCGAAGCGTTCACATTTTGACGATCAGGACGGTTGATTCCTCCGGTGCTCTGCTCAACCCCTTCGCGTGCTGTCCTTCGGACCTTTCCCGGATGGGTCGGTTTCGCTCTGCTCGCCCTTCTTTTCGTTTTCCCCATTTCGGCTCGAGGCGGGGTGCCGGGGCCGGATCCCTACTCCCCGCCCACCACCGGCGGGCTGGAGCGCATCGAGGCGGCCCTCGCCAAGCTCCAGATTCACAAGCGGTTGATGATCATCGCCGCCCATCCGGACGACGAGGACACCACCCTCCTCGCCCTGGTGTCCCGCGGCCTCGGGGGCGAGGCCGCGTACCTGTCGCTTTCCCGCGGCGATGGCGGCCAGAACCTGATCGGGCCGGAACTCGGCGAGGGTCTGGGTCTCTTGCGCAGCCGCGAACTGCAGGCGGCTCGGCGTATCGATGGCGCTCGGCAGTACTTCACCCGCGCCTATGACTTCGGCTATACCCGTTCGCTGGAGGAGACCTTCGAACGCTGGCCGCGGGAGGTGCTGCTGGAAGACTCCGTGCGCATCGTCCGGCGCTTCAAGCCGCAGGTGCTGGTGGCGGTTTTCCCGCCGGATGCGCGGGCCGGCCACGGTCAGCACCAGGCTTCCGGCGTCGTCGCCGAGGAGATTTACGAGCTGGCCGGCGACCCGCAAGCCTTCCCCCACCTGATCGAGGAAGGGCTGCCGCCGTGGAGTCCGCAAGCGTTCTACCGCGCCGCCTGGTGGAATCCCGAGGGGGCGACGGCGCACTTCGAGCTGTCGCGGGTGGAGCCCGTCGGCGGCCGGTCGATCTTCCAGATCGCGATGGAAAGCCGCAGCCAGCACCGCTGTCAGGACATGGGCATGCTGCAGCCGATCGGACCGCAGGAGGGCCGCCTGACGTGGGCCGACGGCGGCGCCGGAGTGGAGGGCGATGAACCCTTCGCGGGCATCGACACCCGCCTCGAAGCGATCGCCGAGACCCTACCGGAAGGGGAGGCGCGACAGGCCGTCGAAGGTCATCTCGCTCGGGCCGCGGAATTCGCCCGGGCGGCCTACGGAGTGTTGACCCCAGCGGATCTCGACCGGGTGCTGCCGATGGCTGTGGAACTGCTCGATGCCCTGCACTCGGCACGCTTCGCGGCCGCCTCAGGCTCTCCCGCGGCGGATCTGATCGACGAGAAGATTGCCGTGGCCTCTGAGCTGGTGGCGGCCTCGGCCGGCATCGCCCGCGACGCCTACACCGACGCCGAGTTGCTGGTGCCGGGCTCCGACTTCCTGCTCGAAACGGCGCTGTGGAAACCGCCGCCAGGAACCGGCGCCGGAACCTGGGTGTCCCTCGATGCGATCGAGCTGGTGAGTCCGACGGAAATTGAGATGATCACGGATCTCGCGGAGCTGCCGGAACGCTCCGGCTGGGCGGCGCGCTTCCAGAGTACGAACCAGCCGGAGAAGGGCTTCCACCTGAGCGCCTTCCGGGCCACGGTGCCGGAGAACGCCCCAGCCAGCGTGCCGTACTTTCTGCGCTCTCCGCGCGACGGTGACCTCTACGACTGGAGCGGTGTCCCGTCCAGGGTGCGGGGCGAGCCCTTTGGCCCTCCTCTGCTGAAAGCGCGCTTCCACCTCACCGTCAACGGGCGACAGATCGTCCTCGACCGCGAGGTGGTCCACCGCCGCCGGGACCAGGCCGAAGGGGAGATCCGGCGGCCCCTGCGGGTGGTGCCGGCGATCGAGGTCGCCGTCGAGCGGGACCTGCGGGTGTGGCCGGTGAACGACGGCGAGACGCGCGCCTTGGAGATTCTGTTGACCTCCCGCGCCGCCGAGGCGATGAACGGCCGGGTCGAGCTGGCGGTGCCGCCGGGTTGGCCGGCGGTCGATCCGGTTCCCTTTGAGCTGCGGCCGGGAACCAGCGAGGCGGTGCGGATGACGGTCTCTCCGCCGGCGGACTTCGCACCGGGTTCCTATTCCCTCCGGCCGGTGGCGGTGGTCGCGACCCGCGCCGGGGAGACGCGCTACGGACTCGGTCTGCCGGTGATCGAGTACCGCCATGTGGTGCCCACCGTCGAGCCGCGACCGGCGGAGGTGAGGATCGCCGCAATGGAACTGACCCTGCCGGATCTGGGGCGCATCGGCTACATCCGCGGCGCGTCGGATCGGGTGCCTGAGGCCCTCGCGGAAGTGGGGCTGCCGGTGGAGCTGCTGGCGCCGGAGACCCTGGCCGGCGGCGATCTGTCGCCCTACGACGCCATCGTTGTCGGCAGCCGGGCCTACGAGACCGACGCGGCTCTGACCAGCGCCAACCCGCGCCTCCTCGACTGGCTGCGCGCCGGCGGCCTGCTGCTGGTGCAGTACCAGCAGTACGACTTCGTGCGCGGCGCCTACGCTCCGCTCGCCCTCGACATCGCCCGCCCCCACGGCCGGGTGACCGACGAAACGGCAGCGGTTGAGCTCTTGCAGCCGGACCATCCGGTGTTCCATCGGCCGAACCGCCTGAACGAAGGCGACTGGCTCGGCTGGGTGCAGGAGCGCTCCCTCTACATGGCCGACACCTGGGACGAGGCCTTTACCCCCCTCCTGGCGATGGCCGATCCTGGCGGTGAGTCGCTGCGCGGCGGCCTGCTGGTAGCGCCGGTGGGCGAAGGCTTGTACATCTACACCGGCCTGGCTTTTTTCCGGCAGCTTCCGGCCGGCGTGCCCGGTGGCTATCGGCTGTTCGCCAACCTCCTCGCGTTGGCTGACGCGAGGCCGGGGGCACCCGCAGTGGCGGCGTCTGGAGGTACCCGATGAGATCTTTGGCGATGTTTTTGCTGGCGGTCACCCTGTTCGGCGGCTGCGGCGGCGGCGACTCCACCGAGCGGTTGCTGATCTACTCCCCTCACGGGCGGGATCTGCTGACCCTCTTCGAGGAGACCTTCGAGGCGCAAAATCCCGGCGTCGACGTGCGCTGGCTCGACATGGGGTCGCAGGAGGTCTACGACCGGGTGCGTTCGGAGACCGCCAATCCGCAGGCGGACGTGTGGTTCGGCGGGCCGTCGACGATTTTCGCCCGGGCGGCCGAGGAGGGCCTCTTCGAGCCTTTCCAGCCGACCTGGGCGGACGCCATTCCGCAGGGCTTCAACGACCCGGAGGACCGTTTCTTTGCCGTTTACCGCACCGCGCCGGTGCTGCTCTACAACTCCGCCGCGATCAGCGAAGAGGACGCGCCGCGCGATTGGGATGACCTGCTGGCGCCGCGTTTCGACGATCAGATTCTGATCCGCGATCCGCTAGCGAGTGGCACCATGCGGATCTTCTTCGGCACGATCCTCGAACGCTCCTTGCGCACCACCGGCGACACCCGCGAGGGCTTCGACTGGTTGCTGCGCCTCGACGCCCAGACCAAGGAGTACGTCCTCAACCCGGTGCTGATGGTCGAGAAGCTGGTGCGCCAGGAAGGCCAGTTGACGGTGTGGGAGTTGACCGACGCCCTGTGGCAGCGGGAGCGGGAGCTTCCCCTGTCCTTCGCCTTTCCGGCCAGCGGCACGCCGATCATCGTCGATTCCATCGGGTTGGTGAAGAACGCTCCCAACCCGGATCTCGGCCGTCGTTTCATCGAGTGGGTGGGCAGCCCCGAGGCGCAGGAATTGGCCGCCCGCGAGGCCTTCCGTCTGCCGGCGCGCAACGACTTGGCGGCGGAGGATCTGCCGGCCTGGGCGCAGGACGTGCTCAACCGCATCGTGCCGGCGGAGATCGATCGCGACATCGTGGAGCGCTACGGCCCGGACTGGATGTCCACCTGGGACCGCACGGTGCGTGGTCGCGGCGACCGCTGACCCGTCATGGCCTCGTCATTTCTCGCCCTCGACCGGCTGAACAAGCGGTTTGGCGACCAGCACGTAATCCGCGATCTTTCGCTCGAGGTGAGCGAAGGGGAGATCCTCGCTCTCCTCGGTCCGAGCGGTAGCGGCAAGACCACCCTGCTGCGCCTCTTGGCCGGCTTCGAAACGCCGGACTCCGGCGAGATCGTGGTGGGCGGCGAGGACGTTGCCGGTCAGTCGCCGGCGCGGCGGCGCTTCGGCATGGTGTTCCAGCACTATGCGCTGTTTCCCCACCTCACCGTCGGCGAAAACGTCGCCTTCGGGCTGGAGGCACGGGACTTTCCGGCGGCGGAGCGCCGGGAGCGCATCGCCCGCATGCTCGATCTAGTGGACCTGGTCGGCTTCGAGGGACGGCGGGTGGGGGAGATCTCCGGCGGCCAGCAGCAGCGGGTGGCTCTGGCGCGGGCCCTGGCGCCGGATCCCAAGCTTCTGCTGCTCGACGAGCCGCTGTCGAACCTCGATCCGATGCTCCGCGAGCGCACCCGCCGGGAATTGGCCGAAGCGATTCGCGAAATCGGCATCACCACCGTGCTGGTGACCCACGAACAGGAAGAGGCCTTCGACCTGGGCGATCGGGTGGCGGTGCTGCACCAGGGGCTGCTCGAACAGGTGGGCCCGCCGGAGGTGCTCTACGGCCGCCCGGCGACTCCCTTCGTCGCCACCTTCGTGGGTCACGCTTCGGTGCTCGCCGGCGAGTGGGCGCCGGGAGGCGTGCGGTTGGCGCCGAACGTCCTGTGGCGCGGCGATCTGGCGGACGGCGAGACCGTCCGGGACGGCGAAACGGTCGATTGGGTCGTTCGGCCGGAGTCTCTCGCGCTTTCCTCCATGCCCTCCTCTTCTGCCGATCCCGCGGAGTCCACCCTTGCCGGCGAGGTGGTCGATCGCAAATTCATGGGTCCGTTGACCTACTACCGGGTCGCTCTGGAACGGGGCGGGTCCGAGGCCGCCCGGCCGGAACTCGAAGTCCTCGCTCCCGCGGATGCCGCAAAGCAAGGCGACGCAGTGCGCGTGGAACTCCGTCCGGACGGCTTGGTACCGCGCGTCTTTCCCCAGCGGCGGATTTCGCCTTGACCCTTCTACGCCGCGGGCTGCCCTGGCTGCTGCTGGCCGGCCTCACTTGGCTGGTCGGCTATCCGTTGTTGATGACCCTCCTCCAGGCCCTCGGCTTGGGGGCGGAGAGCTGGGGCCTTGCCCCCTTCGCCGACCTCTTTCGGCGGCCGGATGAGTGGCAAGCCTTGTGGCGCAGCCTGTGGATCTCCCTGGCGTCCGTCGGCCTGGCGGCGGCGATCGGGATCCCCCTGGGATTCCTCTTCGAGCGCACGGAGTTTCCCGGCCGGCAACTGCTGGGCGCGCTCATCGCCCTGCCGGTGGCCCTGCCGCCGCTGGTCGGGGTGATCGCCTTCTTGTTCCTCTATGGCGAAAGCGGCTTCATCTCCCGCGCCGTCCAGACGGTGCTTTCCCTGGACCATGCGCCCTGGCGCCTGAACGGCCCCGGGGCCATTCTGCTCGTTCATGCGTACTCGATGTACGTGTACTTCTATCTCTTCACCCGTGCCGGTCTCGCCCGCCTCGACGGCGCCCTTTCCGAGGCGGCGGCTTCCCTCGGCGCCGGTTCCTGGAGCACCCTGCGCCGGGTGACCCTGCCGCTCCTGGCGCCGTCCCTCGCCGGTGCCGCGCTGCTGACCTTCATGACCTCCCTGGCTTCGTTCTCGGCGCCCTACATTTTCGGCGGCGGTTTCCGGGTGATGACCACCCAGATCGTCTTCTCCAAGCTCAATGGCGAAGACCGCATGGCCCATGTCGAGACGGTGGCCCTGGCGGCGATGGCCTTGCTCGCCCTGTGGTTGATGCAGAAGCTCAGCCCGCCGGCGGCGGTGGAGGGCGCGGTGCGGGGGATCGCTCCGGCGCGGCGGACCTTTCGGCGGCCGGCAACCCGCATTGCCCTGGCGGTGGCCGGTTACTTCTTCGCCGGCCTGATGCTGTTGCCCCACGCCACCTTGATTTTGATCTCCCTGGTGCCCTCCGGCACCTGGACGACGGAGGCCTGGCCGCCGGTGCTCAACTTCGAGAACTACCAGATCCTGGCGTCCCAGCCGGAGCGTTTGGTGGCGGTGTGGAACTCGTTGTGGATGGCTCTGGCGGCGGCGCTGGTGGCGGTGATCCTGGGGTTCCTGGCGGCGCGCATGGCTCTGGTCAAGAGGGGTGCCCTCGGCAAGCTCCTGGAAGGGGCGATCGCCTTGCCTTGGGCCATCCCCGGCACCGTTTTCGCTGTCGCCCTGGCGACGACCTTCAGCGTCCATCAGCCGGCGGTGGGGCGGTTCGTGCTGATCGGCACGCCGTGGATCCTGCCGCTGGCGTACCTGGTGCGAAACCTGCCGATGACCGGTCGCGCGGCGCTGGCCGGCCTGGGGCAGCTCGACGGCGCCCTGGAAGAGGCCTCGGCTTCCCTCGGTGCCGGCCGCTGGCGCACCCTGCGACGGGTGACCCTGCCCTTGGTGCGGCCGGCGCTGGCCGCCGGCGCCAGCTTGGCCTTCATTACCGGCCTGGGCGATTTCGTCACCTCGATCGTCCTCTACACCTACGAAACGCGGCCCATCTCCATCGAGATCCTCTCCAGCCTGCGGCTGCGTGAACTCGGCGTGGCCGGTGTCTACGGCGTGCTGTTGATGATCGCCGGCACCGCCGCCTTCGTTCTGTGGGGTCGGAAGGAAGTGGCCTGATGGCCGTCTCGCCGTCGGGCAAGGGCGTGATGTTCTCGCAGCTCTGGGTGATCATGGTCACCGGCTTCGTGGACATGATGGGGTTTCTCATCGTCCTGCCGCTCTTGCCCTTCTACGCCAAGCGATTCGGTGCGGATCCGGCGATGGTGGGGTACCTGGTTGGCGCTTATGCCTTCATGCAGTTGGTCACGGCGCCCGGCTGGGGCCGGCTGTCCGACCGCTGGGGCCGGCGGCCGGTGATTCTGCTCGGCCTGGCGGCTTCGGCCGGCGCCTTCATTCTCTTCGCCCTCGCCCAGTCCTGCTGGATGCTGATGGTCTCCCGTCTGGTGCAGGGCGCCGCCGGCGGCACCATTGGGGTGATCCAGGCCTACGTCACCGACTCCGTGTCGCCGGGCCAGCGTTCCAAGGCTCTCGGCTGGGTGACCGCCGCGACCAGTGCCGGCGTGATGATCGGTCCGGCGGTGGCCTCCTTCGCGGTGCGCTTTGGCGAGACCGCGCCGGGTTTCGTGGCGGCCGGCCTTTGCCTGTTGAATCTGGCCTTTGCCGCCCGCTGGCTGCCGGAGCCGCCGCGCGAGTCGGCAGATTCCGACGATGGACCGCAGTCGGTCGAGCCCAAGGCCGCTATTTGGAGCAGCCTGTGGGAGGTGATGCGCCGTCCGACCGGTTCGGTCTCGGCCCTGATCTGGCTCTACGCCATCAGCATGATGGCGTTCATGTCGATGAACGGTGTTTTGGCGCTTTATCTGGAGGCGGTATTCGGCGTCTCCGAAGAGAACATCGGCTGGTTCTACGTCTATGTCGGTGCCCTTTCGCTGATCATGAGGGCGTTGATTCTGGGTCCGGTGATCGATCGCCTGGGGGAAGTGCGCACCATGCGCTTGGGGCTCGTTTCCTTGGCCCTCGGACTGGCGGCCATCCCCCTGCCGGCCAGTTTGTGGGGGCTGGCGATCGCGGTGATCTTCGTGCCGGTGGGCACGGCCTTTCTGTTTCCGGCCACCACCTCGATGGTCTCGAGCCGCGGCAGCCGACGGCAGATCGGACAGATCCTGGGGGTGCAGCAAACCTTTGGCGGCATTGCCCGCTGGCTGGGGCCCTCCTGGGCGGGGCTGCTGTTCCAGCACACCGGCATCCGCAGCCCTTTCTGGGTGGCGGCGAGTCTGGTGGTGCTGGTCGGCATCTTCGCCGGCAAGGTGATCCAGCCGGAGCGCCGAGCCGAGGAGGCCGCCGAAGGGGAGGCGCCGCCCGCCACCTCCGAGCCCGATCCGATCGTCCCGACCTGACTAGAGCAGAGCGAATGACACAATCAACAGGCGACCCCAATTCTTACTAGGAGATGTAGTCATGCAAATGAACCGTGGAAGGAACTTCTGTTTGACCCTCGTCGTCCTGGCGGCGGCACTCGCCAGCGGTTCGGTGACCGCCGACGAGGGTATGTGGACCTTGAACGGATTCCCGGCGGAGCGCTTCGAGGCGGAATACGGCTTCGCGCCGAGCGATGAGTGGCTGGATCACGTGCGCCAGTCGGCGGTGCGATTCAACTCCGGCGGCTCGGCCTCCTTTGTGTCGGCGAACGGCCTGGTGATCACCAACCACCACGTCGGCCTGGACTGCATCCAGAAGCTCTCCTCGGCCGAGAACGACTACGTGGGCAACGGTTTCGTCGCCCGCACCCTGGAAGACGAGACGGTCTGTCCGGACCTTGAACTGAACGTCCTCGACTCCATCGAGCGGGTGACGGAGCGGGTGCGCGGTGCCGTCTCCAGCGAGATGGACGCCGCCGCCAGCGGTGAAGCGCGGCGCCAGGAGTTGACTGAGATCGAGCAGGAGTGCAAGGACGAAACGGGCCTGCGCTGCGATGTGATCACCCTGTACCGCGGAGGCGAATATGACCTTTACCGCTACCGCCGCTACACGGACGTCCGCCTGGCCTTCGCGCCGGAGGCCCAGTTCGGCTTCTACGGTGGCGATCCGGACAACTTCGACTACCCGCGGTTTTCGATGGACTTTGCCCTCTTCCGGGTGTACGAAGACGGCGCGCCGGCCGCGGTGGAGCACTACCTAACGTTCGATCCCACCGGCCCCGACGAAGGCGAGGTGACCTTCGTCGCCGGCAACCCCGGCTCCACCGGCCGACTCAACTCCGTCGCACAGCTCGAGTACCTGCGCGACGAGAGCTATCCCAACACCCTGCTGCGGCTGCTCTACCTGCGTGACGCCATGTACACCTTCGCCGCTCGCGGCGAAGAGCAGCAGCGCATCGTCGAGGACGACCTCCTCAGCATCGAGAACGGCATCAAGGCGATCTCCGGCTATCTTTCCGGTCTGCTCGATGAGGAGCTGATGGCTCGCAAGGTGGCGGACGAGAAACTTCTGAGGGAGAAAGTCGCCGCCGACTCGGAGCTGACGGAGCGCGTCGGGGATCCCTGGGGAGACTTGGAGAAGGCCATCGCCACCAGTCGCACCCTCAATCCTCGCGCCACCGCCCTCGGCGGCTTGGCCGGCCCCACCCTGGCGAGCCTGGCCCGCCGCATCGTGCGTCTGACGGAGGAAATCGGCAAGCCGAACACCGAACGGCTGCGGGAGTTTCGCGAGTCGGCCCTGCCCTCCGTGTACCAGCGCCTCTACTCGTCGGCGCCGATCTATCCGGAGTACGAGCAGTTTCGTTTGGAGATGGCGCTGCGCTACTTCAAGGCACAGTACGGCCCGACCCATCCGCTGGTGCAGGCGGTCTTCGGGGAAGAAACCCCTGATCAGCTCGCGAAGCGGTTGGTGGAAGGCACCCAGCTAGCGGCTGTCGAAGTGCGCAAGACGTTGGTCGAAGGTGGCGTGGAGGCCGTGAAGGCCTCGAAGGATCCGATGATCCAATTCGCCCTGAAGATCGACGACGCGGCGCGGGCGATGCGCAAGAAAACCGAAGACGAGGTGGATGCTATCGGCTCGCGGGCCGGCGAGAAGATCGCCGACACCTACTTCGAAGTCCACGGCAAGGACACCTATCCGGACGCCACCTTCACCCTGCGCATCTCCTACGGCCAGGTGAAGGGGTACGAGGAAAACGGCGAGCAAATCCCCTGGGTGACCACCTTCGGCGGCCTCTTCGAGCGCGCCGAGAAGTTCGACAACGAGCCACCCTACGACCTACCCACGGCGCTGGCGGCGGCCAAGGACAAGGTGGACATGTCCACCCGCCTCAACCTCGTCTCTACCCACGA
Organism: Acidobacteriota bacterium; assembly: GCA_039030395.1. NCBI lineage: Bacteria > Pseudomonadati > Acidobacteriota > Acidobacteriota bacterium. The sequence continues at coordinate 93,502 of JBCCEF010000003.1, forward strand.
CATCATCGGCGGCAACTCCGGCAGCCCGTTGATTGACCGCGAGGGCCGCTTCGTCGGCATCATCTTCGACGGCAACCTATACTCCCTGCCCAATCGCTTCGTCTACTCCTCCACCCAGGCGCGCTCCACCTCCGTCCACTCGGCGGGCATCCTGGAGACCCTGGAAGAGGTCTACCCGGGCGCTGAGCACTTGGCCGACGAGCTGCTGGCGGGTAAGCGTTAGATCATAGGTAGTTTGTCGCGAAAGACCCGAGCCGGGGAGTTGTCGGCTCGGGTCCTCAAGAAGAGACTCCGCCCAGCCGCCAGGCGATGCGGAAGACGCTACGGTCTCACAGCTGGAGTCCGGGTCGAGATAGTTGGCCAAGCGCCCCAGCCCGATTCTCAGCGCCTCGTCGACCCAGGCGCGGAAGTCTTCCTCCCACAGTTCGCCGAAGGTCGGCCAAGAGCCGAATTGGGTGATCTCTACTCCGCCGGCAGGGAGCTCTCGCAGGCTGTAGGTAGTCCAGGCCACGTTCTTCTGGCGGATCTTTGGAAAGTCGGGGGGAGCGCTGCCCTGGAAGCTGAGGATGTTCTCCGGCACCAAGGACAGGATCGTCGTGCCCTCGATTCCTCGCTGGCCGATCGGGTTCTTCGGCCAGAAATAGATCTCGTAGGCACCGCCGATCGTGGGTTCCACCTTCGCTTCCGCTCCAAACCAAGCTTGCAAACCATCGGTACTGGCGATTGCCGCCCACACCTTGCTTAGCGTGGAGTCGACTTCGACCGAACGTTCGACGCTCTCGACCCCGTCGATCGAATGGTGCAAGACGGGTTTCACACCGCATTCGGCGGCCGCCGCCGAAGCAGCCACGAGGAGCGTCGCCAGGCAGGCGAGGGTTCGGAGGCAGGAACCGCAGCTGGATGTGAAGCAATGGATCATGGAATGACTCCTGACAGTTGTGAATGGATATCGCGACTACGACTCGATGGGCCACAGCTCGCTGCGCGAACGCTTCGGGCTGAAGGGCTCCATGAGACGAAACATAAGGAACAGCAGAAGGGCTCCGAGGGTGGGCCTTCCGGTCTCGATGATCGCTTTCAGATTGCGAGCGATGAAAGCACCGCCCTGCCGGAGGTTCTTCTCGGACTTGGTGCCCAGCGGTAGGTCGTCAACCACCAGACGCAGGCGCACACCTTCGGCCACTTCCGCGAGGCTGTAGCGAATCGTGCATTCGGGGTCGTCGCTCGAGGTGAACCGCATCGTGTGCACCAACAGGTTCGGCTCGTCAACCTCCAGGTAGCGCCCTACCACGCCGGTGTACTTGCCGCTCGGAGTTCGCATCCGCACCTGTCCTCCAACGCCTACGCGATCGGTATGGAGAACCGAGTTGAAGATGGCTCTTTGAGGGCGATCGGTGCGGGTCAGTTCCTTCCATACCTCCTCGATTCGCCCTCGGATGAGGACCTCGAAGATGGCGCGATTTTGATCAGCTGGCATTTGGAAGGTCCTCCTTCTCTTCTACCCGGTGCTTGATATCGGTGAGTGCGGCAGCCCAGAGGGCGCTGTACTTCGACGTCCAGCGCTCGTTGATGAGTTGCAGAGGAACCGCATTGAAGAACAGGCAGCGATCCCGCCAGCGGCGCTCGGAGACGAGAAGCCCCGATCGTTCGAGCACGTTGATGTGGCCCATTACGGCGATACGGCTCATCTCGAAGTGCTCGCACACGCTGTTGACGTTGCATCCCGGACTGGCGAGAACGATGTCCAGAATCCGACGGCGGGCCGCGTGAGCCAGTGCGTGGAAGATCTTGTCTTGGCGTTCGGGCTTCATGTAATAAAAATATTACATGATAGAGGGTGGCGTCAAGACTCCGGGACGGGTGCCACCGGTCCCGGTATCATCGGCGGCGATGATCGATCTTGCAGCCATCCGTGCCGAGTTGCCTTTGCTGGTGGAGACTCCCGGCAGTTGGGCCGAACTGGCCGCTGACCACCTGGATGAGTTCCTCGCCGATCATGCCGTTTGTGAGCAGCAGGCAGCCCTCTTCGGTTTGTCTCTGATCGGTCACTACCCGGAGGACAACGAACTGGTGGAGCGTATGGGTGCCCTGGCTGCCGAAGAGGTTTCGCACCTGCGGCGGGTCCACTCGCTGCTGCGCCAACGAGGTCACAGCATTTCCCATCGCCGAACGAATCCATGGGTCCAGGGTCTGCGCCAGCGAATTGGCACAACGCATCAAGACCTGCTGAAAGTGGATCGCCTGCTGGTCGGCGCTCTGATCGAGGCCCGTAGTTGCGAGCGTTTTTCCACCCTGCTCGCGGCAATCCATGACCGTGAGTTCGCGGTGGCGCGCCTGCTGAAGGATCTCGGCCCAGCGGAGAAGCGCCACTGGCGGATGTTCTTCGACCTTGCGCAGCGCGAAATCGACAGCGGTACGCTGCAAGATCGGTGGCGGGGCTGGCTCGAGTTCGAGGCAGAGCTGTCGAGCCGCGGGGGCAAAGAGCCGAGGGTGCACGGCTAGGGCGCGACTGGAAGCGCCGAACGCAAAAAAGCCCGGCATTTGCCGGGCCTTGGGAACTTCGAAGTTGGTTGCGGGGGCAGGATTTGAACCTGCGACCTTTGGGTTATGAGCCCAACGAGCTACCAGACTGCTCCACCCCGCGTCACCTTACTGCGACTTCGCTGCGACGAGCCTTGCCGCCGCGGAAGAGGGAGGATGCCATAGGCGGAGCAGGGTGTCAACCGCCGCGGGCGAAATCAGATCCCTGGGTCCGCGGCGAATTCCTCCAGCGTAAGAACCCGTTCCGGATGCACTCCTGCGAGGCGGCGGTCAGCCGTGACGAGGGGCAGGTCGAGTTTCTCGGCGAGGGTGACGAATTCGGCGTCGTAGGCGGAGATCTTAAGGGTCTGGGCGAGGAGCAGAACCTGGCGGCTGGGCAAGCCGTGTTCGACCTCTTGCACCATGTCCCGCGCCTCGTCAAACGCATCGGCAGCAGTTTCCAGCGCAAGCCCCTCGACTCGCATCGTGGTTGCCAGAATGTTGCGCACTTCGAAGCGCCATAGGGGCGGCGCAACCCATGCCGGGTCACGTCGCCTAGCTCTCAGGCTTTGGTTTGTGAATTCGCCCGCAATGACGGCATAGCCCAGAATGTTCGAATCGACGACGATCAAGGCCGTCCATCCACCTTGGCGGATTGGATGAACTCACCGGTGATCGGGCCGATCCCTTCCATTCTGGCGTGCAGCCGTTTCAAAGACGCGATGGTTTCCTCGACGCTTCTTCCTCGCGGCGTCAGGCTGTCTTCGAGGCGCTTTAGGGTTTCTTGATTCAGGCTGCGTCGATTGATTTTGGCCTCGACCTTGAGGCTTTTGACCAGGCCTTCCGGAACATTCTTCAGGGTGAGAGTCGCCAAGTGTCACCTCCTTTGAGCGGTATCCATTATGCATCCGTTTTGGATCCGCGTAAAGGCCACCCCTCAATCCGCCATGTGCATCCAAAACTCGTCCTGGAGGGTCTGCCGCAGGGCCTTGAGTTCCGCCTTGCGCACCTTGCCGCGCCGGGCTTCGACCACCAGGACGTGGGGGAGATCCTCGGTGTCGGTGTAGGTTTCGTGGCGCTCCAGGCCCTGGAAGACCTCGCGGCCGCTTGCGCCGTAGCGAAACCAGGCGATCTCGTCGAATCCGCACGCTTCGAGGGCGCGGTGGAGGAACTCGCGGGTCCACAGGAAGCGGTGCCGCCAGCCATAAAAGGCGCGGTTGGCGCGGATGGTGGCGAGCTGCTTTTCTTCGCCCTCCAGGTGGGGCGGTAGGTGGGTGCTCCACACCCAATCGAGGTTGGGGGTGGAAAGGCGCAGCCAGCCGTCGTCGCTGAGCACGCGGCGGCACTCCAGCAGAAAGTCGATCGCGTCGCCGATCTCCAGATGCTCCAGAAAATGCTCGGCGTAGACCGCCTGGACATGCTTGAAGTCCAGGCCATCGGTGACGTCCGCCACCACGTCGACCCCCGGAATGTCCTGGATGTCCACGTTCACCCAGCCCTCCAGGCGGTGTTTTCCACTGCCGATGTGAAGCTTGACGCCGGAGGTGGCGGGCGGGGATTTCTTGCGTTGGAACAGGGCCATGGCCGGCGCGCAGTGTACCAGTCGGAGCGTCCGAGCAGGTCTCATGCTCAACGGCCGGGAAGAGGCGGATAGGATCGACCGCCATGACCTCCCGAGGCCCTCTCTCCGTTCTGCTCGCCGGTGCCGCGATGCTGCTCGTCGGCGCCTGTTCCCCTGTGCTGGAGCCGGATCAGGATTTGACCGGCCGGCCGCTGCTGGACGATCTCCATCAGCCGGACGTTCTGACCGAAGCGCAGCGCCTCGACCAGCCGCCGTCGCTGGAGGGGAACCGCTTCCTCACCGGCTGGTGGCCGTGGCGCGACGGCGCCGGGCAGGTGCGACTCAATCCGAATCCGGACGGTGCGCGCCTCGAGTTCGTCCACCTGGAGGAGAAGCGCCGGCGCTTGGTGCTCGACCTGCTCGGCGTGAGCCCCGGCGGACGGGTGGTGGTGCAGGCGGCGGGACGGGACCTCGGCGCCTTTGCCCTCCGGGAGCGGCTGGAAATCCCACTGCCGGAGGATCTGCCGCGCGGGCGGTTGCCGGTCGATCTGCGGTTCGAGGATGCACCGAAGGTCACCGTGGCCGGCGCCGGTCTGCGGCCATCGGCGCCGGCCGGCGAGGTGACCCTCGAGGAGGGTGCGCTGATCCAGGCCGGATCCTCGATGGTCGAAATGGTGCGGCCAAACGAGTCCTTCGTCGCGCTGACCGGTCGGTTCACGCCGCCGTCGAAGCCAGAGGCCGGGCAGCGTTTTGAGATCCGGGTCGAAGACGGTTCCAAGAAACTTGTGGATCACTGGACCTGGTCGGCGCAGAAGCGATTTGGAAAGGGAGGGCGGTTTCGCCTGGACCTCGCGAGCCCGCGCCCTTGGCTGCGGATCCGGCTGCGGGCGACGGGCGAGGGCCCGCCGGGTCGCTGGGAACACCTGCGGCTGGTCGAGGATTCTGGGCTAGCGGACGATGCCGAGGAGGCGACTGCACCCGGAATGCCGGAGCCCGTCGCTCCGCGGCGGCCGCGGCTGGTCGTTCTCTATGTGCTGGATGCGCTGCGGGCCGATGCGCTGGGCGCCTGGGGAGCGCGGGACGGGGCCACGCCGACTCTCGATCGGCTGGCCGAAGAGGGGCTCGTGTTCCAAGACCACCAAAGCGTCGCGCCCAACACTCTGCCCTCCACCAAGGCGCTTTTGACCGGCATCGCGCCGCGCTTCCGGGGCGGCTGGCAGCTCCCTGCGGACGGTCCCCCGACCCTCGCCGAGGCCTTTGCCGCCGCAGGTTTCCGCACCGGCCTGTTCTCCGGCAACGTCTACGTGTCGGACGCCTACGGCATCGAGCGCGGCTTCGAGGCGCACGAACTGATCGAGACGGATCCCAACGGCGACGTCAACGCCAGCGCCGAAGAGGTCCACGCCCGCGCCCTCGCCTGGCTGGAGTCTCTGCCGGAAGAGGCCTCGGTGTTCCTTTACCTTCACACCCTCCATCCGCACAATCCCTACGCACCGCCAGGACCGTCCCCGCCGTCGGCCGCCTCGTCCATCGACGGTTCCACCCGCACCCTCCTCGACCTTCAGCGCGGGCGACGCACCGCGGACGACGAGGATGAGGAGCGGCTGAAAGAACTCTATGCCGCCGGCTTGGCCTACAACGACGGCCAGATCGCCCGCCTCCTGGCTCGCCTCGGCGAGCGCTTCGCCCCGGATGAAACGCTGGTGGCGGTGACCTCCGACCACGGCGAGGAGCTGTTTGAACACGGCGGCGTTCTCCACGGCTACACCCTGTACGAGGAGATGATCCATATCCCCCTCATCCTGTGGGCGCCGGACCGGTTGTCGCCGGGCAGGGTCGAATGGCCCACCACCACCCTGGACCTGCACGCGGCGCTGTCCAAGCTGGCCCGCAGGGAGCCTCTGACAACGATTTTCGAGGCGGACCTTCCGACCGTCCACTTCGCCGCCGCGGCGAGCGTGCCGGGCGGCATCTTCTCGGCCCGGACAAAGCGCTACAAACTGATCTGGGCACCCCGCCAGGGCTTGGGCTGGGGACTGGGGGAGGGGCTCGGCCGCAGCCGTGAGCCGGAATACCTTTTCAATCTAAGGGCCGACCCCGGGGAACGCACCAACATCGCTGGAGATCGATCCTTCGAGGCGGACTGGCTCCGCGAGCGCCTGCGGGCCTGGATCGATGCGGGTCGTCCCATCGACGACAACGCGCCCCCGCCGGAAGAAGACGCCGAAACCCGTCGGCAGCTCGAAGCGCTGGGGTATTTGGGGGGCTGAGGTAGGGCCAACCGAAACTAGATCCGCCGCCCAGCGACCTGCCGCGCCAGAATCCTGCCCGCCCGCAGCACCGCCTCATGCCCGGCAGCTTCCAACAGGTGGGCCAAGGCATCGGGGTGGGTACAAAGTGCCCGGAACGCATGGAGATGGCCGAGCAGTTCGCCTTCGAAGTTGCGGCAATGCCCCGCAAGTTCCCCCTCCCGGAGAAGCGGGAAGGTGCCCGCGAGCGCGGGATCAGCCGAAGCCACCGCCCGCCCACCCAGCGAATAAGTGTCCCGAATTCCAAGCGCCGGCAAGGCTGCCGCCGCGAGGAGGGCATCTTGACGGTGGTAGAGGAGGAAGCGCGCCTCGTCGCCCCCTGCCAGGCTCTCGGCCTGCCGTAGCACGGCGAATCGTCCTGCCGGCTGATCCATCTCCACCTTCCACGGTCCCCGGCTCCCGGCTTCTCCGCTGGTGGAGGGGAGATCAAACGCGTTGAGCCATTCGAGGAACGCCGGATGGAAGGCGTTAGCCAACCCGGGCTCGGTGCTTTGGTCCGGGCGCGCTTTGGTTGGGGCGGTGCTTTTGCCTGGCATGGGGGATCCTCTTTCTCCGGAAGTATCAAAGGTTTGCACTCCACGAACCGCCTCTCCGCGGAGCGGAATGGGTGATCCGCGGTGCAACGGCCCCCGCGGTCACCGCGCGGGCGGACTTCTCTCGATCGGTCACCATCTTCGCTGGCATCGTTACGTTCCTTCCTTAGACTTGGGGCCCCATAGCGGGGCGGGGCCGTGCTTCGGCCCGTGGGGACCTTCGTCGGTATCGTCCAGCAGGTCGGAAAGTCTTCCAACAACTTGCCGAATGAGGATGGATGCCAGTTGGCCCGCCGCCCGGAGGGCTGGCCCGTGGGCCTCGCCAGTGCGCGCCGGGAGGTTCCGCAAGTTGTCATCCGCCGTCCGAAGATCTTCCACAACGGCCGCCAGAGTCTCTCGGGCCGAGGGCTGGAAGCTCAGGGTTTCCGGGAGTTCAAGTGCGGCTGCGAACAGCCGCTCGGCGGCATCGGCCAGCGCTTCGCGGCCGGCGTCGGTTGCCAGTTGGCACAAGGCCGTTGCCCGCACGGCCGAGCCGCCGATGTGGCTGTTCGGCGTCGTCATGCCGCGCTCTGGGCCAAGCCCTCGTTCAGCCGCTCCGCGGCGACCAAGGTGGCCTCCGTCACGCCTCCGGCCAAGGGATCCCGGAGCACCACCCAAACGGTGTTGAGCGCGAGGGTCAGGGCTGGCGGAATCCCGAAGGCCTGGACGGCTCCGGCGATGAAGGCGGCGGCCTGTACTGCCGCATTCGAATCGGCAAAGACGAACCCCTTCACCACGGCCAGGTTCTCGTTCGCCACGTGCCACCCCGGCAAGTCATCGATCCGGTGAAACAGGGTTTCGAAGGGCAGTGCCTCGGCCACTTCCTGCGTGCCGCCGATACCGCGCTTGGAGGGTGGCACCTCCGCCAGCTCCGCAAGACTCGCCGCAAGGCTCTTTTGGATACGTTCCGGCTTCAGGTAGTCGGGCAGGTCAACGGGGCCGGGAAGGGCGGCGAGGCCGTTCTCCCATACATGCTGAAAGTACTTGGCTGCGGTCATAGCGGTTTCGGCCGGGCTGGAGGACTTGGAGTTCGTGCGGGCCATGGGGTGCTCCTTTCGTTCCGCTGGCAGTCCAGTCTGCGCAACGGGAAAACCCTAGAGGCGGCCGGTTCATCCGGCCAATTTTCGGCCGTAAGTTACCGGATCCGGTAATTCGAGCCTAGGAAAAGCGGGCCTGAATTGCCGTAGAAGGAGTTGGCCGAACCACCGGCACGCAGGCGCGAATAGGCCACACTACGGTGGTGACCCTCGCCTCCGGCCCCGCGATGCGCCGCGGACGGGGTGTTTCAGCACCGGTGTTCCATCGTGCTTCAGCGTGTGATACAAATCGTGAAGAGCGTACAAGGGAGGAAAAGTTTCGCAAGGAAGGAACAGCGTATGCCGAGCGGCCACATCACGGTATTTCAGATTCTCGAAGTGTTGGAGGGCAATCGTTCCCCGGACCACCTGCTCAGATTGGGCCTCGACCATCTGCACGCCCTCTGCCCGGAGTGCGGCGAACAGCACCGCAAAGCGCAGGCCTTGTACCAGCGCCGCCGGGCGAGAGCCGAGCGTGGCCAGTACGCAGCAGCCTTCCGTAGGCTCGAACAAGCCACCCAAGCCAAAGAAGCCAGGCTCCGGGAAGACCAGCGCCGCCTGGCCCGCGAGATGAGCCGCCTCAACGGCCTATCCGACGCCGAGCGCCAGGCCAAAATCCAGAACGCCCGCACTCTGTACCGCAGTCCGCTGGTGGCCGAACGGCTGCTGGAAGAAGCCCGCCAACTCCTTTTTGAAACGCCGGCCCGTGCCCTGGGCCGGCTGGACGAAGCCCAACTCGTGGTGCAGCGCTTGGCGACCGAGGTGTACGGCGCCTCCCTCTGCGAAGAACTCGCCGCCCGGGTGCAAGCCCACCGCGCCAACGCCCTGCGGGTGCTGGGCGAGCTGCGCGGCGCGGAAGCCCTGTGGGCCACCCTCCGCGCCCACCTCGAAGAGCAGCCGTTGACGGACCCCCAACTGTGTGCCGAGCTGGACAGCCTGGAAGCCTCCCTCCAGCAGGACATGCGGCAGTTTCCGGCAGCGGAGCACCTGCTGCGCCGCGCCGAAGCGGCCTACCGCCGGGCGGACGTTACGCCGGGGGTGGGGAAAGTACTGGTGCAGCGGGCGCTTATGCAGCAGTTGCAAGGCCAGCCGGAAAAGGCGCTCGATACGCTTGGCAAGGCAAAGGAATGGAGCCAGTCGGCAAACCAGCCGCGTCTGCACGAGGCGATTGCTCACAATCGGGCGTTGTGCCTTTGCGATACCGGCAGGTTTGTTGAGGCCGAGGCGGAGCTTGCAGCGCTGCCCAAAGGCGCTCAGCAAACATTGAGCGCGGAGCAGCAGCAACTTCGGCTTTGGCTTGCCGGGCGAATCGCATTAGGACGCGGCCGCTTGGAGGAAGCCGAAGGCTGTGTGGGAGAAGCGCGCAACCAATTCATCGGTCAAAGGCGGTTTCATAGCGCGGCGCTCGCCAGCTTAGACCTGGCAGGCGTCTATTTGGCACAGGGGCGCACCTACGAGGTGAAACGCCTAGCTCTACAAACGCTGCGAGCCTTTGAGGAGCAGAGCGTTGCGCCGGAGAGTGCCCGGGCCCTCCGCCTCTTCCTGGAGGCCGCATCCACCGAGTCACTGACGCTCGAATCGCTCACCGAGTTCCGCCGTACTTTGGAACTCGCCCGCCGCCCCACCCCCACCGCCAGCTAGTTTCCAAGGCCCCGCTCCGTAGCGGATTCCGCACCGTATCGGGGAATGGGAAGGCTTTTCCCGTGAAGTGAACCGTTGGGGGCAATTCCGGTCATCACTTACCGGAAGCGGTAAAAAGCGCCAACTTTTTGGGACTTTCGAGGAGTCTCGCCCTTGCCGGAATGCGGTACATACCTTCTTGGGAGGGGGCGCCGCCGGCCTTCTGTTGGCGCACCCGCACCCTTCCCGAAGGAGGATGCGCACATGCGCCGACAGATCATTCACGCCACCCTCACCCTGGCGGTGGTATTCACCCCCGCCGCCACCCTCGCCGCGCCAGCGGCCCCGTTGTGTGAGGAGGGTCTTCTCTTCTCGCCGCGGGCCTGCTGGCTCCAAGCTCTGCACCACGGCCTGACGGGCTGGATTCCCTCCGCACAGCCCCTTGGAGGTGATCGCGGCGCTGCCGGGCCGGATGCGGATCCGGCTGGCAAAAACAGCGAAACAGGGCCCGGCCTGGACCCCAACGGCAGCCGCAGTGCTACCGAGCCGGCTGCTGCTGCGGACCGCTAGAACGGGGGTGCCACCGGTCGGTGGCGGCGGCGCTGCCGGCAGGAGACGTGATCCTTCAATTGCTTGCTTCCGAAAGGGCGCGAGCAGGTACAATACAGGGCAATGGCGCATCAGGATCACACGCCCCACGGGACCGCTGCCCTGCTGGAGGTGCTGGCCCGGCAGGATCTGCCCAGCGCAGATTTGCTCGGCTCCCTGACAGCCGCGCTACGTAGCCACTGCCCGCACTGCGCCCGAAATCTGGAGGCGGCGGCCCGTTTGGCACGCAAGCAATTGCGAGTGGCCGGCGAGCGGCCCAGGATGTTCGCAGCGGTCAGCAAAGGGGTAGTACCGGCAGATACCACCCTGCGTTTCGAACACCGCCGCGCCGCCAAGCAAGTGGCCGCACTGGAGGAACTGCCCTGGGAGGAACGGCTGTCGAAAATCCAGGGCCTCCGCAGCCGCGACTCTTCTCCGGTGCTGGTGGAAGCCCTGTTTGCGGCTAGTCGCAAGGCCCTTGGGACGAGCGTGGCTGAAGCCGGCGAATGGCTGGACCTCGCGGGTGCGCACCTTTCCCGGCTGCGAGGCCTGGCCGGGTACTCACGGGAATTCCTAGCCGCTCTCAGCCTACGCCTGGCGGCCCGGCGGGCCAACCTCCTGCGGGTGGCTTCGGACCTGCCGGCGGCGGACGAAGCTTGGAAGAACCTGCGGGCCGACCCGCGCCTGGCCAGGGTGGGCAACCTCGCCACCCACGCGGACCTGGCGAGCCTCGAAGCCTCCCTCCGGCTAGACCAGCGCCGCCTGGAGCGTGGGGCTCAACTAATCGCACACGCCGGAGCTATTTATTCGTTCGTCGGCGATAGTGGCGGCCAGGTGCGGGTAGCCCTCTTGCAGGCGATTCAGTTGCGGCGGCGCGGCGAGTACAGCCCCGCCCTGGCCCAGCTAGAAGCTGCCGCGCAGATTCCCCTCACTACGGGTGAGGCGGAACATCTATTGGTGATGGTCGGCCACAACCGTGCGCTTTGCCTCGCCTTGTCCGGTCAGTTCGTAGCAGCCCAGGAGGCGCTCGAAGGCAATCAAGCCTTGTACAAGGCTCACCGTACACCAGAGAGCCTCCGGCTGGAGCTTTGGCTTGCGGGCAGGATTCACAGCGGGCTAGGAGATCGCGACAAAGCCACAGCAGCCCTGGATGCAGCGCGCAAAGGGTTTCTTACGAGTGTTCTGTCCCAAGAGGCCGCGCTGGTCACCCTCGATCTCGCCGAACTGCACCTGCACCACGGGCACCTCAATCAGGTGCAGACTCTCGCGCGAGAAACCCTCAGCGTCTTCGAGCAGCAGGAAGTCCCCGCCGAAGCGGCCCGCGCAATCCGCCTCCTCGCTCAAGCTGCCGTCACCGATCGCCTCACCCAGGCCCTCGTGGCACGCCTCCGCCGGGGGCTGCGGAGCTATGCGTAGAGCGGTGCCCGCGCCATGGAGTTCCTACGCACGTTGCTTACGGACTCTTCAGGGTAAGGAGATCGGGAGCTGGAGAAAGGCTGGTAACCGGAAGGGCAAGCGTCCGCTAAGGACCCTGGCTGCTGTTGCTCCACTCGGATAGGTCACCGGTCTCGAAATGACCTCGAAAGATCAGGGGGACGGAAAAGTCCCAGGTGTTGGAGGGGTTCAATTCGATGAAAATCTTGCTTTGGCCGGTGATGGGTGTCTGAGAGTAGTGCACACTGTTGGAAAACGACTTTCGAACCGTCGCTGCGCAAATCCCGTTCTGCTCAGGGAGAGTGATAAATCTGTCGGTAAGGCTGACCTCGATAGTTGCACCAAGACACTCTGTCTCAAAAACGAGAGCGATGGTGTAGTCATCCTCGTTTCCGGCCTCACGATCAACTCCGGTCATCCCCATCTTGACCATATTGACATCGTCGGCTGCAAGCGCTTTGCGCTTGGCCCCTGGATCGAGGAGCGAATACATCACACTCTGCGTGTTGGGTACGCCGAGTGAGTCGGCAAGCCCACGATTGGCGTTGGCTGCGTAGCTGTGGCCTGTGGGCAGGAGATCTCGACGTCGGGAGAAGGTAGTTCGATCAATCACGGTGCTATCGATTACAAATGGATCGTTGTCGGCCAGTCGATACCAAGAGAAGTCGATGGTCTCCAAAGGTATCGCAGGACAGTCCGGGCCAGGACATGCGGGACAACAGTTGGGTGGGACTGGACAGGCTGCAAGCCGTGCGCAGGCAGCTTCCCGAATTGCCAGATCGTCCCCTGAAAGCGGCAAGCTGTTCTTGATTGCTTCCTTCGGGGGGTCGCCGAGCACAGGGCACGAATTCTGATGATCATTGTCTGAACTACCGCGAATGCCACTCACCGTGACAATCTGAGTGGCATTGCCCGAGTTGGTGAAGCTCGTAGATTCTCCACACACGGAATCCTCATCAACATCACATGTGCCGGTTGCCGTTTCTATCGGTGCGCGGGTAGCCTCTCGAAGGTCGGGATGTCCAAGTCCCATTGCGCAGTGGCCCATCTCGTGCAGAACGGTCGAGAAGGCGTTGAGGGTGGTGCCTGGACTGATGGGTTCCTCCCATAGCGTGCAGTTCTCGCAGTTGCCCGTCATGGGCTCGAGTCGGTTCCACGTCTCAATCGCCATCTGTACAGCGGGAACGAGTTGGGGGTCTTCGGGGCGAACACAAATCATTATCGGAACAACTCCGGGAAATCCTCCGGAGTAGTTGGGAGGGTGAACGATCGCAAAAGGCTGCATGAAGTCTGGATCCGAAGGAGGAATCGCCGAACGGGCGTCAACCCTGGCATACGTACCAGCGAACGAAGCGGTTGAAAACATCACCAAAACAGCCAGTGAGGTAAGCGTTACGCGGAGCATCAGTTGCTGCCTCCTTCGAGCAGTTGTTTGCGAATCGGCAGAAGTCGCTCCGAGAGCTTCACAAAGCCCGTGACCTCGTCAATGGAAGGAGCGATCAGGTGGAGAATCTTGGGTTCGCCGAGTGCAACTTGAGTCGAGAATGGACTCGTCCGCTCACTGCCGTGGACATATTCTTCAAGTTCGAGGGCAATGATCACCGTGCCAGCATCGTCTGGAAGTGAAGCGCCACCTTCTCCAGCAGGAAGCGTTTCCTTGACCTTCGCCATGATCTCTGCGCTGGTGCTGTCGGCTAACCCATGTGAGAGCGCAAGGTCTACGAGGGCTCGCGTCTCACCAAAGGAGAAATTCGTTGATGCTTGTTCCAGCACATTCCCCTTCCGGTCGGTAGTCTCCACCAAGAACCGGCCATCGCCGAATAGCGAGAGATGGGTTTCTCGGCGGGAAGTGACGGGAATATAGGCGATGTGAAGAACTTTGACTGTGGGATCAGCAGAAAGCGTGAATTCCCGACTGGTGACCCCCTGGTCCGATTGCTGGGCCACCTCTTGTTCGGCGTGCCCTCGCTGCTGAGCAGCGAGTATCCCGATGACGCTGACAAGTGCAAGGCCGAGAGCTGCTGTGCGCATCGAGGCTCCTTCCGGTATTTTCGCGAGGTCTTCGATGCTAGCACGGCCCGGCACTTTGGAGCTGTCGGCTAGACCATGTGCGAGGGCAAAGTCAACGATGGCTCGCATCTCCGCCGGGGGCTGCGCAGCCATGCGTAGGCGGTGCTCGCGCCCTGGAGTGCATACGCACTTTGCTTACGGTGGTGAGTAGAAAAGTCCTCACAGCCTCCGGCGAGGTCTGATGGAGTTTTGGAACGGCAGTAGGTAGCAAAGAGCCACGCCGCTGGTAGGAGGTGGTGACATGCGGGCTGTGAAGCTCGCGAGGCCTGATAAGGATTTAGAACGGAAACAGGTGACAAAAAGCTGCGTCCACTGGTTGGGAGGCTATGAGCTTTGCTCGTCCTGCTTGAAAGCGATAGCTGTGAGGGTTGGTCGCTCCACTGAAACAGCTCCTCGGAAAGGTGAGCGAAAAGCGGTGTAAAGAGAATACAGGGCAAGAATCTCACCGCTGCGAGGAAGGTGAAACAGGGCGAACGAACGACATCGATCTAGATGTCGAACCGGTTCCCCTACTCGACGGCCACCGGCGGTGGTGGGTCGACCGGTGGTATGCCGCGGTCGGCGACCAGGGCGTCGAGTTTGGTCTGGATCTGGTCGAGTTCGATGTCGAGCTGGTCGCGCAGTTCGCGGAGGCGAGAGGCTTCTTCTTCGTCGGCGAGCTTGCGGGCCCGCTCGAGATCCTTGGCGTGCCGCCGGGCCTCGAGGAGCGCCGCCGTCTCACTCTTCGACAGGAGCAGCAGGTAGACCAGGGTCAGCGCTCCGAGGGCGCCGAGCATCAGCAGGCCGAGGGGGGCATCCACCCGCCCGATGAGAATGTTGAGGCTCGCCGGTTCGGAGAACTGCTGCCAGTTGAGGGCGGCGAAGATCAGTCCGATGAGAAAAACCAGAATCAGCAAGAACGTCCGTACCTTCATCGCGCCTCCGCAAGGGTTCAGGGTTTCGGAGGCATTCTCTCATCTCCGGCAATACTCAGCGACCGAGCCCGAGAGGGCTCGGCGGCAGCTTGGCTGCCGAGGACGGGGTGAGCCCGTTTTCGGGCGAGGGGCGGACCGCGTGCGGGCGCCTAGCCCCCTGGAAACGGAAAGCTGGAAGGCGACTGAAATGATGTGCGAAGCGCTTTTCAGTCGCTTTCCAGCTGCTGGGATAGCAACTCGATCTTTCTCTCCATCTCTTGCAGGCGCTTTTCGAGATCGGCGCAGGGGTTGGCCGGCAGGCTGCGGTGCAGTTCGAGAATGGCGTCCTCGACCTGTGGGCGGTTGACCTGGTAGGCGAAGGCGCTGCCTTCGCCTTCGTGCCACAGCAGGCGACGGACGTCTACTTCCGGCACGGCTTTCTCGACGAAGGTGACGGAAGGGCGCAGCAGCTTGCGGTTGCGCCAGAGGTCGAGCACCGCCGTGTCTCCTGCCTGGAGGGCGCGAACGTGACGGCGCACCGCGGCGCTGTTGCGCATGGCCTCACCGTCGATCGCCGTCAACACATCTCCCACCCGCAGGCCGGCCTCGGCGGCGGGACTTTCCGGCTCGATTCTGGCGAGGAGAACTCCTCGGTTCCCCGGCGCCCCGAAGTGCTCGCGCAATTCGGGCGTCAGATCGGTGAGCTGGGCGCCCAGATAGCCCCGCGGTTTGCCGGCGTCGCCGAAGCCGATCACCTGGACGTCCGTGCCGCTCTTCCGAACCCCTGCATCACCGATAAAGAAGGCGTTCATGCGAGCGTCCTTGAGGCCGTGCTCGTTCTCGAGTTCGATTTCGTTGCCGTCCGCATCGAAGAACACGGCGCGCGGCGGGCCGCTGCCCTCGGTGCGCATCTCGCAGCGAAACTCCTGCTCTTCGCCGTCGGTAAGCACCAGGGCGCGGCACCGGCGGATGCCCTCGCCATCGGCATCGGCGGACACCTCCACCCGTTGGTTGACGACAATGACCTCCTGGCTCTCGTCGTCCGGTACCGCGGCGGTCGATGAATTCTGGGCGGCAACGGGCGCCGCCCACGGCAGCAGACTGAGCACAAGCCCGAGTCCAAGCATGGGCAGGCCGAGCCGTCTAGTGGGGCGATCAATGGTCATGGAAGGTTTCTCCTTGCCGGGCTCAGTACACCCGGTTCGGGCGTGGGTTGGTTTGGCTTGCCGGGCGGTACGAGCCACGGGTCGGCATGAGGTCGGTGCGGCCGAGGTCGAGCACCAGATCTAGGCCTTCATCGCCCCCCAGGTAGAGCACTGGCTCTTCCCGGCGCTGGCGCAGGTCGTGGGTGAGCTGGCGGTGCTCGGCCTTCAGCTCGGCCAGCAGGGCGCGGGCGGCGTCCTCTTCGAGGCTGGTGGAAGTGGCGAGGGTTGCCGAACCCGTCTCGGGTCCTTCCGAATTCAGGGATCCCGCGGTTCGCCAAAGGGTTCCGCCCACCACCAGAATCGCCAGGCAGGCCGCCGCCCAGCTCCAACGGAGCGCATGCGGCCGAGAGGCCCGCCAGCCGGGGGGGCGCAGCGCCGTGCCGCCGGTTCGCTCCTCCGCGCGACGCAGTACCGTCGCCGTGAAGCGATCCGAAGCCTGCTCCCGCGGCAGCGAGGACAGGGCCTGGTCCAGGTGTTCGTCATTCATCGTTCTCTACCCTTCGGTAAGGTGCCCGCCACCTGGGTGGCGAAGGATTCGGCGGTGCGTGTGCCTGGTTGCTGGGCTCCCTGCTGGCGTGCATCCGACTCTCCGTTCCAGTACGGCGCCAAACTCTCTTTGAGGCGGCCGCGGGCCCGGGCGATGCGCGATTTGACGGTGCCGATGCGGCTGTCCGTTGAGGTGGCGATGTCGCCGTAGGACCAGCCCTCGATCTCGTGCAGCACCAGCGGCACCCGGAACCTCAAGGGGAGTTCGGCGATCGCTTCGGCCAGTCGCCGCTGGGCTTCGGTTCGCAACAGGTCGTCCCGCGGCTGAGTCGGCGGGGCGCCGGTGCCGTCGTGTCCCGGGCCGAGGAGCGGTTCCATGATCCGCCAGCGCCGTCGCCGTCGGTTCTCGGACCGCAGCCGGTTGACCGCGATGCGGTAGAGCAGGGCCTTCAAGCAGCCACGATCCTGGTACCGCTCAGCGGTCTCGAGGAGGCGCAAAAATCCCTCCTGCGCCAAGTCCTCCGCGCGCTGCCGGCAACCGCTCAAGCGGGTCAGGTAGTTGACCAGCCCGTCTTTGTAGCGATCGACGATCACCCCGAAGGCATCGAGGTCTCCGGCGCGGGTGGCGGCCATCAGATCGGCATCCTTCGGCTCCCCCATTCAATCCCCTCGCACCCCAAGTCAACGCACGAATCGGCGGAGGGTTCCCGCCAGGGTCAGGTATTTTCTACCGCCACTCCCTCGCGAGAGTCAGGAGGAGTGAGTGGCGGCGGGTGGTTCCGCCGCGGCCGGCGGCGGTGCCGGAGTGGGTTTGAACAGGGTCACCAGACAGCCGCCGACGGCGGCCATCAGGATACCCACCACGAAGGGCCATCGCAGGCCGCGCAAACCACCGGTGGGCGGGTGGAGCACGAGGGCGACCACCGCGTTCACGATCGGCGCGCCGGCGAAGATGATGGACATCACCACCGCCGGGCTGCCCTTGGCGCCGAAGGCCAGGAGCACGCAGAAGGCGCCGATGGCCCCCACCACACCGGCCAGCAGCGACCAGAGCGCCCCCTTGACCGGAAAAGTCCAGGTCGCGCCGCCCAGCTTGAGCAGCAGCAGGGGCGCCAGCACAGCGGTGATGAAGTAGGCGATGCCGACAAAAAGGAAAGCCTTGTAGCGGCCGTTGACGGGATCGGACATGCCGAGCTGGCCGGTGTGGAGAAAGATTCCGTAGAGCCCCCAGGCACCCACCGTCATCAGTGCCCACAGCAGCCAAGTGAGTCCCGCACCCTGCGCTCCCGCTATCGCCATCGAAAATCTCCTCGTTCCTGGACATTCACTGCGACGGCGAGCTTAGCAGTCGCCATGGGAGGCCCCGGCGGGGTCTCGCCGCCGCCCGCTCCAACGCCCTATACTGACCGCTCTCAACGACCTCCCAGGAGAAGGAAAAAGATGAGCGACAGCGCTGTGGGTACCGTGGGTTGGATGGACCTGACCGTCGATAACGCCGAGGAGGTGCGGGACTTCTATCAGGCGGTGGTGGGCTGGGAGCCGAGCCCGGTGGACATGGGCGGCTACTCGGACTTCACCATGAATGTCGAGGGCGCACCGGTCGGCGGCGTGTGTCACGCCCGCGGCGGCAACACCGGCCTGCCACCGGTGTGGTTGTTCTATGTCAACGTGGCGGACCTCGACGAGAGCATCGCCGCCTGCACGGCGAACGGCGGCGTCATCGTTGCCGGGCCCAAGGACATGGGCGAGCACGGCCGGTACTGTGTCGTGAAAGATCCGGCCGGCGCGCCCTTCGCCTTGTTTCAGACGGTCTAGCCGTCGGGGTCCATATCGGGGCCAGTCTCGAAGACGATCAAATACCGCCCACCGATGCCGACCAGCGGGTGGTGTCGCCGGTCTCGAAGTCGTCGCCGAAGATGGCGATGAACTGTCCGATCAGCGGCCGGTAGTTGACGAAGGAGCACCGCATGCGGTTGGTCTGCTCGGCGGTGAAGCGGTTCATACAGGTGTCCTGGGTGTAGTTCATATAGTTTTCGATGTCGTCCAGGGTGCCGCAGGTGTTCGACCCGCCGGGGCAGTTGAAGAGCGGGAATTCCTGCGACGCGGTGTCCGCCAGGCGGTCGCCGGTGGTGTACGGGAAGCTGGGATCTCCGCACCCGCCGGAGAAGGTGTGGAAGATCCCCAGCCAGTGGCCGATCTCGTGGGTGCCAGTGCGTCCCTTGTCGTAGATGCCGCCGTTCGGAGCGTCCCGCCCGACGGATGACCACAAGAGCACCACGCCATCGTTCGTTGTGCCCGCCCCGTCCTGCGGGAAGGTCGCGTAGCCCAAGGCGCCGGCGCTGTCATTCGAGTAGATGTTCAGGTAGCGGTCGGTGTCCCAGTGGAGGGCGTCCTTCATGCTGTTGAAGAAGCCTGGACCGGGATCTGAGAACCAGTCGTCGTTCTGGTAGAAATTGATGCCGGTGGTCGGCAGGCCGTCAGGATCGACGTTCGCCAGGAAGAATTCGAAGCCGGTGTCGATCCCCGGCGCGCCGAGGCTGCCCGGCAGGGCGCGGAAATCCTCGTTCAGGATGTCGAGTTGACTCCTCACCAGCGCCTCCGATACGGCACCGACGCCGTTGGTGCGGCTCACGATGTGGAACACTACCGGAACGCGGTAAACGGTGCCTCCCTTGGGATCGAAATCGTACTCTGGCTGGATGGTGGTGGAAGCAAAGGTGCAGTCCGCCGGATCGGCGAAGGGTGAACCTGCCACCGGCAAGTTGAACTCTGGGGCTTTCGTGGCACAGCGATGGCCTCCTGCGCGGAAGCGCTCGGAAGCGTGAAACGCCTCAATGCTTTCGTAGACACTGTCGCCCACGGTGACGCGACCATCCTCCAGGAATTGGATAGATTCCCGCTCCGCTGCCGCCGGCAGGGCAATCAACACGATGAGAAGGCACATTCCGAGTATCGTTCGCATGGATATTTCCTTTCCTCAGGCCAGGAGTGACGGGCTCCGGGAAGTTGACGTCGAAAGGGTATTCTTGCACTTTCCGACGCATACTTCAGCTCCTATCGATCGAATCGAGGAAAGATCATGCCGAAACCCCTGAGTCGCCGTACTTTCATCGCCGCCAGCGGAGGTGCCGCTCTCGCCTTGGGTCTGAATCGTCGCGCATCCGGCGGGCCGCCGCCGGCCGGCGGCAGCTATCCGGTCAAAGTGGTGTCTTCGGCGAACGGCCTGGAGGCGACCCGCCTCGCCTATCAACGGATCGTCGCCGGCGCCGACACCCTCGACGCGGTGGTCGCCGGGGTCAACCTGGTGGAGGACGACCCGCAAGATCTCACCGTCGGCCTGGGCGGCTTGCCGAACGAGGACGGGGTGGTGGAACTGGATGCCGCTGCCATGCACGGCCCGACCCACCGGGCCGGTGCCGTTGCCTCGCTCCGGGGGATCCGCAATCCCTCGAAGGTGGCCGTCGAAGTACTGCGCGAGACGGACCACGTTTTGTTGGTCGGCGAAGGGGCTCTGCGTTTTGCCCGCGCCCAGGGCTTCGAGGAGGAGAATCTCCTCAGCGACAAAGCGCGCCGCATCTGGCTCTACTGGAAGCAGTCCTTGTCCGAGAAGGACGATTGGATTCCGCCGGCTGAGGACGATCTCGATCCGGCGGTGCGCAAGTTCTTCCGACTCGACGAGCGCCCCACGGGGACCATTCACTGCGGCGCCTTGGACGCCGCCGGCAACCGCTCCTGTGTCACCACCACTAGCGGTCTGGCGTTCAAGATTCCCGGCCGGGTGGGCGATTCGCCGATCATCGGCGCCGGCCTCTACGTGGACAACGGCGTCGGCTCTTGCGGCAGCACCGGCCGCGGCGAGGCCAACCTGCAGAACCTCTGCAGCTTCGCGGCGGTGGAGCTGATGCGCGGCGGCATGGCGCCGGTGGACGCCGGACTGGAGATCCTGCGTCGCGTCGCCGAGACCTCCGAGCCTCGCCTGCTCGATGCCGAGGGACGTCCGGACTTCGGGCTGAAGTTCTATCTCATCGGACCGAACGGCGACCACGCCGGCGTCACCATGTGGGGACCGGCGAAATTCGCCGTCACCGACGCTGCCGGCACCCGCCACGAGGACTGCGCGGCGCTCTTCGAGAAGTAGAAAGATCCTCAAAGGTCGGGGCGGCGACGCTTCGGCCCTCTTCGAAACACGGCCATGCTCGTCTACCAGCTCTTCACCCCTCTGCTGTATTTCGCCATCGCCGCGGCCGTCGCCGGAGTGGTCCACCGCTGGGTGCTGCCGCTCCGGCGGTCGATGCTGTTGGCGTTGCTCGTTCTGCCTCTCGTCTTCACCGGTAAGGCCCTGCTCACGGGACAGGTCTACGGTCCCTACGATCGGGCCTACGACGCCCTACCTTTCTCGTCGGTCAAGGAGGAACTCGGGGTGGACGGCCCATCCCGGGGCGAGTTGCACGACCTCTACACCCAGATCGCGCCCTGGCATCGGGCGGTGCGCCATGCCTGGTCCGAAGGCGACTGGCCGCTGCTCAACCCCTTCACCCTGGCCGGGGATGTGCTGTTGGGCTCCGCCCAGCCGGCGCCCTTTTACCCGCCCAATCTCATCTCCCTGCTGCTGCCGCTGCCGCTGGCGCTGACCTTCCTGGCAACCCTTCAGCTCTACCTGGCGGCTCTGGCGGCCTTTGTCCTATGCCGGGAAGTGGGCTGCGGGCGACGAGCCGCCCTGCTCGGCGCCGCCGGATGGATGGCGATGAGCGGCACCCTCTTCTGGGTGGGTTGGCCCATCGGCGCGGCGCTGGCGCTGTTGCCGGCGACCCTGGCAGCGGTCCACCAGGTGGTGCGCGATGCGGGCCGGCGGAGCGCGCTCTTTCTCGCCGTGGCGCTCGCCCTGGCGCTCCTGGCGGGACATCCGGAGACGGCTGCCCATCATGTTCTGGTGGGCTCGTTTTTCGGCCTTTGGTGGATGGCGACGCAGCCGGCGAAGGGTTGGCTGCGCATGGTTGCCTTCGCCTTCGCCGGCGGTGCTCTGGCCCTTGCCTTCTCGGCAATCGCCGTCCTGCCGCTATGGGACACGGTCACCCAGACCTTCGAGTGGACTCGCCGGCAGGCGCTGCCGGCGGCGGCCGCGGAGTCCTTCGGTGAGCTGGTGAGCCGAGCCTTGCCCAACTTCATACCCTTTGCTCACGGCGTGCCGGGACTTCGCCTGGCGGACCTGCCGAATTTCTTCCAGCCGCTGTCCGGTGCCTACGTCGGCAGCCTGCTGTTCGCCCCGGCGCTCCTCGGCGTTTTGGCGAAGCCGCCGGGCGACCGGTCGGCGAGCCGATGGCTGTGGCTGGTCGCCGGCCTGGTGGGCTTGGCCGCCGGAAGTCATCTGCCGGGCATCGATCGCTTGCTGGGCCTCGTGCCCCCGTTCGACACGGTGATCCACGAACGGCTGATCGCCGTCACCGGGCTGGCCCTGTGCGTGCTGGCGGCCTTCGGCTGCGACGCCTGGCTCGCTGGACGGGTTTCGGGCCGGCGGCTGGCGGTGCTGACCGCCGCCGTCTTCCTCGGCCTGGTGGTGTCGCTGGCCTTCTTGTGGTCGTCGCTGGTCGAGCGCGGGGCGGGTGAGCACCTCCCCCTCCACGGGGCTCTGCTGCTGGCGCCGCTTCTCCTGTGGCTGCCCTTTTCGCTCTCCCATCGGCGCCGCACTCTGGCCTTTATCGCCCTTCTGGCCTTGCTCCTGGTGCAGCGGGCGGGGGAGATGGGGAACCTCTACCCGGTCAGCCGGTTGGACACCTTCTATCCGCCTCTCGCCGCCCTGGAGTTGCCGGAGGACCTGGAGGCCCCGTCGCGGTTCGTCGGCTTTGGCTTCACCCTGTTCCCCAACCAGGCGGCGCACTACCGGCTGGAGGATCCGCGTGGCTACCAGGCGCTACGCCACGCGGCCTTCCGCCAGACCTTTCCCCTATGGGTGGCGAAGGACGGACCCTGGTGGTACACCTCGGTGAGCGATTTCACCCGGCCCTTCCTGGGGTTTCTCAACGTGCGCTATGCCCTGACACCGGCGGATCGCTCCGTCGGTGGCTGGCAACGGCTGAGAGCGGGCGAAGGATGGGCGATTTGGCGCAACCCATGGGTCCTCGAGCGTGCCTTCCTGCCCCGGCGGGTGCGCTGCGGCGTGCAGCCGGGGTCGCGGCTGGAGGAGATGTCGCGGGCGCGAAGCTTCTCCGAGGTCGCCTGGATCGACGACGCCTGCGGTGAACTGCCGGGGGATGGCGTGCGGGAGATCGCCAACGGCCGCGGCGAGTTGACGGTGCGCTCCGACGGCACCGGCTATGCCCTCGACGCCCGCCTGGAAGAACCCACCTGGATGGTGGTGTCCAACGTCGCCTGGCGCGGCTGGCGAGCGCGACTGGCGAATGGTGAGGAGATCCCCGTGGTGCGAGCGAATCACGCCTTCCTCGGTCTCCGGCTGCCCGCCGGTGAGCATCAGGTGCGGTTGTTCTTTCGCCCGCGATCCTTCGAGTTGGGGCTGGGGATCACCGCGCTGGCCATAGCGGCGTGGCTGGCAATCGGCGGTTGGCGAGCGATCTCACGGCTCAACGCCTCGCGATCCTGAAGTTGCTCTAGCTGCCCGGGTGACGGCGTTTCTTCGGCGATGGACTCAGCATCCCCGTTCGACCGGGATCGAACGAGTTGATGAGTCAACGGCACGAGACGCCGCCGCGTAGTTGTGGGAGTTCTGTCCAGGATGCGCGCCGCTGGATCACTCTTTTGACCAGAGCATCGACCCGGTGCAGGGTCGCAATCGAGGGCCGCTGCCCCGGGCGGACGGCAGACGCCGTTCCCTTCGCACCCGCGTGTGCCGAGACTTTGTTCCGTAGATCCTTTCTGGGATACAAGTGTCCAAATCTCATCGCCGATACCTTCCCGCAAGCACCGATCAAAGGGCGCCGTTGGACCTCCTGTGATGGCCTCCAACGGTACTTCCGATCTGTGGCTCCGAGCCGCGAAGATTCTCGGTCATGCGCTCGACCTACCCACTTCCGAGCGTGGTGCCTATGTCGCCGAGGCCTGCGGTGGCGATCGGGCGCTCCGCCGCGAAGTGGAGCGTCTGTTGGTCATCGACACCTCCGTTGCCGATGCTTACGACCGTCCGATCTTTGATTTTCGCGCCGGGCCGGTGCCGCGCGACCCGGACCGCATTGCCGGTTTCGAGTTGTCCGGCAAGATCGGCGAGGGCGGCATGTCGACCGTTTTTCGCGGCACGGCGGCCGAAGAGGGGCACTCGAGACCGGTGGCGATCAAGGTGCTGCGCCGGGGCCTGGAGAGCGAAGAGATGATCCGGCGTTTCCGCCGGGAAGGGGAGATCCTGGCGGGCTTGCGGCATCCCTACATTGTCGCGTTGCACGGCGGTGGCATGCTCGAGGATGGGCGTCCTTATCTGGTGATGCCCTTGGTCGAGGGGCTGCCGGTGGATGCGTTCTGTGGTCCCCTGAATCTGGGCCAACGCCTGAACCTGTTCGCGAAGATCTGCGACGCCGTGCAATACGCCCATCGCAGTCTGGTCGTCCACCGTGACTTGAAGCCATCGAACATTCTGATCACGGCGGACGGCGAGCCGCGGCTACTCGATTTCGGCATCTCTACGCTGCTCGATCCGTTGACCGACCACCCACTGACCCGAACACGAACCGACCTGCGCCTGCTGACGCCGGCCTACGCCGCGCCGGAGCAGATTTCGGGTGGTGCGATCTCCACCGCCTGCGATGTCTACGCCCTGGGCACTCTCCTCTACGAGCTCACCACCAACCGCCGACCGTTCGGCGACGACCTGGACAACGAGGACGAGGGTCTATCGGAAAGAGCGCTGCTGGCAGCCAAGTGCGCACACGATCCGGTGCGGCCGAGCGACCGCGTCGACGACGCCGAGCCGTCCGGCCGACAGCTTCGGCGGCAGCTGCGCGGCGATCTCGACGCCATTGTCTTGCAGGCCATGGCCCTACGGCCGCAAGATCGCTACGAGTCGGTGGGGCACCTGGCGGAAGACCTGCGCCGGCATCTCGAGAACCGTCCAGTGCGGGCGCGGCCGGGACGCTGGACATACCGCGCCGGCAAGTTTCTGGCCCGCCACCGGCTCGGCCTGGCGCTAGCGGGCGTCGTTGTTCTAGCGCTCAGCGCCGTGACCTTGGAGCGCGAGCGTCAGCGTTCGAGGGCGGAGCAGGCGGTGCAGCGGGCGGAGAGCGTCAAAGGGTTTCTGACCTCGATACTCGAGGAGGCCGAGCCGGTCCAGGGATCCGGTCTGGATGTGCCGCTGCGACAGGTGCTGGCCGGCAGCTCGCGGCGGCTGGCCGATCTGGCGGACGAGCCCGAGGTGCAGACTGAGCTCATGCTGTTGCTCGGCTCCATCTACTTGAGCCTAGAGGAGCCGGAGGTGGCGTCACCGCTGCTGGAGGACGGCTGGAGGATCCGCCGGGCGGTCTTCGGTCCGGATGATCCGTCGACGGCTGAAGGCTTGTGTGCTTTGGGACGCCGGGATCTGCTGAGCGGCGAGCTCGACGCGGCGGAAGAGCGCCTGGGGCAGGCGGTGGCGGTGCTGCGGCGGTCGGCCACGAAAGGCTCGACCAACCTGGCCTACTGCTTGAACGAGTTGGCCAACGTACACGAGCGTCGCCCCGACTTCGAGGCGGCGGAGAGGGTTTACCGCGAAGCCTACGAAACCGCTCTGCACCAGCACGGCCCTGCCGGTGAGCGGACACTGATCATAGGAATCAATCTGGCGAATCTGTTGAGGCAGCGGGGCCAGCTCGTTCAATCGGAAGCTCTACTCGAAGAGCTGATCCGTCGATTCGATGCGGCCCCGGTGGGTGCCGTCGTGCATGGCTTGGCGCTGTCGAACCTGGCGGTGGTGCGCTTCCAGGCGGGCCACACAGAGGGGGCCGAGTCGGCCTTCCGCCAGTCCTTGGAGCTCTACCGCCGAATTCTGGGGCCGGCTCACCCAAAGACGCTCGTCGCATTGAGCAACCTGAGCATGGCCTTGCGCGACCTCGGTCAGCTCGACGAAGCTCACGGCCTGCTCAAAGAGCGCCTGGCCCTGGTCGCGGATACCGCTGGCAAGGCGTCCCCTGTCAGAGCGAAAGCACTCGAGGATCTGGGGGCCCTCGAGCAGCGGCAGGGCCTGCTCAACGCCGCCGAGGAACACCTTCGACAGGGCCTGGAGCTGAATCGCCTACTCCACGGGGACGACCACCTGAAGGTGGCGACTGCCGCCAACTCTCTGGGAAGTGTCCTGCTGACCGCTGACCAGCCCACCCAAGCGTTGGAGCTGTTCGCGGAGGCCGCGAGGCTGCGTTCGGCAGCTCTCGGTGAGGACCACCCCAGTTCGGCCATCAGCCTCGCCAACCGCGGCCGAGCGCAGACGGCCCTCAGCCGGTTTCGAAAGGCCCAGGAGGACCTCGAGCTGGCCCATGGAAGGCTGCGGGACCATCTCGGGGCCGAGCACTGGATCACCGCACTAGCGGCCGCCTGGCGAGCCCGCGCGTCACGGCTGGCCGGCGATCTCGACGCCGCCCGCGTGCACATTGCCTCCGCCATCGAACGACTGGAGGCGAACCCGTCGTGGTCACCGGTGTCGGAGCAAATCCGTGTCGAGTGGGCGGTCCAAGAACTCGAAGAGGGTCGGAGATACGCGGCAGCGCGCGCGCTGGAAACGGCCCTTCAGCGGCTGGAGCCAGCCTATGGCGAGGCCCATCCCTGGCCGGTCCAGGTACGCCTGCTGCTGGCCGAGTCGCTGGCGGAAGATGACCCCGAGGCATCGCGCCAGCTCCTCGGCCGGATTCAGCGCGACTGGCCACCCAACTGGGGGCCGGCCCACTGGCGGCGACAGCAGGTCGAGGCGCTCCATGCGCTGA
The DNA here is from genome assembly GCA_039030395.1 of Acidobacteriota bacterium. Lineage (NCBI taxonomy): Bacteria > Pseudomonadati > Acidobacteriota > Acidobacteriota bacterium. The sequence continues at coordinate 119,723 of JBCCEF010000003.1, forward strand.
CGGACGGCGGCGAAACGGTTTCCCTGGGTCGTACGGTGTTGCGGCTGCAGGGGTTGGCGGACGGCTCCGACCCGGTCGCTGCAGCCACGGCCCGCCGTCTGCTGCCGCGGCTGGTCGACGCTTCGTAGAAGCGGCGATCAGCGGCCCGCGGCGCTGCCCAAATCGCGGGCCAATTCGCGGGCCAGCCATCGCCGCGCCACTCGCCAGTCGCGCTCGACGGTGGGCAAGGACACTTCCAAGGCTTCGGCAATTTCCGGCAGGGTCAGGCCGCCGAAGTAGCGCAGCTCCACCACCTGGCCACGGCGCGAATCCACCTCCTCCAGTCGGTGTAGGGCGTCGTGCAAGGTGAGCACGGCTGCGATGTCCAGGGTCGCCGGCTCGGGTACGGCGCGCGCCCAATCCAGGGGTAGCCGGACGGCATCGCCACCGCGTTTCGCGGACGAGCGAGAGCGCAGGTGGTCCACCAGCACACTGCGTAGCACCCTGGCGGCCAGAGCGAAGAACTGACCTCGGCCGGCGAATCCGCTCAACGGCACTCCCACCAGCCGAAGGTACGCCTCGTTCACCATCGCCGTGGGATGGAGCGTGACGTCGTCGGGGGCGTCGTACATCTGTTGGCGGGCGAGAGCCTTGAGTTCACCGACGAGTCTCGGCATCAGCTGATCGAGGGCGCGGCGATCACCCTCTGCCCAACGCTGAAGCAGCGCCGTGACCTCACCACCGGCCCTCCCGATGGGTTCTTCCCCGATCTCCCCGCTCGGCTCCTGGGTCTCATCCATGTCGGTGGCGAGGTGGGTCGCCTCGTCTTGATGGGTTTCTCTCACGGTCTCCGATCTATTGATTGAAAGCCATCCTCAACTGCCTGGCAGTGCTGCGAGGCTGTCGAAGGTGGGCGAGCCTCTGGGCGCCCGTGGGATGGATTTTGAGTTGCATTTTTTCAGGACGCAACTTCGTCATTTTCGAAACCCGACCATCAACCCATACTAATGCCTCTAGCAAAGGAAAGGAAAAATGGCAAAAGTCAAACGCTACTCAGTTCTCTCGGCCCTACTGGTGGCAGCGCTTACCCTGCTGACATCACCTCTCAATGGACAGGTCAATGAGGACTACATCTATGAGATTCAATCCGTAGATGAGACGAACAAGTGCATTGACATCCAGGGGGCCAGTCAGAGCAACGAAGCATTGGCACAAATCTACCCCTGCCACAATGGAATGAACCAACGATGGAAGTTCGTCAGCAATGGCTCCGGCCGCTATCGCATGATGGCCCTTCACAGTCGGAAATGTCTTGACGTCAAGGGAGCCGACCAGGGCAGTGGTCGGAACGTCCAACAGTACACTTGCCACGGAGGAGCCAATCAACTCTGGGAGGTCATTCCTTACGGAACGAACGTTGAGTTCAAAGTCCAACACAGCGACAAGTGTCTCGACGCCAGCAACGGAGACTTCTCAGGGCCGCTACCTTGGAATCCATTTAGGCGCAAGGACATCCTCGAGCAAGACGACTGCGACCACCAAGACCGACAGCAGTGGATCCTGGCAGTGAAAGCTATTTGCGGAAATGACATTTGTGAGCGGATCCAGGGCGAGAATCTGGTCGACTGCCCAGCGGATTGTGCACCTACCTGCGGCAACTCTCTGTGCGAATACGGCGAGAGCTATGAGACTTGCCCAGACTGCGCTCCTAGCCCGACCCTTTGTGAGACGGACTGTACGGGTCGAGCCTGCACCGAGCACAGCGACTGCGCAGATCCAGGGTGTCCCCAAGGTTGGTGCGATCTCACCGGCACCTGCGACTGCCCTCAGATCTAGTTCAAGTCCTGGAGCCTGCCGCCGAGGGAGCGAACTGCTCTCCCAGACCGCAACCTCGGCGGTACCGTTTGCAACTCAGGACTTCTGCAATCCCGAGGATCTGCTCGAAGAACGGCGAGCGCCCCTCACGGCCACAGCCAACCGAAGACTCCCGCGGTCAGCAGACCGTAGGCGACGCCGTCGCAGATGCTCTTGAGGGTCGACGACCAGCTATGGCCGTACCAGTTGGCGTTGACCGGAATACAGCCTGCCCAGCCTAGGATGGCCGCGGTACCGACCACCTGGAACACCTTCAGGTAGCTGGCACCTGCCGGCAGGGTTTGCGCACCGATGTAGGCGGCCAAGGTGCCGATCACCAGGCAGTGAACGAAGTGCAAGGCGAGATTCTTGCCCATGCCGGCCTGCCCCGCGGGCTTCAGAATCAGGAACCCGACCGGGCCACGGCGCATCCTCTCGAGAACCTCTTCGCTCTTCCAATCCGAGGGGTTCGCGGCATGAGGGATGGCGTATTGGCCGGGCGCCGCGGGTGCCTGTTTGTTGACCGCGTCAGCAAAGGCATCCTCATCGGGCAGCTTGGCCCAATCCGACCGGTGGTGGGGTAAGACCATCCAGACGATGAAGCTGGCCAGGTGAACGACAACAGCGGACACCAAGATCGGCAACCACAAGGATCCGAGGGTGACCATCGACTCCTCCCTTCCAGCCTGCGCGGGGCGCCAACGACCGCGATGATCGCAAGCTTCAGTTCATTGAATCGCGCGATTCTACCAGCAGGCCACAGGCGGGTGGCGTTGGAGGGAGCCCGCGCAACCCTGGGGTACGACCTGCCCCAGTCAATCCGAAGGCGGGCTTGGATCGGGCCGCACTTCGTCCAGCGCATCGCCGGTGGGGATCGGGCTGGTGGAGGGGAGAAGGCCATCCTCGGGCGGGGCGGCTGCCTCTTCGGCGGAGGCTTCCATCTGCTCTTCGGCGGCTTCTTCTGCCGTCTCGACGGGCTCCGGCAGGGTTTCGTCGCGCACCGTGGCGGTTTGGCGGAAGCCCTCCGCTTCCGGCGGCGGGTCGAGCTTCACCCAGGCTTCGCTCTCCAGGCGGTCCATGTACTCGGCCAGGGCGTCGGCGTAGAGGCGGCCCTGCTCGCGGCGGCGAATCGCCTCCTGCACCTCCGAGAAGGGCTTTTCGGACGCTTCCTCGCGCTCCAGCACTTTCACCAGATGGAGGCCGCCGCGCGCTTCGATGGGGGCGCTGATCTCACCGCTTTGAAGCTTCCAGATGGGCTCTTCCAGTTCCGGCGCGAGGTCTCCGGGAGACACCCAGCCGAGGGCGATCAGGCCGCTTGTTTCCCCCGCCGCAGAGCGCGCTTCGGCGATCTCCGCCAGATCTCCTCCGGCGGCCACGGCGCCGCGGATCTCGTCCGCCACGGCGCTCCGTTCGTCCGCTGACAGGTCGCTGTCCTCCAGCACGACGATCTCCTGCAGGCGCAGGCGCTCCGGATCCTGGAAGTCCTCCGGATTCTCGCGGTAGATGCGCCGCACCACTTCGTCCGGCACCTCGAGGGTGGCCGACACGTCACGGTAGAGGAGGTTGTCGATCATCGCCTGGCGGCGGGTCTGCTCGCGAAAGTCGTCCAGGGTCATGCCGTTCTGCTGCAGGGCGCGCTGGAAGTCCGACTCCGTTTCGATGCCGAAGCTCTCGCGGATGCGGTCGAGCTGCCGGTCGACGTCTTCCTCGCTGATGAAGACGCCGGTCTGCTTGGCGCGGGAGATGAGCAGGAGTTCTTCGAACATCAGCCGGAAAACCCGCTTCGGCAGCTCGTCGAGGATCTGCCGCCGCTGGGCCGTGGGGAGGTTGTCCTGGGCGAGGAGCTGCTGCTCAAACTCCTTCTTGCGCTCTTCGTAGTCGTACAGGCTCAGGATTTCGTCATTGACGTTCATCACGACCTTGTAGACGGTTTCGCCGAGGGCCGGCGGCGCCGCCAGCAAGAAGGCGAGAACCAGCAGGGTGCGGGGCAGGGTCATCGAGGGCATGGCAGAGCCTTGTGGGAATGAGGGGTCAAAACGCAGAAGTACAGACTAGGAACTGGGCTGGTAGTTGAAGGGTAGATTGCGCGCAAAGATCTGTAGATTGTAGCGGCTCCGCGCTTCGGCGGCCAATTGGCGAACTCGGGCTTCGGCGGCGCTCTGGCGTAGGGAACGCAGAATCTCCGGTCGCGCCTCGTCCAGCGTAGGGCGATCCGCCGGTAGCCGCTCCATCACCTGGAAGATGTGGAAACCGTACTCCGCCTCCACCACGCCGCTCACCTCCCCTTCGTCGAGACCGAAGATCGGGTCGACGAAGGCGGGGGGCAGATCCGTGCGGGCCAGTTCGCCGCGCAGTCCGCCGGAGGCGGCGCTGGGGATGGTGGAGAGGTCCTGCGCCACCGCTTCGAAGGCTTCGCCCTGCGCCAGCCGTTCGGCGGCGCGCTCGGCGGTGGCCCGCTCTTCGACCAGGATCTGCCGCAGGCGCACTCGCTCCGGCCGGGCGAGGGAGTCGCGCCGGCGTTCGTAGGCGCGGATGATCTCCGCCGCCGAAGGCTCCGGCGGCGGGTCGCGCTCCATCAGACGATCGATCGCTGAGCGCGGCGCCGCGCCTTCCGGCACCAGCACCTGGTCAACCGCCAGTCGCACCAGCAAGCGCTCGTCGAGGAAGCGGTCGAACAGGCGAGACAGGGTGACGTTGTCGAGGCCTTCGGCGTCGTCCCGCAGCAGCTCGACGAGGTGGAGTTCGAAGTCTCGGTAAACGATGTCCTCGCCGTCGAGGCGGGCCACCAGGTCCGGCGATGTCGGCGCTTCCGGAGCGCAGGCCAGGGCCAGGGCGACGAGCCACCAACCGGGCGTCGGGACGTTCCGTCGTCGCCTCAAGAGAGCTCCTGGAGGATGCGTTCGGCGGCGGCCAGCGGTGCTTCGCCGCCGGTGTGCAGGGTGAGCACGCCGGTGGGGCTGAAGCTCGCTTCGGAGCGGTTGGAGACCATCTCCACCAGGCGGTCGATGTCCACCTTGGCGTCGCGCCGCAGGCGCACCGTGAGCTTGCCGGACTTGAAGGAAACGGACTGCACTCGTAGCGCCTCCGCCTGGCGCTTGAGGCGGCCGACGGCGAGCAGGGTGCGGATCTCTTGCGGGGGCGGTCCGAAGCGGTCGGTGATCTCCGCCAGCAGTTCGTCCTCGTCGGTCTCGCCGGAGGCGATCTTGCGGTAAATCTCCATCCGCAGATTGGAGTCTTCGATGTAGTCGGCGGGGATGGTGAGGGTCACCGGCAGGTCGAGGGCGGCGGAGGGCGCTTCGTCCACCGCCTCGCCGCGCAGTTCGCGCACCGCCTCCTCGAGCATCTTCAAGTAGGTCTCGATGCCGACGGCGGCAATGTGGCCGCTCTGCTCGGCGCCCAGCAGGTTGCCGGCGCCGCGGATCTCCAGGTCCCGGGCGGCGATGCGGAAGCCGGCGCCCAGGTCCGTGAACTCGCGGATCGCCGCCAGCCGCTTGCGTGCCGCCTCGGAGAGCACCCGATCCCCCGGCACCAGCAGGTAGCAGTAGGCGAGCTGGTCGCTTCGCCCCACCCGGCCGCGGAGCTGGTAGAGCTGCGCCAGGCCGAAACGGTCCGCCTGATGCACGATCATGGTGTTGACGTTGGGGATGTCGATGCCGTTCTCAATGATAGTGGTGGCGAGCAACACGTCGTACTCGCCGTCCGTGAAGGCGTGCATGCGGCGCGCCAGTTCGCGCTCGTCGAGCTGGCCGTGGCCCACCGTTACCCGCACGTCGGGCACCGTCTCGCGCAGGAAGGTTTGCATGCGCTCGATGGTCTCCACCCGGTTGTAGACGTAATAGACCTGGCCGCCGCGGTCGATCTCCGCTTCGATCGCCTCGCGGATGAGCTGGCCGTCAAAGGGCAAAATGGCCGTCTCCACCGCCATGCGATCCTTCGGCGGCGTTTCGATCACCGACATGTCGCGCACCCCGGCGAGCGAAAGCTGCAGCGTGCGGGGCACCGGAGTGGCAGACATGGCGAGCACGTGCACATCCTTCTTGAGCTGCTTGACGCGCTCCTTCTGGGCCACCCCGAAGCGCTGTTCTTCGTCGACGATCAGCAGACCGAGCTTCGGAAACTTGATGTCCTTGGACAGCAGCCGGTGGGTGCCGATGAGGATGTCGACCTCGCCCTTCTTGAGGCGCTTCCTGACGTCGCTCACCTCCTGGGCGCTGCGGAAGCGGGAGATCATCGAGATGTTGACCGGGAAGCCGGCGAAGCGCTTGCGGAAGGTCTCCAGGTGTTGGTCCGCCAGGATGGTGGTGGGGGCCAGCACCGCCACCTGGTAGCCGCCGTCCACCACCTTGAAGGCGGCGCGCATGGCGACCTCCGTCTTGCCGTAGCCGACGTCGCCGCACAGCAGCCGGTCCATCGGCTGGGGGCGCTGCAAGTCCGTGGAGATCGCCTCGATCGCGTCGAGCTGGTCGGGCGTTTCCTCGTAGGCGAAGGCGGCGGCGAACTGGCGGATCATGTCGCTGTCCGGCGGCATGATCGGCGCCGTGGCCACCTTGCGCTCGGCGTACAGCTTCAAGAGCTGGTCGGCCATGTCCCGCAAGGACTTTTTGACCCGCGCCTTGGTCTTGTTCCAGGAGGTGCCGCCCAGTTTGTCGAGGCGCGGGGTGACCCCCTCCATGCCCGAGTACTTCTGCACCATGTCGAGGCGCGACAGCGGCAACAGGAGGCTCTTGCCGGCGGCGTAGGCGATCTCCATGACCTCCGCCTCGGCGGCCGCCGCTTTGCCCATCTCGCGCACCGCCGGTGGCAGGCTGGCGCCGTTGCCCAAAGCGGCCGTCGGCGCGGCGCCGAGCTGGCGCAGGGCGACGAACTGCCCGATGCCGTGGTCTACATGCACCACGAAGTCGCCGACCTTCAAGTCCCGTAGGCTCGAAACGAAGGGTCCGTAGCGGTGGCGTCCCGGGCGCCGCTGCGGCTTGGCGCGCGGCAACAGTTGCGCCTCGCCGTAGATCGAAACCCCCGCCGCCGGCAGCCGGAAGCCGCGCTGCAAGTCGCCGGCAACCACCTCGCAGCCGCCGGTGCCGACGGGGATTTCGCGCCCTTCCAAGAGTTCTTCGATGCGCCGCCGGTGCGCTTCCGGGGCCACCACCAGGCAGCGGTCGCCGCGGTCCCGTGCCGTCGCCACCTCCTGCGGGAATCGCGGTAGCTGGCCCTGGAAGAGGTCGGTGGTGGTGGCGGCGAAGTCGATGGCGTCGCCGGCGACTTCGCCGGCCATCACCAGGTCGCGGATGCGGAGCGGTGCCGAGTCCAGCAGCGCCGACACCTCGTTGCCGGAGCGCTCCAGGATCTCCGGCGGCAGGGCGATACGGCGATTCTCCCGGCGCGCTGCCCAGTCCGTTTCCAACAGCTCCAGGTGGTGTTCGACCTCGCTCGCCAGGGAGGGCGGATCGACGGTCACCATCAGCGGCTGGTGGAGAAAATCCGCCAGCGAGGCATTCGCCGGCTCCAACAGCGGCAGGTAGTGCTCCCAGCCACCGAAACCGCCCCGCTCGGTGAGATCGTCAAGCTGGCCGGCGCCCTCCGGACCGAGGTCATAGCCGAGCTGCTCCGGCAGCATGGCGGCCAGCCGCTGCGCTTCGGCGGGGCCCGATGGCAGCAGCGACAGCGGCAGGATCGACACCGCGTCGAGGCTCGCCTCGGAACGTTGGGTGCCGGCGTCGAAGCGGCGGATGGAGTCGATGGTGTCGCCGAAGAAGTCGAGGCGAATGGGCAGTTCTTCACTGGGCGGGAAGAGATCGAAGATGCCGCCGCGCACGGACAATTCGCCGACCTCCGACACCAGGTCCACCCGGTGGTAGCCGAAACGCATCAGGTGCTCGATCAGGTCTTCCTGGGCGATCTCTTCGCCGGTCGCGAGGCCGAGGCAGGCGGCGCGCGCCGCCTGCGGTGTGGGCAGCCGGCGGAACAGTGCCCGCGGCGTGGCGACCACCGTGCGCACGCCGCCGGTGAGGATGCGGTTCACCGCGACGGACTCCTGGGCCCGCACCAGGAGCGAGGTGTCGGTGTCCTGGTAGGGCGACAGGGATGGTGCCGGAAAGTACACGGCGCCCGAGACCGGATTGCCGAACAAACGTGCCCCTTCGAGCCAGGCGAGGGCGTCGCTCTCCCGCGGCACGATCACCAGCAGCGGCCGGTCGCGATCCTCGGACAGCAGATTCGCCACCCATGCCGCCGCCGCCATCGGCAGGCGCACGACGTCCCCGAGGCTGGCGGCCAGCCGCTCATAGGGCACACTGCTACGCAGCGTCCGGGAAAGTGCGTCCCACACGCGAGGATCGGCCATCGGCCGGGGAGTTTATCGGAGTTGCGGCGGCGGACTCGCTCGGCGCTGCCGCTCGACTCGCCACACGCTCAGGTTTTCGCCGGCTTTCACCAGGCGAAGGGCCGGCATCGGGGAACGGTCCCGGGTGGCGGGAGCGAGGAGGCTCGGCGGCCGCTGCCGTAGCTCGAGGGCGCCAATCACCACGAAGGCGACGGAGTGCTCGTCAACGGCCTGGTTGAGCCACTCGAAGTAAGCCTCCGGTTCCTGCAAGGGTCCGATGCCGTCCGGCAGGGGGAGGTAGGGCACATCGAGACTCCGACCGGCGAAGGGCATGGCGCCGGCCAGCGCTTCACCGGGCTGGAGGCGGACTTCGAGCTCTTGGAGAGCCGCCAACTCGGCGTAGGGGTGGCGCTCGACGAAGGCCGGCAGCCGGAAGACGAAGGTCTTGACCGCCAGCAGCAGAACCAGGCCGCCGAGCACCAACCACCGCCATCGCCGGTGCGGAATCTGCCGGGCGGCGAAGGCCATCCAGGTGGCCAGTATCGGCAGAAAGGCCAACAGCAGGCGGCCCCAGGCGAAGAAGGTGAGGCAGACGGCGGCAACGAAGGTCCCGAAGGCGAAGAGCGTCCAGCTGGCCGCCCGTCGGCTCGGGCCGTGACGCAGGGCGAGGAACAGGCCGGCGGCGGCAGCGAGGGCGTGCAGCATCGTGCCGGAGAGCTGCGCCAGGCCGCTACCGGTAAAGCGCACCGCCTCGCGCCCGGCGGCGGCGAGGACGCCTGAGGGATTCGACCGCAGGATCTCGAAGGGGCCGGAGAAGGGCACCCGATCCAGGTAGGTCCAGTCCGGGTAGCCGTAGAGCTTGAACGCCAGGTTCTTCCAGTTCTCATCGAAGAATGGATCGCCGAAGACGATCCCCCGCAGTACCAGGTGCGGGATCCATCCGGCGAGGGCCGCGGCGGCCAGCGGGAGGACTGTGCGCCACCACCAGCGGCCTGTCTCGTCCTCAGGGTTTGCCCCTCCGACATTCGGGTGGCACTTTTTGTGGCGGTGGGCGAAGAAGGCGGCCAGGGCGATCGCCGGCAGCAGAAAGAGGGCGTTGCCGCGAGTGAAGGCGGCGCAACCCAAAAGGGCTCCGCAGGTGGCGGCGGAAACAACGCTCGGGTGTTCGAGGTGGTGGAGAGCGGCGAGCAGCGAGCCGGCGGCGAGGGCGGCGAACAGCATATCGGTGGTGACGTGCTGGCCGATGATCCACAGATTGGGATTCACCACCACCAGCGCCAGGGCGCTCCAGGCGACCATCGGGCGGTCCGGCGCCAGGCGTCGGCCGAATCCCCAGGCGAGACCCGCCAGGGCGACCGCCGCCAGGTTCGAAAGCAGGCGCGCGGCGGCAAAGGCGTCGCCAAGGACAAAAGACCCGCCGGCCGCCAGCAGGGGATAGAGGAGGGGCCGGTAGGCGTCCCGCGGCAGGTGTCCTTCGGTGATCATCTCGGCCTGGCCGACAAAGTCGTCGCGCTCCGCGGTGCCGGCCTCTTCGATCCAGTGCACCCGCGCCCCGAACACCGCCAGGGCCAGAAACAAAAGGGTGAGAGCGAGAGCCAGGCTGCGGCGCGGGCTCACGGAGCGACCGGCGAGAAGGAAATCCATCTCAGGCTAGGGAGTGGCCGATGTCCCTTCGTCCCGCGGCAGCAGGATCACCACCTCGTCCGGGCGCAGCATTCCCAGCTCCTCCCGGGCCAGCCGTTCGAGGGTGGCCGGATCGGTGCGCAGGCGCTCGATGCGCCCTTCGAGCTGCTCGATCGAGTGCTGCGTGTTCTCGAGCTGCTGGCGCAGCTCCGCCTCCCGGTCGCGCACCGTCGACAGGTCGCGATAGCTCTCGAAGCCGGCCACCGCGAGGAGCGACACCACCACCACGAGGGCTCCGACGACAAGGACGCGCACGGGACTGGTTTGGGAGAGGTTGGCCTGCATGGCTGGGCACCGAGGGATCGTCCCCACAATTCTACCGCGCTGCCGGATTGGAATCTCTGGGACCGATCGGCCGGTCCCCGCAATGCCGCGGGCGATAGGCTAGCAGGCGGAGTTCCTTGCGATTCCTTTCTCGGCCGGAGACTTCACAGCCATGGTGAAACCAGACGATCATCTCGAAACCCGCGCCATCCACGCCGGCGAGGACACCGCCCGGGACGGCGGTTCGGTGGTCACCCCGATCTACCAGTCGACGGTGTGGAATATCGACGAGTCCGGCGGTTACGCCGATCTCGGCTACATCCGCTACAGCAATCTGCCGAATCATCGGGTGCTGGCCGACAAGCTGGCGAATCTGGAGAATGCCGAGCGGGCACTGGTGGCGGCGAGCGGCATGGCGGCGATCTCGTCAGCGCTGCTGGGGCATTTGTCGACGGGCGATCACCTGCTGGTGAGCGATGTGCTCTACGGCGGCACCCACGAACTGGTGACCCGTATGCTGCCGCGCTTCGGCATTGAGTACGACTTCATCGATGCCGACCGGCCGGACACCTGGGAGGCGAAGCGCCGGCCGTCCACTCGGGTGATCTACGTGGAAACCATCTCGAATCCGTTGATGCGGGTGCCACCGATGGACGAGGTGGGAGAGTTCGCGCGGCGCCACGGCCTGACGGCGATGACCGACAACACCTTCGCCACGCCGATCAATTTTCGCCCGGCCGAGCACGGCTTCCACCTCTCGCTGCACAGCGCCACCAAATACATGAACGGCCACTCGGATCTGGTGGCCGGCGCACTGTGCGGCACCGCCGAGGCCATCGAGCGGGCCAAGGGCGCCGCCAAGCTGCTCGGTGGCAGCCTCGATCCCCACGCTTGTTTTCTGCTGCAGCGGGGCCTCAAAACCCTCGGCCTGCGGATGCGCCAGCACAACCGCACCGGCTTGGCCCTGGCGCGCCATCTCGCCGGGCACCGTGCCGTCGAGAGAGTCCACTACCCCGGCCTCGAAGGTCAGCCGGACCATGCCCGGGCGGCGCGCCTGCTCAACGGCTTTGGGGGCATGCTCGCCTTTGAGCCGGTGGGCGGCGCCGAAGCCGCCGACCGGATTCTGCGGCGTACCCGCCTGGCGACCCATGCGCCGAGTCTGGGCGGTGTCGAATCGCTGATCGTCAGCCCGGCGCGCTCCTCCCACGCGGCGATGAGCCCGGAGGAGCGCCGGCGGGTGGGTATCGGCGACGGCCTGGTGCGGATCTCCACCGGCATCGAGCACCCGGATGACCTGATCGCGGACTTGGATCAAGCGCTGTCGCAGTAGATTTCGTGAGAGAGTTCGTGGAAACGACTTGAAATGGAGAGGTCCGCGTCGTCGGACCTGGGAAGGGGGCCTGGAATGAAACGCACTCTGATCGATGTCGCCATTGTCGCCGTCGCCATTCTCGCCATCTGGGGCGTATGGAGCCTCAAGGAGAACGAGCGTGAGCGGGAGCTCGAAGCACAGGCCAACCGCTGGAACTCGCGCCTGATGACCTTCCAGACGGAAGCGAAGCGGCTGCAGGAGGAAGCGGCGCAGAAAGAGGCCGAGGCGGTGTTCCGCTCACTGGCGGCGGGCATACTGCCGATGGTGCTGTCGAAGGACTCGACGGGCCTCAACCAGGCGGTGAGCGCCGCCCTGGAGATCGAGGGCATCGATTCCCTGCATGTCGTGGGACCGCGCGGCTCCGTGCTCGCCGGCAGCGATCGCAAGCTGATCACCACCGGCCGCATCGACGAGCGGGACGGCTGGATTCTGGAGACCGACGACCTGACGACCAAGCCCAGCGGCGTGGCGGGCGTCACCCAGATGGCGGCGCCGTTCGTCGGAGCATCGGGTCCCGCCGGTTTCCTGTGGCTGGCCTACGAGACCGGCAGCGAAGGAGCGCAGGAAGCTCCCGAGGTTCAGGACGCCGCGTAACTCCGCCTGGAATTTGCCACGAGCCACCGGGTGGATTTTCGCTCCCGAGGTCGACGACCGAGGCGGCAGCTAGCTGCCATAGCCGGCGTCTTCCTCGACGCCGGCCGCGGCCATCTCTCGGGCGCGTCGCTCGGATTCGGCGACCTCGGCCCGCACTTCTTGCGGGCGGAACTCCGGCGCCGGTTCCACCCAGCCGGCGAGGTTGCGCCGCAGCAGATTGGCGAGAAGGCGGATGTGGTCTGGCCGGTCGTTGAGGCAGGGCAGGTAACGGTAGTCCTCGTCGCTCCCGCCGGCTTCCACCCAGAACTCGCGGTTCTGGCCGTCCAATTCCTCCAGCGTCTCCAGGCAGTCGGCGGAGAAGGCCGGGCTGATCACGTCGAGCTTGCCGACGGTGGCCTTTGCCATCGCCCGGATGGTGACGTCCGTGTAGGGCTGGAGCCACTCCTCTCGCCCGAAGCGCGACTGGAAGGAAACGTCGTAGCGCTCCTGGCCGATGCCTAGTTTCTCGGCCACCAGCCGGGAGGTCTTGTGGCACAGGCAGTGGTAGGGATCGCCGTTCTGGAAGTAGCGGAGTGGAATGCCGTGGTAGGAAAACAGCAGCTTGTCCGGTTCGCCGTCGCGCTCCCAAACCTCACGAATGGAAGCTACCAGGGCGTCGATGAACCCCGGTTCGTCGTGGTACGACATGATCGTCCGCAGCTCCGGCACTCGCCGCCAGGTCATCAGCTCTGCCGCCACGGCATCGAAGGTGGAGGCGGTGCTGGTGGCGGAGTAGTGTGGGTAGAGGGGCAGAAAGACGATCCGCCGGCAACCGTTTTCACGCAGTTCGTTCAAGGCCTTGGGGATGGACGGCTGGCCGTAGCGCATGCCGAGAGCAAAATGGAGCGGCGTGCCCACTTCGGCCCGCAGAGCCTCCGCAACGGCGGCCGTCTGGCGTTCGGCCATCACCAACAGCGGGGAGCCCTCCTCCGTCCAGATCTCTTGGTAGAGGGCGGCGGAGGCCTTCGGCCGGGTGGTCAAGACGAACAGGTTGAGGATGATGGACCACAGCCAGCGCGGCAGCTCGATCACCCGGGGGTCCGACAAGAACTGCCGCAAATAGGGCCGAAGCGCCTTCGCCGTCGGTGCCTGGGGCGTGCCGAGATTGGCGATCAGCACCCCCACCGCCGGCATCTCGGAATGGTCGAATCCGGGTTCGTCCACGTACTGCGAGTAAGTCGACATCGATCGTCTCCAGAACCGCCGCCGCCTGGATGAGATGGTTGCGCGGCGGCGCGGCTCCCGAGTCTAACCGGTAACCTCCCCAGGTAAACTGGCACCGTGAGCGAGAGTGAGAGCAGCGAGCCGCTGGAACCAGACGAAGGCTACAGAGCCTTTGTGCTGGAGCGGATTGCCAAGGGCCTTCGCGATATCGAGCAGGGCCGATTTCTGGAGCCATCAGAGGTCGAGCTGAGGATGGCGCGATGGCTTCGCGACCCGAGCCCGGAGGGCGAGGGGGGCGCCTAGACCCCCTGGAAAGAGACAGTGATTGGGTGGATGAAAACATTCGCGAAGCGAATCTTCATCCATCCCATCACTCCCCTCCATATTGAATCTCCATTCGATCGAATTTCAGGGTCGAAATCCACAGCAGAACCGCCGCCAGCGCCAGCAGTCCCGGGATGGCCACCCACGGCGAGGGCGCCTGGGCGAGGATGGCGAAGGGCAGGTCGACCACCGGTACCGGGCAGAGGCCGTGGAGGTAGTGGTAGACGCTGATCTTCTTCAGGGCCACCGGCAGGATGGCGTTGATCGATTCCCAGGCGAGAACGCCGAACATCGGCACGATGGGATTCTTCACGAACATGGCGAAGAGGAGGAACACCGCACCGTAGCCGATCGTGCCGAGGGCGATCACCAGCAGGTAGCGCAGCAGGTGACCGAAGCCCGGGCCGGCGAGGAAGAGCGTGCGCAGGGCGAAGCTCTGGCCGTCGATTCCACCTTCGGAGCTTCCCGGCGCGAACAGGTGGGGCGCGTAGGCGAGGGCGAAGGCGACCAACGTCGAGGTTGCGAACACCAGCGTGCCGGCGAACACTCCGGCGGCGTACTTGCCCAGCAGGATGGTGCGCCGCGGTACCGGCGCCAAGAACAGGTGGTGCAAGGTGCGCTCGCGAACCTCCCGGCGGATCAGGCCGGTGAAGATCATCACGCAGCCGAAAAACAACACCATCGGCAGGATGAAGCCCTGAAAGACCGCGGCGAAGACGGTGGTGGTGTCGGCGACGGCTCGCTCGGCGGGGAAAAGGAGGGAAACCACCAGGCGCAGCGCAAAGGGAAAGATCGGCAGCGCCGCGAGCAGCAGCAGGGCGAAAAAGCCGGGACCGAAGAAGATCCGCCGCAGCTCCATGCGAAAGACCGTCAGCCCCTGGCGGCGGTTGAGATTTTTGTCGGCTGCGGTGGTCCGCGGTTTGTCGCTCATCGTCCACCTCCGGGACCGATCAGGTAATCATAGACGGCGGCGACATCGGAGTCCGCCGGCGCCACCCCCTCGATGGCGAAGTCTTCTTCCAGTACAGCGCGGTTGAGTTCCAGGTAGAGGCCGTCCGCGTCGCGGGTGCTGAGCAGCAGGCCGCCCTGATCCGGGTGGATCTTCACTTCGACCAGGTGATCCTTCTCCAGCAGGCGCGCCGCCAGGCGGGACGGCCGGTCGCAGCGCACCAGCACCTGCAGGGGCTCGTCTTCGACCTCTTCGCGCACTCCCTCGATGGCGCCCTTGGCGACCACGTAGCCGCCGTCGAGCAACACCACGCGATCCGAGATCACATCCACTTCGTGCAGGATATGGCTGGAGATCACCACGTGCAGTCCCCGCTCCGCCTGGGCCTTGAAGAGTTCGATCATCTCCGCCCGCACCATCGGGTCGAGGCCGTTCAGAGGTTCGTCCAGAAGCAGCACCGCCGGCCGGTGGCAGATCGCCTGAGCGAGCTTGACCCGCTGGCGCATGCCCTTGCTGTAGCCGGCGATCTTGCGGTCCGCGGCGTGCACCAGGCCGACCTGCTCCAGCACTTCGCCGGTGCGCTGCCGGGCGGCGGCGCGATCGAGGCCGTGCAGGCCGAGGACGTTCTGGAGATGGCGCCGGGCGGTGGCGCCGCGCGGAAAACCATCGTACTGCGCCGCGTAGCCGACCAGCCGGAACAGCTCCTGCGGCTGGGAACGCGGGATGCCGAGCACCGAGACGGTGCCGCGGGAAGGGTTCAGCAGGCCGGTCAAAAGGTTGAGCAGGGTGGACTTGCCGGAGCCGTTAGGGCCCACCAGGGAGGTGATTCCCGGTTCGATCGCCAGATGGACGTGGTTGACGCCGAGTACCTCGCCGTAGAACTTCGACACCCCGTCAAAACGCAGCAGCCGGTCGTTCATGACACCACCTCGTAGGCCCGCAGTTTGCGGTGGATCACCCACAGGCACAGCGCGCTGATCGCCGCCAGCGCCAGCCAGGCGGTGATCGCCGGCAGGTCACCGTCCGCCCGGGGGGTGGAGAAGAAAAGCGCCTCCCAGGCTCGCACGATGGACCACCGCAGGCTCAGCAGGCTGGCCCACTGGGTCTTGAAGATCTCGTTGGTGATGGCGGCCATGGCATCGGACACGAAGAAGGTGGCGAAGATCGCCGCTCCGGCGGGAATCTTCCAGCGCAACCAGGCCGAAAAGGCCATCGACACCAGCGCGATCACCACCACCCAGACGATGCCGCCGAAGGCGATGGCGAAACCGGTCTTGAGCTGGCCGGCGGTGAACGGCCCCGGGTCCATGATGCCGTTCAAGAGCCACACCAGCCCGGCGGCCAGCCAGGTCACCGACGACAACAGCACCAGTAGGGTGGTGGCCTTGCCGAGGACGTAGTCGCCGCGGCTGAAGGGCCGGGCCAGATAGAGCGGCAGGGCGCCGTGGGCGAGGTCCGGCGCGATCAGGCCGGGACCGACGAAGGCCGCCAGGATCACCGCCAGGATGCCCTGGACCCGCATGAAGTAGAAGAAGAAGGTGTCATCGAGGGCGGGCATGTCGCCGAGGGCGATCTGGAAGGTCTGTAGCGCGGTGGGATTGTTGCGCAGAAAAGCGAAGATCAGGGCGGCCACCACCGGACCGAAACAGAGGGCGAAAAAGCCGGTCAACAGGCGCGACGAGAAGATCGATCGCCAGGCGTAGCGGGCGAGAATCAGAAACCGCCAGCGGCGCGGGGTGAAGGGTCCCTCGAAGGGACGCATGGTGCGTTCGAAGACGGCCATGGGTTACTCGGCGCTCCCTTCCGGTGAGGTGGCGGCCGGCGGCGGGGCGAGGCGCGAAGGTTCGATCGCCGTCCCCTCCATCGCCGCCAAGAAGATCTCTTCCAGCGAGTCGCGTTTGTAGGTGAGGCGGCGGATCTGCACTTCCCGGTCCGCCGCCAGGCGGTAGAGATCGCGCACCGCCACGTCCTCCGGCAGCACCGCCTTGATGCGTCGCGGCCGCCGGCCGTTGCCGCTGACGGCGCACTCGATACCCAGCTCGCGAATCGCCGTCGTGAAGGCTTCCTCGGCACCCCGTACTTCCAGTTCGATGAAGCTGCGGTTGGACTGGCGCTCCTCGGCCAGGTCGCGGTAGACGGCGATCCGGCCGTCCTTCAAGACCAGCACTTCGTCGCAGCAGCGCTCGACGTCCCGCAGCAGGTGCGACGACAGGATGATGTGCGTATCGCCGCGCTCGCGGATCTCGCGGATGTGCTCCAGCATGCGCTCCCGGGCCGGCGGGTCGAGGCCGGCGGTGGGCTCGTCGAGGAGCAGCAGTCGCGGGCCGTGGACGATCGCCTGGGCCAGCTTGGCGAGCTGCTTCATGCCCAGCGAGTAGCTCTCCATCGGGCGGTAGCGGGCCTCGCCGAGGCCGACGTAGAAGAGGGCCTCGTGGGCCCGTTCCAGCGCCTTGTCGGCGGGCAGCCCGGACAGCTCGCCCATCAAGCGAACGAAGCGCACCGCGGTCCTGCCGGAGATGAAGGCGTCGCGTTCCGGCATGAAGCCGGTCAGCTTGCGGATCGCCAGCGCGTCGCGGCTCACGTCGTGGCCGAAGATGCGGATGCCGCCGGCGCTCGGCGGGTAGAAGCCCAAGAGGGTGTTCAGAAGGGTGGTCTTGCCGGCGCCGTTCGGTCCCAAGAGGCCGATACAGCGGCCGCCCAGTTCGGCGCTCAGGCCCTTGAGGATGAGGTGCCGGCCGAGGGTGACCTCCAGGCCGTCGAGTTCGATGATCGTCGTCATCGCGGATGCTCCGTGCTGCTGTCTGCCACCGGCCGATCTCTCATTTGTTCCCTCCGAGGGTCCCTACGCGGGAGCCCGAAACAAAGTTCCGGCCGGGCCCCTTGAAAGAGCGGCCCGGCCGGTTTCCTGCCCGTTAGAGCGTCGTTGGCGACCTAGCGGTAAGAACTGTCTTCGAAGAGGTCCGCCAACCCCCCAAGGCCGAGGAAGGTCTGTACTCCGAGGCCCATGGTGCCGCCCCAGTGGCTGCCGACCACCCGGATGCGGTCCTCCTCGCCGACGGCGTAGGCCAGCATCGGATGACTGTCGCGCGCCAACTGTTGGAAGGCACGCGCCTGGTCGCCGGTCAGTTGGCCCTCGCCGGTCAGGCGGCCGAGTTCTCCGACCACCGGAGCCACCACCGGACCGAGGTGCTGGTAGAAGATGCCCGACACGTCAGCGCTGCCTTCCGGCGGCAACAGGCCGAGGAAGGTCGCCGAGCCGGACAGGCTGGCGCCGGCGCGGGCCAGGTCGAAGGTGCGCTCTAGGGCACTGCGGTCCGGCCCGGCCACCAGGTAGCCGGCGGCGTAGGTGTAGTGGATGGCGAGCGGACCTTCGCCGACCACGCGATAGTAGGTGCGGCCGTTCGCTTCCTCTTGTTCGAGGGTCGGGCCGGTACCGCCGCGCTCGTCGGCGGTGCGCCGCACCAGCGTTTCGATGCCGCTCTGCAGGGCCACCGGGTCGTCCACCTCGACGATCAGCTTCCAGGCCGGGATCGGCAGGATCGGGCCGTCGAGGGCGAAGGCCACTTCGCCGCCCAGGGCCGGCAGTAGATCGTTGCGCAGGTCGACGCCGACCTCGTCCTCGGCTCGGGTCAAGGCGTCGAGGTCGGCCTCGCCGGTCAGCAAGAGGTCTTCCAGCATCGCCGACGGCTCCTTGACGATCAGCGCTACCGCCAGGGAAGCGTCCGGCGAGATCAGGTCGAGGGAGCCCATCGGCGCCGGCGGAGCGAGCCAGGCCCACATGCCGCTGCGCGCTCCGGCGAAGGAGAGGTCCGCGCGGGTGACGGAGCGCTCAGCGCCGCTATGATGTTCGACGACCGCGATGTCGAGCTGGTCGAGGGCGGTGAGGTCGTTGCGCTCGCCGTCGCTCTCCGCCATCAGAGAGGAGAGATCGCCGGCGAAGAGCCACTCCACGCCGTCCCGGTAGGCATCGAGAATCCGGCCCTCCAGGCGCGAGCCGGCGAAGGTTCGGCGCTGGCCCTCGATGGTCGCGACGCCGCGATCGAGTGCCTCGAGGTCCGGCGAGACGAGGAACAGGCCGTCGCCGTACCAGGCCCACAGGCCGAGGTGGTCGCCCCCGGCGGGGGTGCCGATCACCGCCGGGTCGAAGGGCCGCAGCACCTCGTAGCCGGCCTCCTCGGCGAGCTGCCGGGCGACCTCGTCGAGATGCGCCTCGAAGCCGGCACCCACCACCTCGGCGGCCATCAGAAGGGCGACAGCGCCGCCTTCGGTGTTCCGATCATTGGCCAGGGTGACGATCAGTTCGTCGCCGAGGAAGGAGCCGAAGTCGCGGATGGAGTCGATCATGCGATCCATCTCGCCTTCACCCTCCGCCATGTGGCGGCTCCACCAGTCGGCGAGCACCGGGCTGTCCGTCAAGCGATCCTTGAGCACCGCATAGCTCTCGCTCAGGGACTCGCTGAAGTTGGGCAGGGCAAAATAGGCGGTGGTGCCGGCCGGCACCGTCTCCAGGAGACGACCGGCGCCGCGCGCCGGTAGATCCGGCACCCGCGCATCGATCTCGCTCTTCAAAGCCCGCAGCTCACCCATCATCGCCAGGTAGCGATCGACGTTGCGGCTCCAGGCGATCTGCTCTTCCACCGGCAGCGTCGCCAGGCCGTTGCGGGTGGTCACCTGGTCGCCCGGGCCGAGAACCGTCTCGCCCTTCTGCTGGGCGACCCGCACTTCCCCTTCGACCACCGCCACGCGGGAACCCATCAAGCCGTTGTCGACGGAGAAGACGGTGCCGGTGACGGATACCAGGCAGTCGTCCGTGGCGACGAACAAATGGCGCGGCCGCTGATCCGCCGCTTCGACGATCAGCGAGCCGCGGCCCAAGTGGACGGTGGTGCCGCGCCAACCGTTACGCACCGTCACCTGGGTGCGCTCGCCGAGTTCGAGGGTCGAGCCGTCGTCGAGGCGCAGTAGGGCGGTGGAATCCCGCCCGGTCCGCACCGCCTCGCCGGGCTTGAAATGCGCTCCCGCCGCGAGGGTGCCGCCGGCGCCGTCGTCGAGGCGCTGGAGGTTGCCGTCCAAGGCGGCAACGGTCACCGGCGCGGCGCCGAGCCAGCCGGAGGCGGCCATGAAGGCGAACAGGCCGACGGCCACGACGGCGACGGCCGCCACCGCCAGCCAGCGGCTGGTGCGGGAAGGCGACTTCGCCAAGGTGGCGGCCGCTGGGATGGCCTCTTCCGTCGAGCGAGAGCGCGCCGCCGTCAGGGCACGTCGGCAGGGGACGCACTCACGGCTGTGGTCTTCGAGCAACATCGAGCGCTCCGGCGACAGGTCGCCGGCCAGGTACTCGGGGATCAAGCTCTGGTAGCCGGAGCAGCCGACGATCGAGCCATCGGTTTCGGCGGCGCTGACGGCGGTCGGCTTCCGCGCCTCTTCGGCGAGGCGGGCCCACACCCGGTCCGCCGCCTGGCGAAGGGTCTGCGGGTCGATCGACTGTTGGCGGGCCGCTCGGACCGCACCGTCGAGAGGAGCCTCTAGCTCGTGCAGGGAATCAGCGTTCTGGCCCGTATTTTCTTGTTTCGTGGTCATTGGCCCCTCTCCTGTCCTTCAGTCAAAGATCGTGCGTCGAGGCTCGCGAGCTCATCCCGCAGGCGACCGCGTGAGCGGTGCAGGCTGACGGCCACTGCCGTCGGCGTCATGTCGAGGTGCTCGGCGATCTCGTGATTCGGTAGGTTTTCGAAATAGCGCAGGGCGAAGATCTCCGCCGCCGACGGCCGCAGGCGGCCCATAGCGGAGCGCAGAGCCTGGCGCAGGTGTTCGCGTTCGGGGCCGGCAT
This sequence comes from Acidobacteriota bacterium, assembly GCA_039030395.1. Taxonomy (NCBI): domain Bacteria; kingdom Pseudomonadati; phylum Acidobacteriota; species Acidobacteriota bacterium. Next base: position 140,088 of record JBCCEF010000003.1, read on the forward strand.
CCGGCCGCGGCGCCTTCGGGTCCTCTACCGCTTCGGCGAGGTCCGCCACGTCGGCGGTGAGCCGCTGACGCTTCTTGTGGCGCAGCAAATCGACGGCCGCGTGGACCGCCGCCCGGTGCAGGTACGGTCCGGCATCGCCGGTCAATCCGTGTTGCTCACGGCGCAGCAGGCGCATGAACACCGTCTGGAGCACGTCCTCGGCGTCCATCGCGTTGCCGGTGACCCGGTAGGCGGCGCGGAACACCAAGTCGTGGTTCTTGGCATATAGATCTTCTAGAGGTTTCCCACCGATCGGTGGAAAGGCTCCGAGGGATTCATCTGGGGTGTTGGCTTGGGTTGCGGACTGCAATCGTCCCTCCTTCCGTTGGTCTTCGCCCATCCCTACGCTCCGCGGGCGAAGTCCTTACAGAAGAGGGGAACGATCAAGCCCTGACCGAGATCAGAAAGTCTGCCAGCAGCTCGTTCACCACTTCCGGCTGATCGAGCATCGGCCAGTGGCTGGTGTCCGCCAAGTGGACGGACGGCAGGTCCGGCAGGAGTTGGTGCAGGCTGATCGGAAGCTGGTTGACGTCCGTCGCCAGGATCTTGCGGGGCCCCTCGTATTTCGCCAGCAGTTTCGCCGCCGGCAGAGCGCTGGCCGAGGCGAGGGAGGGGGTGATGGCGTCCCCTTCAACGTCTTCGAGAGTCTGGAGCACCTGCTGCCTCACCGCTTCGTCCGCTCCGGCGAGGATCTGGCGGAAGTGCCAGTGGAGTTCGCCCGCCGGGTCTCGCTCGAAAACTCTGAGGTACTGGTCGATCTCGTCCCGCGGCACCTCGGACTGGTCGCCGTTCGGGTCGACCAGGAACAGCCCGGCCACCCGCTCCGGCTGCTCCGCCGCCAGGGCGATGGTCACCAAGGCGCCGAGACTGTGGCCGACGAGGACGAAGGAGTCGAGGCCGAGCTGGTCGGCGACGGCGAGGACGTCCGTCGCGTAGTCGGCGAGGGCATAGGCGCCTTCTTCCGACGGTTCCGAGTGGCCGTGGCCGCGCAGGTCGACGGCCACCGCCCGTTGGGCGCCGCGCAGGGCTTCGAGCTGCGCGCTCCACTGCGCCGCCGTGCCGCCGAGGCCGTGGACGAAGATCACCGGTGGGGAGCCGGCACCGCCATCGTAAGCGGCCAGGTTGCCGACAGCGCCGGCGATGGGCACCTTGGCGGAGGGGAAGCGTTGCAGCCGGCGGGGATCGGGCTCGTCGTCGAGCAAGTCCTGCCAGTCGGCCATCGGGTGGATCTTGCGGCTCGAAAGCACCACCGCCGTCAGCCCGAGGGCCGACAGGCCGAGGAGCGTCCACAGAGGCCGCTTGGACCAGCGCGACTTCCCGGTCCTCGGCCTGCGTTTCGGCGATTTCTTGGGCTGATCCTTGGCCATGTCGTGGTTCCTGGGGGACCGGTGGTCCGCATCCGGTGGTCCGCATCCGGTGATCCGCATCCGGTGATCCGCATCCGGTGGTCCGCATCCGGTGGCCGTTCACCGGCCACCGGTCCGCATGATTCTTCCGCGCTCGCGCCGAGGAATCAATCAGGGCGTCTTGTCCGGTCCCTCCGGCAGGGCCTGCGGCAAGCGGTAGGTCGACGGATCGTCGAGTTGCTTCATGACCTCCTCGACGCCTCGCTCGAGCTGTGGATCGCGGCCGGCGAGAAGGGAGGCCGGATCGTTCTCCACCACAATGTCCGGCTCCACTCCGAAGCCTTCGATGATCCAGTCGCCGTCCGGCGAGGCGAAACCGAACTCCGGAACGGAAACTCCGCCGCCGTCGATCAGCGGGCCGTGGCCGGTGATGCCCACCACGCCGCCCCAGGAACGCTTGCCGATCAGCGGTCCGAGGCCCGCCTGGCGGAACATCGCCGGGAAGATATCGCCGTCGGAGGCGGAGGTCTCGTTCAACAGCGCCGCCATCGGTCCGGCGAAGACTACCGCCGGATAGGTGGACGGCGCGGCCGAATCGCGCCGGTAGCCCAGCGCCAGAACCTCCCGCCGCAGGCGTTCGATCAACATTTGCGACACGTTGCCACCGCCGTTGCCGCGCACGTCGATCACCAGCCCCTCCTTGCGGATCTGCGAGTAGAAGTACTTGATGAATTCGCGGATGCCGTTGGACCCCATGTCCGGGATGTGGAGGTAGCCGACCCGGCCGCCGGACAGCTCGTCCACCTTGCGGCGATTGTGCTCCGTCCAGGCCAGGTACAGCAGGCTGTCCTCGCCGGCGATCGGGTCGATCACCACCCGCCGGGCCCGGGAGCCGTCGGCGGTCTTCGCGACGGTCAGCTCCACCGGCCGGTCGGCGCGGTGGCGCAGCAGCCGCCAGGGGTTGTCCGGCGCCTCCAGGGGCTCACCGTCGACCGTCAGCAGGTAGTCCCCCTCGGCAACGTTCACCCCGATCGCCGTCAGCGGAGAACGGTAGCGATCCTCGGCGTTCTGGCCGGAGAAGATGCGCGCAATGCGGTAGCGGCCGCTCGCCTCGTCGAGTTCGAAGCGGGCGCCAAGGAGCGCCACTCCCGGCCGCTCCGGCAGGTCGATGTCGCCGCCGGAAACATAAGCGTGGGAGACGTTCAACTCGGCGATCATCTCCGACAACACGTAGTTCAGATCCGCCCGGTGGCCGACTTCCGCCACCAGCGGCCGGTAGCGCTCGGCCAGGGTCTGCCAGTCGTAGCCGTGCATGTTCTCGACGTAGAAGAAGTCGCGGTAGCGGCGCCACACCTCGTCGAAGATCTGCGCCCATTCCTGGCGCGGATCGACCTGCATGGCGAGGCCGTCGGTGGAGACCGCTTCACCGTCGCCGCCCTTGCCGATCTCCCGGATCTCGTACTCGCCGTTCTTGAGCAGCAGGATCTTGTTCGCGGAGAGATCCACGGCATAGCCCTGGATGCCCTGGGCGAGGGTCTCTTCCTCGCGGTCTTCCAGGGAGAAGACGCGAAGCTCCGGACGCACGTCGGACCGGCGACCGTAGTAGAAGCTGCCGCCCCGGGTGTAGAGCAGGTGGCCGTCTACGGCCATCAAGCCGCCATAGTTGTCCGCATCCACCGGCACCCGGGCGACGCGCTGGGCGAGGCCTTCGAAGTCGATGCGTACCTCGGGCAGCTTCTTCCCGTCCGTCTCGTCGCCACCTTGTTTGTCGTCGTCTTTGGCGGCCTTGTCGCCACCCTTCTTGCGCTGCTTCTTGGCCTTGGGGGCGTCGTCTTCGGCTTCCTCTTCGCCCTCTTCCTCGTCTTCGAGTTCACGCGGTGGGAAGGGGTTTTTGCCTTCGGCTTTGAGGGCCAGGGCGTAGATGTAGGTCTCCCGGTCCACCACATAGTTCCACTCCCAGGAGCCGATCTGCGGGGCGAACTCCCGGTCGCTCAAATAGAACAGGTATTCGCCGTCGCGCGACCAGCTGGGGGCCCACTCGTGGAAGCGCTCGTTGGTGACCCGCCGCGGCTCGCCGCCATCGACGCTCCAGATCCACAGCGAAGAAAAGGTGCTCGGCTCCTGCAGGCTGAAGGCCAGGTGGCGGCCGTCCGGCGACCAGTCGGCGTCCTGGATGCGTCCGAGGGGATCGTAGGCCACCTCGGTCAGCTCGCGGCTATCGATTGCGAGCGACCACAGATGGCCGGATTTGTCGGCAAAGGCCAGGCGCTCACCGTCCGGCGACCAAAACGGCGCATAGCGGAATTCGCTGCCGCCGTCGGTGAGCTGTTCGATCCCGCCGCGGCCGTTGGTGGCGGCCAAATAGATCTCTTCTTCCCCGTCCCGATCCGACAGAAAGGCGATGTGCTTGCCGTCCGGCGAGATCGCCACGCCCTTCTCGTGGGCGTTCGAGGAGCGGGTGAGGTTGCGGGCCAAGCCGTCCTCGACGGCGACCGTGAAGACATCGCCGCGGGCCGCGAACACCGCCGTCTCGGCGCCGGCGCCGAGGTCGAAGGCCTCGATATAGTCCGCCACCGGTTGGAAGGAGGGGCGAGTCCACAGGCCGTCCGTGGGCACTCGGATGGCGAGGGCTCGCGAAGCGCCTGCGGCGGTGTCGTAGACGTGCAGGGTGCCGCCCAGTTCATAGATGATCTGGCTCTGCCCGTCCGAACTCGGCCAGCGTACGTCCTCGGCGGAGCTCTTGGTCACCGCCGTGGCGGCGCCGTCGCCGTCGAAGCGATAGAGATTCAGGGTGCCGGTGCGATCCGACGCGAAGTAAATGTCGTCGCCGGCCCACATCGGATCGCGATCGGTCCGCGGGTGCTCGGTCACCGGCGTGACGGCGCCGCTCGCGATGTCGTAGAGCACCAGGTCCTGCGCCCAGCCGCCCTGGTAGCGCTTCCAGCTCCGGAAGTCGCGGAACAGCGGGGAGTAGACCACCTGGCTGCCGTCCGGCGACAGGTCACCGGAACCGGCGACGGGCATCGGCAGCGCCTCCGGCATGCCGCCCTCACGGTCCACCGTATAGAGGCGGCCGTCGGTGAGGTCCCAGCCGTCCCGCGCCGAGCGGAAGAGCACCGCCCGGCTGTCCGGCGCCCAGCCGTATACCTGGTGGTCGTAGCCCCAGCGTGGCGGCAGGGGTCCCAGGGCTGGATAGAAGGTGAGCTGGCGGGGCTCGCCGCCGGTGCTGGGCATCACGTACACCTGCTCGTCGCCATCGTACTGGCCGGTGAAGGCAATCCATTCTCCGTCCGGCGAGAACTTGGCGAATAGCTCCACGCCCGGGTGGGCGGTCAAGCGGGTGGCCGCGCCGCCCTCGGCGGAGGCTGTCCAGAGATCGCCGGCATAGGAAAAGACGACCCGGTTCTGATGGATGTCCGGAAAGCGGAGGAGGCGGGTCTCGGCGCTGGCGGCGCTCGTCATGAGCAGGCCGACCAAAAAGGCGAGGACGAACTTCGAACGGGTCGCGAGGTGAGGCATGGGGTCTCCCAACGTTTTTGAATGTCAGAAAAAAGCGCGCCGCCGGTGAGTCCCTCGGCGGCGCGCCCTTCCTTCGATTCTACGGGAAGCCCGCACGAAGGTTCAGTCGCCGGGCTTGAAATCCAGCGACGCGGAATTGATGCAGTAGCGCTCGCCGGTCGGCTGCGGGCCGTCCGGAAAGACGTGGCCGAGGTGGGCGTCGCAGCGGGCGCACTTGGCCTCGGTGCGGATCATGCCGTGGCTGGTGTCGCGCTCCAGGTGAATCGCGTCGGATTCGGTGGGCTCCCAAAAGCTCGGCCAGCCGGAACCGGAGTCGTACTTGGTGTCGGACCGGAACAGCTCCGCGTCGCAGCATATGCAGCGGTAGACACCGGTTTCTTTGTTGTCCCAGTAGGCGCCGGTAAAGGCCCGCTCCGTCCCTCCCTGGCGGGCGATGGCGTACTGCTCCGGCGTGAGTTCCTCACGCCACTCGGCATCGGTCTTGGTCTTCACGTCGCTCATGGTGGCCTCCAGTGGGCGCGATGGGCAAACTCCCCGACTCGCGAATCCAGCCTACTTTGCTCGCCGCCGGTAAGAAAGCAGACGAGCGAGTCGAGTCCTTCAAAGGGTGTCGCTTTCGCGCTGATACAAGTTGGGACGATCCGGTGTCGGATCGTTTTTCAGAACCTTTCTGAGGGGGAGAAAAATTCCGCCTTCGGTCCGAGCGCCGAGAGAAGGCCGCGGTTGCCGAGCTCGCGCGTCAGGACTACAATAGCTATTCACTCATAAACTTCAGAAAAGGCCGATCTGCAAATCGCACCCACTCTCGAATCCCTCATCCCGATCCCGAAAGAAGACGCCATGCCCCTCTCCCCCGCATTCCTTCTCCGCACGACGACTCCTTTAGGACTTTTCGCCTTGCTCGCCTTCGGCGCCCTGTCCGGCTGTTCCTCCCAGGCGTCCGAGGCGCCGAAGAAGGCCGAACCGGTGTTCACGGAGGTGGCCGCCGAGGCGGGCTTCGCGCACCTTCACCGCAAGCCGAACCTCGACGCCAAGCTGGCGCACATCAACTCCTGGGTGTCATCGATCGGCGCGGCGGTGGCCGCCGCCGACTACGATGGCGACGGCTGGGTGGACCTGTTCGTCACCAACTCGCGCAAGGGCGAGCCCAACTTCCTCTACCGCAACAACGGCGACGGCACCTTCACCGAGCGCGGCGCCGACGCCGGCCTGGCCGCCGCCAACGACGAGCGCGGCGCGAGCATGGACGCCATCTGGGGTGACGTGGACAACGACGGCTGGCCGGATCTCTACCTGGTGCGTTGGGGCACCGACTCGCTCTACTCAAACAACGGCGACGGCACCTTCACGGAGATCACCGAGCGGGTCTTCCGGCGGCGCGACGGCAGCGCCGGCAGCCAGTGGGCAAACGGTGCTTCGGCGGTGTTCTTCGACTTCGACCGCGATGGCCGGCTGGACATCTACGTCGGCAACTACTTCAAGGAAGTCGACCTGTGGAACCTCGAAGACACCCGCATCATGCACGACGACTTCGAGAAATCCCGCAACGCCGGCCGCAACTTCCTCTATCACCAGCGGCCGGACGGCACCTTTGACGAGGTGGCGGCGGACTTGGCGGTGGACGATACCGGCTGGACCCTGGCCGCCGGCTCCGCCGACATCGACAACGACGGCTGGCCGGATCTCTACTGCGCCAACGACTTCGGGCCGGACCAGCTGTTCCGCAACAACGGTGACGGCACCTTCGGCAACATCACCGAACAGGCCATCGGCATCGACACCAAGAAGGGCATGAACATCGACTTCGGGGATTTCAACAACGACGGCTGGCTCGACGCCTTCGTCACCAACATCACCACTGCCGAGTATCTGCAGGAAGGCAACATGCTGTGGCACAACAACGGCCCCGGCGCCGACGGCGTGGTGACCCTGACGGATCTGGCCCTGGAGTCCGGCACCTACGACGGCGGCTGGGGTTGGGGCGGCAAGTTCTTCGACTTCGACAACGACGCGGATCTCGACATCGTGCAGTTGAACGGCTTCATCAGCGCCGGCGAGGGCAACTTCTGGTACGACCTGGCCTCCTGGACAGTGACCGGCGACGATGTGTCCGACGCCGCCAACTGGCCCCCCATCGGCGACCGCTCCTTCTCCGGCTATGAGCATGTCCGGATGTTCCGCAACGACGGGCTGTTCCAGTTCGTCGAGTTGGCCGAGGAGTTGGGGATTACCAGTCGCGGCGACAACCGCGGCGCGGCAGTCTTCGACTACGACAACGACGGCGACCTCGACCTGTTCCTGGCCAACCAGCATCAGCCGGCGGAGCTGTACCGCAACGACGGACCACACGATGGCCGGCACTGGTTGGTGCTGGACTTGAAGACCGATCCTGCCACCGGGGTCAACGCCGACGGCATCGGCACCCGGGTGACGGTGAGCGCCGGCGGCGCGCAGCAGATCCGCGAGCGCGACGGCGGCAACAGCTACTCCGGCCAGAGCGATCCGCGCATCCATTTCGGCCTGGGCGGGGCGGCCGCGGCGGAACTGGTGGAGATCCGCTGGCCGGACGGCGGCCTGCAGTACCTGGAGGACGTGGCGGCGGACCAGATTCTCACCGTCGAGCAGGATCCGGACGCCTACACGGACCGGATCCAGATCGAGCGGGTGAGCCCGGAGCGGCGCGAGCGGCGGCCGGAGGATCTGGCGCCGCAGGTGGTGGAGATCGCTCCGGAGAAGCTCAACCAGTTGCTGACGGAGCTGGAAGACAAGCTGCGCGGCAACCCGCCGAACGCCCACGCCCTCGCCATTCTCTACCGCCAGGAGGCGGTCACCTATGGCGCCTGGGAACGTTCGACGGATTTCTTCGAGGAGCTGGTGGAGGCCGAGCCGGAGTCCAACTGGCGGCGTTTCGAGCTGCACTCTGCCTACATCGACCAGCTTCCCACCTGCGGCGGCCTGGCGGCCATCGTTTGCAAGGGCACCCTGGCCCGCAAGGCACTGGACCAGGCCGACGTTCTGATCGAGCGCCAGCCGGACTTCTGGCCGGCCTACTACGTGCGCGGCATCAACCACCTGCACTGGCCGCGGGGCATGCGCCACTCGGACGATGCGGCGCGCGACCTGGTGAAAGCGATCGAGCTACAGGACCAAGGCCTGCCGCCGAAGGCGCCGGAGTGGGTGATCCGCACCCACATCGCCCTGGGCGACGCCTACGCCAAGGACGGCGACATCGAAAAGGCCGTTGCGGCCTGGCAAGAAGGGGCGAAGCGCTTCGACGACCCGCGCCTCACCGAGCGCCTGGCCGTCGAGGGCGAAGCCGCCATCCGCGCCTACGTCAGCGACCAGCGCACCCTCGAGCGCGCCATCGACACGGATCTTTCGTTCGTGGGTGGAGAGTAGCGGGTTTCGGGCGGAATCCTTGACGCGTGGATTCCGAGCGGAAAGGATCGTTAGTGAGCCCGCTTCCGTTCGAGGCGGGCCTCGCTCGACAATGAAGACACGCACAGTATTCCCGGACTTTGAGATCGTCGATCGCAAGATGGCAGAGGTGCTGCGGGCCAAGACCGGCCCGGAGCGTCTGCGAATGGCTTGGGGTCTAAGGGAGTCGGCCGAGCGACTTTTGCCCCGTTATCTTAGCGCCGAGCATCCCGACTGGGATGAGCGAGCGATAGCCCAAGAGGTTGCCAGCCGACTTTCGAAGAGCTCTGAACGAGCTGTTGCGGTTTGTTAGTTTCAAGCTGAATCGTTGGGTCTCTGTCTACTACGCCACAGTTCGCACTATCTTCGCTGGCGTCCAAGCTCTCATTCATGGCTTCTGAATACATCATTTATGCCGACGAATCAGTCGAGCGAGGCCAGTACTTCTCGAACTTCTACGGCGGAGTGTTGGTGCGGTCCGAGCATCTGGCAGAGGTTCAGAGCACCCTTCTAGATTGCAAGGCAAGACTAAATCTTACGGGCGAGGTCAAATGGTCTAAGGTGTCCGTCGCCTATGAGGCGAAATACGTGGCCTTCGTCGATGAACTATTTCGCCTTGTGGCTGCGGACAGGCTCAAGGTGCGCTTGATGTTTCGGCAAAACTTCCATGCCCCGATTGGTTTGTCGGCGGAGCAGCGAAAGAACGGCTATTTCCTTCTCTACTACCAGTTCTTGAAGCACGCCTTCGGTCTTCAGTACCACTGGCCCACAAGTTCTAGGCGCAGGATTCGTTTTTACCTGGATCGACTGCCTGGGACTAAGGAACAGCGAGCCCGATTCAAGGGATTCATCGCTAGCTTGCAGGCAAATCGCTACTTTCGTCGCGCCAAACTCGATTTGCCGGCGGATCAGATCGCTGAGGTGAGATCTCACGAACACGTCATCCTGCAAGGACTTGATGTTGTCTTGGGTTCGATCCAGTTCCGGTTGAACCGCCTGCATCAGGCTAAGCCTGAGGGAGGAAAGATTCGGGGCGCGAAGACGCGAGCCAAAGAGAGGCTCTACAAGCACATCTTGAAGAGAATCAAGGAAGTTTCCCACCCAAACTTCAATCCGGGAATCACTACTCGACACGAGGGAGATCGAGCCAACCGTTGGAACCACGCCTACCGCCACTGGCTCTTTACGCCGCAAGAATTCGACCTGGACTACTCTCGGACCCGAAAGGGGAGGAAGGAAGATCGGAAGAAATAAGCCCCGCAACCGCTAAGCCCGAGAGCATGGTCCCAGGTAGGAACCTGAGAGTTCGCGGAGTGCAGGGCACATTCTGTATATACCGTTTTCCCTTACCCGTCAAGGTCTGAGCGCCCCATCCCTTCCCCCACTGCGCTTCTTCTTCTCCGGCGGCTTCTGGGGCATGGCTTTCCGCGGCAGTAGCTCTTCGCGCATGGCGGCGTGGTAGAGGAACGACGCCAGCACCACCGATGCCTGCTTCAAGTCCGCTTCGTGCAGATGATCGAAGGTATCCAGCTCGGTATGGTGGGTGCGGCTCCAGTAGTCGAGCCCGTCCTGGATGAACTGGAAGCCCGGTAAGCCTACCGCGTCGAAGGCCAGGTGATCGGTGCCGCCGGTCGAACGGCCGGTGACGGTGGTGGCGCCCAGGTCGGCGAAGGGTTCGAGCCAGGCTTCGAAGATCGGCTTGACCGCCGCGTTGTCCTGGGCGTAGATGCCGCGGATCTTGCCGGCGCCGTTGTCCAGGTTGAAGTAGGCCGAGAATTTGGCGTGGTCCGCCTTCGGCTGGATCGGCCAGGTGGTGTCGCGCAGGAAGCTGGGCAGAGCGAGCTGCTCTTCATCGGTGGGCTCCGGGCGGGTCGCCAGTCTTTTCTTGACGTAGGCGCGGGAGCCGAAGAGGCCCTGCTCTTCGCCGGTCCACAGGGCCACCCGCACGGTGCGGCGGGGCTTGACGTCGAGGGCTCTCAGAATGCGCACCGCCTCCATCACCACCGCCACGCCGGCGGCGTTGTCCGTCGCGCCGGTGCCGGCGTGCCAGGAGTCGAGGTGGGCGCCGGCGAGCACCACCTGGTCGGCGAGGTCGCTGCCGGGAATCTCCGCGTAGGTGTTGAAGGATTCGTCGACCCCTTCGAGGAACTTCGCCTCGATGTCGATCTCCAGCTCCAGTTCGGTGCCTTCCTCCATCAGGCGCAGAATGCGGTGGTAGTGCTCCGCCGCCATGACCAGCGAGGGTATGCCCCGGTTGCGGTCCGAGGCGCCGCGGGAGCCGCCGCCCATCACCCGCACGATGCCGTGGTTGCGGCTGGACAGCTCGACCGTCGCCACCACGCCCTCGTCGAGGAGCCGCTTTCTCAGCTCCTCGCCGGCCTCCCAGCGTTTGCGAGCCCGCTCCCGCCAGTTGCCGCCGCGGCGACGGCCCTCCAGGTCATAGCAGGCCAACTCATCGAGCTGCTCTCCCGTGTAGCGGCGGAAGGGACCGCCCTCCGGCTCCTCCGGCGCTCGCGCCTCGTCGAGGAACAGGATGACGCCTGCGAGTTTTCCTTCGTGGTCTTCCAGATCCTTCGCCGATTCGACTTTCAGGCGCATCGCCTTGCCCCGCACCGTGCCGTCGGTGCCCGGCGTCCAGGCCTCGGGAATCGCGGACACGGGCACCACGAAGGGGCTGACGATGCGCACCTCCGAACGCTCGAATTCCCAGCCTTCGCCGAACCACGGGAAGCCCACGATCTCCGCCCGTTCGAGGCCCGCGTCCTCCAGCCATTGGCGGGTCCACTCGTTGGCTTCCTCCAGGGCCGGCGTACCGGTCAGCCGCGGCCCGATGACGTCCGTCAGGTGGGCGGCAATATCCATCACCTGCGAGCGCTTGAGGCCCTCGTCGCGGATGCTGGACACCGTCTCCAAATCCACCGGTTCGTGCCCTCCGTGGGCGAGAAGGGCTGGGCCGGCGAGGCCGAAAGCCGCGAGGGTGACCGCCGCGAGGGCGAAGGTCCGAGTGCGCTGCATGGTGAGGTCTCCTTGGATTCGGTGGCCGCGAGCATATCTCGTGACCGGCGCCGCTCTTTGATACGCAGGCGGGTAGGATCGGTTCATGGCTGCCCGTCTTCGCTTCCGTTCTTCGGCCCGTGCTCTCCCCCGATGGCTGGTGTTCACGGTCCTTTTGGCGGTCCTCTCACCGGTTCACGGTTGCCGGTGGGGTGGAGGCGACGGCAAACCGGAGCCTGCGCCCCCCAGCCCTTCCTCTTCTCGTTTTCCCGATCCGGGAGTGCGCCTCTTCGTGACCGTACCGGGGGGAGTCGTATTGCGTTCGGCGCCGGAAGGAGCGGCGACGGTGGTCGCCGTCCTGCCGCGGGAGGGCGGATCGCTGGAGGTTCTGGACATGGAGGAGCCCTGGCTGCGGGTGCGTTTCGAGGGTCGTGCAGGCTGGCTGCTGGGCGATCCCTCCTGGAAGCGCTTTGAAACCAGCGCTCCGCCCCGCAGGCCCCGCGCGGCGGAGCCGGTGTCGCCGGAGGCGCTGGCCGCGGCGCGCCGCATCATGGGACAAGGAGCTCGCGACGGACGTTGTGGCGCCTACCCGTTGCTGACGGATCTGCCGTCCGGCGGTGGCGCGGATCGCCTGCTGACGGCGTGCGAGGCATTGGCGCGCGAACTCGATGCCGCCTACGAGCGACGCATCGGCCTGCGCCCCCTCGGCGAGCCGGCGGCGACGCTGCTGCTCTTCCGGCGGCGCGGGGACTTTCGCGAATTCAGTCGCAGCGAGGGAGGGCCGCGCCTCGGCTACGGGGCCTATTCGCGACCCGGCCTGGTCGCGATGTTCGCCGATCCGGAGGACCTCGACACCGCCCTGGAGACGCTGGTTCACGAGATCACCCATCGCATTCACGGCCGGGCGCTGGGCCGTGAGCTGCCGCGTTGGCTGTCCGAAGGCCTCGCCGACGCCCTGGGAGACTCCGCCGGCCTGGGCGGCCTCGATCCCTTGCAGGGCTTCCTCGGCGCCGAAGATGAGGCCTCGCGGCTGGTTTCGGCGGTGGCCGACGGGCGTGCCGGTTCCGTGCGGCGGCTCGTCCATCTCACCCCCGCGGAGTTCGATGCCGATGCGGTCTCCTTCGACTACGAGCAGAGCGCTCTGCTGGTGCGCTTCCTGCTCATCGATGGAATGGCCGCGCCGCGCTTCAGGGCCTACCTCGGCGAGATGGCCCGTGGGCGTTCCTGGCAACCGGAAGATCTGCGCGCCGCTCTCGGCTGGAGTTGGCAGGAATGGGACGACGCCTTCAACGCCTGGCTCCGGGCCGGCGGAAAGTAGCAGGCGTCGGGTGTCGGGCGTCGTGGAATAATCGACCCCCATCAAGATCCACCAAGAGGAGAAACAGCATGCGCTGGAGAGGGCAGAGACAGAGCAGGAATGTGGAAGATCGTCGCGGTATGCGGGGCGGTCGCGGAGTCAGCCTCGGCCGCGGCGGTGCCGGCATCGGTTGCGGCGGGTTGGTGATCCTGCTGCTGCTGGCCTACCTCACCGGCACGAATCCCCTGGAGCTGCTCGACGCGACGGGGGGTAGCGGTCAGGTCATTCCGCAGGCCCGAACGGTGGAAACGGGTCCCGCCGGAGGGCCTCCGCAGGACGAACTCGGCCAGTTCGCTTCGACCGTGCTGGCGAGCACCGAAGACACCTGGGTACGGGTGTTCGATCGTATGGGCCGGCGCTACGAGCTGCCCCGCATGGTGTTGTTCTCCGGCTCTGTTGCCTCCGCCTGCGGCTTCGCCTCGTCGGCGGTCGGTCCCTTCTACTGCCCGGCGGACAGCAAGATCTACCTCGATCTCTCCTTTTTCGATCAACTCGCCCGGCGATTCGGCGCCCCCGGCGACTTCGCCCAGGCCTATGTGATCGCCCACGAGGTGGGCCATCACGTGCAGAACCAGCTCGGTATCTCCTCCCGGGTGCGCCAGATGCAGCAGCGGGTGCCGAAGGCCGACGCCAACGCCCTGTCCGTGCGCCTGGAGCTGCAGGCGGACTGTTTGGCCGGGGTGTGGGGCAATTACGCCCGCGACCTGCTCGAGGCCGGCGACATCGAAGAAGGCCTCACCGCCGCCGCCGCCATCGGTGACGACCAGATGCAGCGCCGCGCCGGCGGCTATGTCCGCCCGGAGTCCTGGACCCACGGCTCCTCGGAGCAGCGCGTCCAGTGGCTACGCCAAGGCCTGCGGACCGGCGATCCGTCGAGCTGCGACACCTTTGAAGGACAGCTCTAGCAGGTTGCTGAAGAAGGCCTTCGGCCTATGATTTCAGCTGCCCCGCTAGCCTTCTTTTCCAGGGGTCTGGGGCGCCCGCACGCGGTCCGCCCCTCACCTGAAAACACCAGTGTTTTCAGGCTCACCCCTTCCTCGGCACCTTCGGCGCCGCCTCGCCTTCCAGGCTCGGAGCAGGGTGCTGATGAGTCTCTCAGCACCCTGCTAGGGCGAAGGACCGTTGTAGAGGGAGTTCGCGGGACCTGGGAGGTTCCTCGGTTCGGGAGCTCTGAGGATTCGCCGAGTCAATTCACTCATGACATGCTATGATTTAAATATCTGCATTAAGCCTTCTCATCTTCCTTTGGAGAAAGAGCATGACCAAGAAGACTCATCCGCTCGCGTGGATCACCCTGTTTGCATTGGCCCTTTTCGTGAGCGGTCCGGTGGCCGTCGACAGTAGCGCTTCGAGCTGCACCGGCACTTTGTACACCTACTACGAAACGTCGGCTTGCCAGGTGATCGTAGGCAGCAAGGTGAGCTGCCCAGGATTTCCGGACGAATGGGACGAGGATCCTGACGGAAACCGTAATCAGACTCCCTACTTCACTACTCAGACGGTGACTTGTCCTTGTAGTGGTGGCGGCGGAGGGGGTGGTGGCGGTGGCGATACCGACGATTCGGACGACTGGGGTTAGTCGGACCTCCCATCCGTGAAGTGATCCGCTGCCACCCAGCGAGTGTTGTACTCGAGCCGCCACGGCCCGTCGAGGTTCGCCTCGGCGGGCAGCGGCTCGACCCGGTCGCCGTCCAAGACGTTGTGGTCGGAGTCCTTGTCCCACCCCACCGAATAGAAGAAGAAGGTTCGCTCCTGCCCCTCCGCCGGCGACGGGAAGGCGGCCGTGTCGAAGCGGAGGGTGACGGCGTCGCCGGCGTTCAAGATCGCCATCTGCCCGTCGCGCTCGGTGAGGAGCTCCACCACTTCGCCGTAGCGGGTCACCCAGCCCTGGGGTGTGCCGCGCCAGGGCGGTTTTTCGGCGACCTGCCGCCAGTCGGGGGTGGTCGGGTGGTTTGCGGCTCGGGAGCGCAGGTCCGAGAAACCGCGGCCGTAGAGATGGGCCGTCTCCGGCTCCGCGCCGTGGCTCGTCACCGCGCCATCGAAGCGCTCGAAGAGGGCGGCGCGGTCCCAGCGGATCTCCAGGGTGGTGGACAGGCGCAGGCGCTCGCTGCCGGCGGGCAGCTGGCCGGCAAGGTCCACCAGCAGGGTCTTGGTCTTGCCGGCGGGCACGCCCACCACCACGTCGACCGGCTGCCAGCGGCCGTTCACCTCCGCTTCGAGGTGCGGTGCGACGGCGTGGACCTCGGAGTTCTGGGAGATGGCGATATTGGTGCTGGCGTCGCCGTACTGCAGCCAACCGGTGAGGGCGAGCACCCACCGTCGGTCGGTCTCGATCTCGCCGAAGTCCAGGACCGTCGACTGCTCGAAGACCAGGCCGCGGTAGGGCGGCGGCCGGAGCACGCCGGGATCCATGAAGTCACCATCCAACTCGGCGAGAACGGCGGTGCGGTCCGTGCCGTCCGCGGCGGTCGCCTGTCGCAGCGGACGCCGGCCAGAGAGGGCCCACACCTCGGACTTCGGGAACGGCGGCGGCATGAGTTTGTCGGTGGGGTGGACCTCGACTCCCGGCGGGTGGTCGATCGCCTCTAGCCGGGCATAGTCGAAGTAGAACAGCTCCCGGAACTCGCTGGTGGCGGCCAGCTCATAGGCACCTGCCCTGGGGGTGAGGCTGCCGATCCAGACGTACTCGTCCGGATCCGCCGGCAGCACCTTGCCGCGCTCGTAGGACAGGCCAAGGGGGCTATTGCCGAGGAGGTCCGTGATGAAACGGTAGCCGGCTCCTTCTTCCGACTCGTCCCAGGCGTAGAGGAACGGACACGAGCCGGTGGCGACGTTCTTCTCGTCGATGATGAAGGGCGAGTCGGCCACCGCCACGTCCACTTGGTTGTCCACCACGCCGTTGGTCCACAGGGTCTGCACGCTGTCCAGGCGCTCGGCGTCGCCGACGCCCAATTCCACCACCGGACCGGACACCTCTCGCACGACTCGCAGGTCACCGGCGCGCACTTCGATGTGGGTGCCGATGCCGCCGGGGTTGGTCTTGGTGCCGATCAAGCGCAGCTTGATCTGTCGGCCGAGATCTGCGCTCTCGTTGGACAGGGCGCGCAGGCCGTTCATGCCGCTGGCGAGGAGGTCCGAGTCGCCGTCGCCATCGAGGTCGGCGGCGATGAGGTCGCTGGGGTGGGTGAGGCCAACGGCCAGCGCTTCGCCGCCCGGCCAGGGGGACCAGCCGGCCTCGCCGCCGTTGCGCCACAGGCGGAGAGAGCCGTCTTCGGTCACCGTCGCCAGGTCGAGCCAGCCGTCGTTGTCGGCGTCGATGGCGGCGGCCGCTTGGGTGGTGCCGAGGCCCAAGTTGGCGCGCTCGGTGGCCTCGACGAGGGTGGCGGAATCGACGCTGAGCAGCAGGGCGTCCGGACGAGTGTCGTTGTCGAAGTCGTCGATCAGGATCCGCCGTGCCGGGGGCCAGAATCCCGGCGGGTCCGGGCGTTCGGCAAAGGAGCCGGCGCGCTGGTTGTCGTACACCGCCGTGCCCTCTGAAGGGTGCGCGACGATCAGATCCACCGCCACGTCACCGTTCAGGTCCACCGCCGCTACGGCCGCCTGCGGTTCCGTCTTCGGCAGGCCGACGGCGTCGGTCATGTCCGTGAAGGTGAGGTCGCCGCCGTTCTGGAAGAGGCGCTGTCCTCGCTCGCCGGCGGCGAGGAGCAGGTCGAGGTCGCCGTCGTGGTCGAAGTCGACCCAGGCGGCGCTCTCCACTTCCAGTCCGGCGAGGCCGGAGTCCCCGGTGACATCTTCGAAAGCGTTGGCTCCGGTGGCGAGGAGCAGGCGAGGACCGGCCGCCGTCAGGAGCAGTACATCGTTGTGCGCATGAACCTTCGGGTCGTAGGGCTCGTCCTCGGGCACCGCATCGTGGAAGTTGCCGACCACCAACTCGAAGGCGGGAATTGCGGAGGGGAGTTCCGCCCGGCGATATGCCGCGCCCTCCGGTTGCCAGAGATCGAGCCCACCGTCGTCGTCCACCGTCAGGAGAGAGGCTCGCCCTTCAGCGTTGACTTCGACGATGGCGGCGGAGCGAATCTCGGAAGCCCTGTCTCCGAGGTCCGGAAACCACTCGCCGGTGCGGTCGGTGAAGGCGAGGACCGGCGCCTCCGTCGATGCGGACTCTTGCGCTGGTGCGGCCTCCGGCCGGGTGTAGCTGGAGATCTCCAGCGCTTCCGCCGAGCGCGCCTCTTCGCCCTGCAGCTCGCGCAGGCGCAGAAACTCCCGCTGCCGCGCCATCGCCTCTTCCCGGTCGCCGTTCTGGCGGGCGTAGGTGGCGAGCTTGAAGTGGGCGCTGGCATGGAGCGGGTCGATGCGCACCGCCTCGCGAAGCTGCCCCACCGCTTCGTCGTGGCGCTCCAAGGCCTGGTAGACGTTGGCGAGCTGGAAGCGGAGGGGCGCCTGCTCCGGGTCGATGCGCACCGCTTCTTCGAGCCGCGGCAGGGCTTCCTCGAAACGCGTTTCGCGTACCAGGGTGATGCCCGTGAGATAGGCCGTAGCGGCGGAGTCCGGATCGAGTTTCTCGGCTTCCTGGAGGGTGACGAGGGCGACGTCGTGCTGCCGCGCGAGAAGTTCCGCCCGCGCCCGGTTGCGCAGCGCCGGAGCCGAGCGCGGTGCTTCTGCCACGGCGCGGCCGAAGGCTTCCAAAGCCTTCGTCGAATCCTTGTTCTCGAGGTATGCCTTGCCTTCGTTCATCGCCTGCACAAAGGCCGAGGTCGGCGGTACCGGGGTATTCGGTCCGCAGGCCGCGAGCAGCATGAGCGGCAGGGCCGCGACCCATCGCAGGCGAAGGGGGATCACGCCGACTCCAGGGCAGAACGGATCTTCCCCACCAGCTCGCGGGCGCGGGCCGGATCCAGCTCGCCGGCCTGCCAACCCACGCCGAGGCCGCGCCTTCCGATCTTCGGAATGATGTGGAAGTGGACATGGAAAACCGCCTGGTGGGCCTCGGCGCCGTTGTTCTGCAAAACGTTGTAGGCGGTGGCGCCGGTGGCCGCCATCACCGCTCGGCAGAGGCGGGGAAGCACCCTTCCGATCGCCGCCGCGGCTTCGTCCGACAGCTCGTGCAGATGCGCTTTGCGCTCCTTGGGGATGACCAGCGTGTGGCCATCGGAGAGGGGGCCAATGTCCAGAAAGGCGTAGACTTGATCGTCCTCGTAGACGCCGTGGGAGGGGATCTCGCGGGAGAGGATTTTGTCGAAGATCGTGGGCTCGTGGGCGGTTTCCATGAGGCGAATTGTAACGTAGCATCGCGGTCGCGCCGGACGTCTCCGACGCCTCTATCCATCGGCTCACCGCCCGTCATGAACGCGACCCGCCATCCTGCACCCACCAACGCCTCCGGCGAGCTGCGGGCCTTGCTTCGGCTGGCGACGCCGCTGGTCGGGGGGCAGCTCGCCCTGATGGGCCTGAACTTCACCGACACGGTGATGGCCGGCCGGGTCGACGCCGTCGCCCTGGGAGCGGTGGCGATCGGCAATAGCGTGTGGTCGGCGGTGAACCTGTTCGTGATGGGCGTGATGATGGCGGTGCCGCCGTCCATCGCTCAGCTCGACGGCGCCGAGCGGCGCGAGGAGGTGGCGCCCCTCGCCCGCCAGGCGCTGTGGATTGCCCTCGTTTTGACGGCGGTGGCGGTGCTCGCCCTCACCCAGATGCGGCCGCTGTTGGAGGCGGTGGGGGTCCAGGAGGACTTGATTCCCACGGTGGTCGCCTACCTGCGCGCCATGGCCTGGGGAGTGCCCGCTTGGGGGGTGTATCTAACCCTGCGTTTCGTCAGTGAGGGTTTGGGGGCGACGCGGCCGACGCTTTACTTCGGTCTCGTCGGCCTGGCGGTGAACATCCCGGCGAATTTCGCCCTGATGTTCGGCAAGTGGGGGCTGCCGGCCCTCGGCGCCGAGGGTTGCGGCTACGCCACGGCGCTGGTGTGGTGGGTGCAGGCGGCCGCCATCACCGTTTACATCGTGCGTCATCGCCGCTACGGCGATCTTGGGCTTTTCGAGCGCTTCGACCTGCCAAACCCGCGGGCCGCCTGGGACCTGTTGCGGGTGGGGCTGCCGATCGGGGTGTCGATCTTCCTGGAGGCGAGCCTGTTCGCCACCGTTGCTCTGCTGATGGGTTCGATGGGCACCGTCACCGTGGCCGGCCATCAGGTGGCGCTCAACTTCGTCGCTATCACTTTCATGGTACCGGTGGGAATCTCGATGGCGATTGCCGTGCGGGTCGGCAACGCCGTGGGACGCGGTAGCGCTGCCGCCGTGCGGCGGGCCGCCTGGGTGGGTGTTGTCACGGTGATGGCGGTGCAGGTGGTTTCGGCGAGCTTGATGCTCGCACTGCCGGAACCCATCGCGCGGGTCTACACGGCGGACGAAGGAGTCATCGCCATCGCCGTTCAGCTTCTTTTCCTGGGGGCGATCTTTCAGCTATCGGACGGTCTCCAGGTGAGTGCCTCGGGCGCCCTGCGTGGCCTCAAGGATACCCGCGTGCCGATGCTTCTGACCCTGGTCGCCTACTGGCTGCTGGCCCTTCCCCTCGGCCACCTGCTCGCCTTTCGCTGGCAGGTGGGAGCCGAGGGGATGTGGATCGGCCTGATCGCCGGTCTGAGCCTCGCCGCCCTGCTGCTGTCCGTAAGGCTTCGCCGGGTGTTGCCGGCCGCTACGGACTGAAATAGACCGTCAGCCGGGCGCGGCGTTCGCGATCCGGCGAAGTATTCCGGAACACTCCCCACAGCAGCGTGCCGTTGGCCGTTTTTTCGATCGTCGGATGGTCGGACCAGCGGCTGTCGCCGAGGGAACACTCCTGGCCGGCGAGGCAGCTATCGGTGCCCAGGGCGTCGGCCACCTCGTAGAGATAGCCGGTGTAGCGTGCCCCCTTGGGCAAAACCGCCGCCACCACCAGGCAACTTCCGCCGGTCACCAGCGGCATGATCTCGCGCTCCACCGTCGTTGCAAGTCCATCGCCGGCGGCGGTGCGCAACGATTCGCTGCCGCTCCCCACCAGCGCGCCGGCGAACGAAGGTGCCGTCGCCAGATGTTCCGCGACCCTCGTCATGCGCTCGGCGAGATCGTCCGGGCAGGTGCCCGCACCGGGTCCCGCCGGCAGTTCCATCGAGAAGGCGGCTTCGCCGGCCTTGCATTCGCCGCAGGTGCCGTTGCCGGCCGAGCGCAACACCGTGGAGGTGCGGATGCGCGGTGCCATGGCGGCGACCGACGGCGGTGGAGCGGGCGCTTCCGGCGCTGGCTCGGAGATCTCGGGCTTTGGTGCGGCCGGCTGAGGTGCGGCCGGCTGAGGTGCGGCCGGCTCCGGTGCCTCCGGCGCGGCCTCCTCCTGTGGGGCCGGCTGAGCTGCGGTCGGCTGAGGTTGGGCCGGCTGAATCGGCTCCGGCTGAGGTGCGGCCGGCTGAGGTGTGGCCGGCTGAGGTGTGGCCGGCTGAGGTGTGGCCGGCTGAGGTGTGCTCGCCTCCGGTGGCGCCGGTTCGGTTTCTTGTGGCGGCTCGGGAGCCGGTGCTGATTCCGGCAACCCCTCCTCACTTGGAGGCGGTTCCTCCGCCGACGGTTCCGGCTCGGGTCGGTCGGCCGGCTGGGGTGTTTCATCAGGCTTCCGGGGTTGCGGTGCCGGGAGTTCTTCCATCGGCGGCTCCGGCGCTGGTGGTTCTTGTTCCGGCGGTTGGGAAGGGACTGCCGGCTTCGCCGGCGCGG
Source organism: Acidobacteriota bacterium (assembly GCA_039030395.1). Taxonomy (NCBI): domain Bacteria; kingdom Pseudomonadati; phylum Acidobacteriota; species Acidobacteriota bacterium. Next base: position 160,493 of record JBCCEF010000003.1, read on the forward strand.
GGGCCGGCTGCGGTACCGGCGGGGCCGGCTCCGGGGTCGGCTGCGCGAACTCCGGGTCGCGCGGGATGTCCGCTGCCTTGGCGTTGAAGGTGGCGACCCGCAGCGGGGCGCCGGTGGCGTCGCGGATTGGACCGCTCACGATCGCCGCCTTGCCTCCCCTCACGACCCGCACGACCAGCAGGTAGGAGGAGTACCCTTCCCGCCGGATGTCGATCCGCCAGCGGCCTTCGGCGAGGCCGCCGTAGGCCACCCGGCCGTCTTGCCCGGTGAGGCGAATGGGCGGACCGGAGATCGGTTCGATCTCGGCGAAGCGGATTTCGACTTCCGCCCCTTCGAGAAGCTGTTTCTTGCGGGTTTTGACCTCCACGCCGAGGGTGGCGCCGCCGGACCACGGCTCGCCGGTGCCGGAGCGCATGGCGGGCGGTTGGGCCGTCAGGGGGGCCGTTGCCGGACCCATCGAAGTCAGAACCAGGGTGAGGGCCATCGCAAGCTGCACGCCGCGTCGCCGAATCATGATGCGCCTCCTGAGAGTGATTTGCCCTGCGACTCTACCCTACGCGGCTCACCGCGCCGACGGATCAGGCGGCGGCGCGATTTGCCGATCCGGCGGCCGCAGCGACCGCTTCGACCTGCCGCCAGACGCGCATCAAATTGCCGCTGAGGATCTTCTTCACATCGTCTTCGGAGTAGCCCTTCTTGAGCAGCTCGTAGATCAAGTTGGGGTACATCGACACGTCCTTGAGGCCCGTGGGCAGAGAGTCGCCGACGCCGTCGAAGTCCGACCCCAGGCCGACGTGATCGATACCCACCAAGTCCACCACATGGTCGATATGCGCCACCACGTCGCTGATGTCCGCAAAGACCGGTGGGTTCTCTTGGCGGTAGTGCTCCATGTACTCCTGGAGTTCCGGGTCGCCCCGTTGGAGCTGATTCTCTTCGGCATAGGTGCGTAGGGCGGCCCACAGGGCCTGGCCCTTCTCCCGCGCCTCGGCATCGAGGAACGCCGAGCCGAAGTTGATATGGATCACACCGCCTTTCTCGGCTAGTAGGCGGATCATGTCGTCGTCCATATTGCGCTCGAAGTCCGGTGTGTAGCGGCGGGCCGAAGAGTGGGAAGCGATCACCGGCGCCGTCGACAGCTCCATCACCTGGTAGAAGGCGTCGTCCGAGACGTGCGAGACGTCGATCATGATGCCGAGGCGGTTCATCTCGGCGACCACCTCGCGGCCGAAGGGCGACAGGCCATTCCACTGGCGCTCCTCGGAGTAGGACGAGTCGCAGATCTGGTTGTTCTCCGAATGGGTCAGGGTGATGTAGCGGATCCCCCGGTCGAAGAAGTGGCGCAGGTTGGCGAGGTCGTCCTCCACCGGCGCGCCGTTTTCCATGCCCATCGGCAGGGCGATCTTGCCTTCGGCGGCGATCGCTTCGACCTCCGCCGACGTCTTGGCGACGGCAAACTTGTCCGGCCAGCTCTCTTCGAAGCCCTCGACCATGTCGATCAGCTCGTCGGCGAACTCCTTGGCGCCGCCTTCGGCCTGGTAGGAGGCCGGCACATAGATCGACATGAACGGTGCGTCGAGGCCGCCCTGCTTGGCGCGGGGGTAGTCGAAGTCGCCGCCCTCGGTACGCTGGGAGATGTCTTCTACCCCGTTCGCCATGCGATAGGGCACGTCGATGTGGGTGTCGACGATCAGCATCTCCAGCGCCAAGCGGTCGGCCTGGGTGCGCAAGTCTTCCGTTTGGCGGTCCGGTTCCACCACCACCTCGCCGGCGCAGGCGGCGATCGAGAGGACGGCGAGAACGAAGATTGATCGGGCGATCGTGCGGTAGTTCATGGGTCTATCCTCCTGGCGCGTCAGTGTATCCCGCGCTCGGTCGCTCGGTGAGCCAACCTTCCCGTGCGCCGGGAGGGTTTCAGGAGCCGGTGGCTTTTTTCTTGGCGGGCGCTTCCTCGGCGGCAGCGTCTTGCTCGTCGCCGAGGCTGGCCTTGAGGGCGGCCATCAGGTCGATGATCTGGGCCTTCGGCGCCTCCTCCGGGGTGGCAACGATTTCCTCACCCTCGATCTTTCGGTCGATCAGGGCGCGGGTTTTTTCGTGAACCTCGTCGCGGTAGGCCGACGGGTCGAATTTCTCAGAGGTCGTCTGGTCGATCAACATCAAGGCCAACTTGCGTTCCGCTTCAGTCAACTCGGCGGCACCGATGGGCACCTCCGAAAACGCCTTGATCTCCGCCGGATAGCGGAGCTGCTGCATGATCAGGCCCTGTTCGAAGGGCCGGAGGAGCACCAGGTAGTCCTTGCCGCGGGCGGCGTAGCGGCCGAGGGCGACGCGGCCGGTTTCGACCATCGCCTGGGAGAGGAGCTGGTAGGGCTTTTCGCCGCCCTTGTCCGGTCCCAGGTAGTAGGACTTTTCGAAATAGATCGGATCCACCTGGTCGATCGGTACGAATTCGACGATCTCGACGGCGTTGGTGGCCGGGGGATTGAGGGCCTTCAGTTCCTCGGGGGTGAACAGAACGTACTGCCCTTTGGCGAACTCGTAGCCCTTGGTGATCTCGTCCTTCTCGACCAGCCGATCGTCCGTTGGGCAGAAGTAGCGGTAGCGCAGGCGAGTTCCGCACTCTTTGTGGACGGAATTGAAAGTGATCGAGTCCGACGTGTCGCCGGTGGTGTACAGCTTGATCGGAATGGCCACCAGGCCGAAGGAGATGGTGCCGGAACCCATCGCTCGCGCGGTCATAGGAAGGCGATGGTAGCACGCGGACCGCCGCTAACCCACCGGCAACACAGGCATTACCCCGATTCTGAAACTTGTCGTCGCGCAAAGCGGCGACCAGTCGCCGGGATGAGTGACGACCGGCTCTCTGCCATCAAGGCAGATTGTCGAGGTCGCTGAGGCTCATGTTGATGGTCACGTTGTAGTGCGCTTCCACCGGCTGGCCGTCTTGCTTGGCGGGCTCGAACCTCCAGCCCTTGACCGCCTGGATCGCCGACTTGTTGAGGCCGTGGGGCAGGCCTCGTAGGACCTTCACGTTGCCGACGTTGCCCCGCTCGTCGATGACGGCCTGGAGGATGATCGCGCCTTCGACCCTGTTCTTGCGGGCGGCCCGGGTGTACTGAGGAAAGCTCCAGGGGTCGAGGCGACGAGGTGGAGTGACCTCGTCGGAAGGGTCGTAGATGTGCCCTTCGGCACGATGCTCAGAAGCCCTCTCCTTCGGTCTTGCGGCGGGCTCGACCGCCCCGGCCGTGGGCCAGTCCGAGTCGCCCAGGCGTCGGAGCTTCATCTCGAAGAAGCGAAACGGCTCCTGCCCTTCGACGATGCGCTCTCCCACTTCTTGCCAGGTGCCGGCATGAATCGTCGCCGTGTAGCGGATGGTCGCCGGGCCGGCGGGAATCTCCCAGGTGAAACCGTCGTCCGTCGGGGTGAGGGGGAAGTCACCTTGGCGCCCCTGGGCATAAGAGCGCATCTGGTAGGCCCCTTCCGCCGGATCGAAGGAGATGATGCCGAGGGCATTGAACACAACCTCACCGTTGTCGCCGTACCCACGGCCTTCCACCATCTTGACGGCGCCGTCCAGGAAGGGGCCGACGCGCTCCGTTTGGGTGAGGTTCGATCTGGAGCCGTCGGGCAAGAGGAGCCAGGCGCTACCCTCCCAGACGCCGTCCATGGAGGCGAGGACGGTCATCGCCGCGCGCTGGTCGGCGAGCAACTTCTCGCTGTCCGGCGCACTCTGGGCGAGAGTGGGATTGGGAAGAGCGAAAACCAGGACGATGAGAAGGGCCAATCGGATGCGTCGAGCCATGTGGTGTCCTCCTGTCGTGTCGGTGGCGGTGCGATGAACGATTGTACCCGGGCGGTGGGTGTATTTCGTGCTCCTCGGGTCGACATGCGGGCGTAAGAGGATGGCGGACCTCAATGGACCTCGAAATCCCCAATGCAGATTGTCAATATTTACATGATCCTTGACGGAGGGCTTTGCCGCTCTCCCTTGAGGGAGCCATAGCTACTTCACTGAATCTACTTGAGAGCATCGTTTCCAGTATGGAGCCAAGTACGCCTGGCTACTGCTTTGGGTGACGCTTGCTTGCAGTGGGCGCTTGGGTGCGACTCTCGACCCGGATGCGCCTCGCTGGCTGAGTGGAGAATGTAACCGACTCTAAGAACGGAGATCAACATGAACGATTTCAGATTCATAGCCTTAGGAGTGGTAGTCCTCGGACTTGCTTCGATGACTCTTTTGGGGTGCCAGACGGCTTCGCCGATTGAGAAGGACGAAGTGCGTATTGTGGCAGTTGCTCCGTCGAAACTTGTTGAGATTCCAATCGTCGTCACGCCGAAGGAGGGTAAGACAATCGAGCCTGGGAAATCGATTGTAATTGCTGATATCGAAGGTCCTTGTTCGAAAGAGGTGAAGACTGCGCTGATGCGCAGGTTGACAGACAACTCTGATTTTGACGTTCTGACGAGAGACAACTTGCGCCAAATTATTGACGAGACTTCAATGAAGTGGAATGGTGCGTTCAATACAGAGACGGGGGCGAAAATAGGTGAGCTGATGGCGGCCTCTCTCTTTATTGTTGGGGAAGTTCACTACTGTGGTGCGGCATTGGAATCGCACGGATCGACGGCGGATGAAGCGACCTACAGTATTATGGGTACATTTCAGATTATCGACTTGGAGACTCGCAAAGTCCTCGCTTCGAGTTCCAGTGAAGGTGCATATACGCCGCGGCACCAGGTAAAGCCTGACATCTCACAGGCTGTTGTAATGAAGAAGAGCCGGAAGTCGATCAGAGGCGAGGGAGGGGTTGTAGTTGTTGCTCCGTCGGGAGAAACCTCTGGGTTTTCCGCAGGTGCGAGTATCTCCTCTTCAACAGTGGAGAAAGTCGAAGGGGGAGTTGAAGAGGGCGCTGGTGACGAGACTGAGGTGAGGAGTTCTTCCGGTGAAAAGTGGGTGCAGGTCCTGAAGCCTGAGACATACAACAAGATTATGGTGGCCGATGATTTAGCGAACGGCTTTGCGGACAAGTTCTTCGCTCGTTCGACCTGGGAAAAAGTGGAGATGTGGAGAAGTGACTTGGGACGATACGGGGATAGCCTTCGCCAGGTCCGACTAGGACAGTGTCCGCTTGCAGTTGAGACACTGGAGTCGATGCATCCTATTAGGCTATATACTTTTCATGAAATTGAGTTCGCAGAGTATTTACACAATCTGGGCGTGGCCTTGCTCTGCGCCAATCGTGCGGAAGAGGCGGCAGAGAAACTAAGATCTTCCTACCGGGTCGGCCGTAGCGCGTCTACTCTGAAGATGCTCGGTCTGGCTAACAAGATTCGAGAGTGGTCGCTGTATGTAGAAGTCGATACGCAACCAGAGTTGGATATTCTGGTGACCCGGGGACCCTCTCCACTCTAGGCCGTACTCCTTCGCTTGTGGGCGGAGTGCTCGGCGATGCCCAGGACGACCAGGGTGGGGAGGGCAGATGGTGGCCCTGCCCACCCTGACAAGCAGCGCCCGCAAGGACCACCACAAAGTCCCTGTCGCACAGCGACGACCCGTCGCCTGAAGGGGGCGCTTCGCGATCGCGGACGTCCTACATCACCATGGGGCGGAGTCCTCTGATTTCAGCGTGAAATTAACGGTAAGGTTGTAGTAGACGGCGACCGGTTCGCCGTGGCGCGTTGCCGGCGAAAATCGCCACTGGCGAATAGCGGTTTTGGCGGCTTCGTCCAACCCGTGGGGCAGCCCCTTGAGCACTTCCAGCTCTTCCACCAAGCCCTCGTCGTCGATCAGCGCTCGCAGCAGGACAATTCCCGTGATTCGGTGCTTGCGAGCATCGGCGGTGTAGCGGGGTGGAACGCGCTCGACAATTCGCGGCGGCAGGAGGTCTGGATCGCCTTGCCAGACTCGAGCAGGCTCGTTCTCCGGAGCGGATTGCTTGCCCCCTTGGGGCCTCAAGACCAGGAAAAGGTAGGGGGCTTCCGGGCCGTCGATGGCGCCGACCACCGCCTGTTGGCCCCCGGGCACGGTGACGTGGGTATCGGCGATGTTCGCGTTGCCATCGAAGATTTGGACGCGGTATGCCGAGGTCGATGGGTCGGCACCCATCAGCGTCACCGTCGTGGAGATGCTGGCCGTTGCGGTCGCCCCTGGAAGCAGTTCCGTTTGTCCGACCTGCAAGGTGCGGCTCAGGGTGACAAGAGTCTCGACTCGCTGCAGTCGAAGTGTCTTGGCGAGGCTTTCGCCAGTGGCGAGGAGGGCGACACTCCGCTCATTTTCGTCCTGCCAATTGGCCTCGCTGCGGAGGGCCGAGTCAAGCGAATCGAGAGGGATGACCGTTCCCGGCACGACCAGTACCCCTTCCGTCCCCTCGGGCTCCGAGGTCGGAAAGCCCGCTAGTAGCGCAAAGTCCGTGATGACGACTTCGTTGCTGGCCGAGATGGGAAGAGTGAAGGCGAGTAGCAGCAGCGCGATGAGAGCTTGTTTCACGATGGGTCTCCTGTGGCCGGCGTTTGTGTGCCGGAGGTTGGTGGTGCCGGGATTGGTGATGTCGGATCTGGCAGTGTCAGGTAGAGGGGCGTTCCGTCCTCGAGGGTGAGAAGCAGAAGGCTGGATTGCGCTGATTCCGCGGAGCGGAGGATCTCGGGCGGTTTTCGGGTCACGGGCTCATCGGTTGTAGGAAGGAAGAGCGTCCACCCCAGGGCGGCCACCACCCCGGCTGCCACCAGCCAATACGCGGGCCGCCGTATGACGCGTTGCCGGCCCGAAAGACGAGCCTCCAGCCGGTATGCCGCCTCCCTTGGGGGAGTTTGCGGCGGTTGTCGCGACCAAGCCTTCAATTCCTCTTCGAAGCGTTCCAGGGGATGTCGATCCTTCATGAGGTCTCCTCTTCGCAGGCGATGCGCCGAGCGGGTACCGGAGCATCGAAGAGACGAATGAGCAGTTGGCGAGCACGGCGCCGGTGGGACCGAACCGAGGCGCTTCGAATGCCGAGAAGGTGGGCAATTTCGCTGTCTCTAAGTCCCTCGACGATGGTTAGATGCATCACGGCTCGTTGGCGAGGAGCCAGATTTCCTAGAAGGCGCTCGATGTCGAGAGCATCGTTGGGTGATTCAGCTTTGCTGGGTTCGGTGATGTCCTCCAGCGAGACGAAGCTGCGAGTCCGCCGCACTCGATTTAAGCAATTGCGGAGCACGATTCGGGTCAACCAGGTTGAAAAGGCATCGGCGCTCTTGAGCGAAGAGAGCTTTTGCCAGGCAAGGATGAGTCCGTCTTGAACGGCATCTTCCGCTTGGGCTTCTCCAACCACCGATCGGGCGAGGCGGGTGAGGCGACACCATTGACCTTCGATCAGTTGGGCAAAGGCTTGCGGGTTGCCTTGCCGGGCTCTCCGAAGAGAATGCGAGATTTCCGTGCCCATACCCAACAAGATGCGCAGAGTCCCTCGAACCGTGCACCGGATCATGGCGGGGCAAGGCGCTTCGTCGCCAGCAGATGTTCCGGGGAGTCCCTTTTAGGTAGGGTGAGAGGGGCGGATTGCAGCAAAAGAAAAGGGCGGACTCCGAAGAATCCGCCCTTCCTCACGCGACACGGTTCTCAGAACCGCTTCGAGCAACTCCTAGCTGCGGCGCATGAACACGATGCCCGCGCCGGCGAGCAGCAGGAGCAGCAGGCCGAGGCCGATCTGGCCGAGGGTCGGGATCTCGAGGACCGAACCCACTCGCACGGTGGCCGAGCTATCGTTGTTGGCGGGCACCGGATCCATCTGATCCGACGAGGCCGAAGCGCTGTTGACGATGTCGCCATTGACGCCCGGATTGATGTCCACGGTGACGTTGCAGACCGCCGTGGCGCCGTTCGCCAAGGCGCCGACATTCCAGGTGAAGGGCGGCACGTCGGAGCCACCGCAATCGTCACTGTTGTAGGTGACCTCCGGCGGCAGCACGTCCGTCACCACCACGTTGGAGGCATCGTCCGGACCGTTGTTGGTGACCGTCAGGGTGTAGACGATCTGGCCGCCCACCTCTTCGCCGGTCTTGGTCAGCTCGATGTCCGAGTCCACGGCGATCGGCGCATTCAAGCAGAAGACGTGATCGGAGGGCACCGAGGCGCCGTTCTGATGGGCCACGTTGTCGTAGGTGGCGGCGTTGATCTCGTCTAGCCACAGGAACAGGCAGGAGTTGCCGTTCGGAGCGTCCACGCCCTCTTGACGCTGAATGGTGACCCAGGCGGCGCCGGTCACATCCGTCGCGGGGATGGTCACGTCCCAGCGGAAGATGGTGGTGAAGGCGAAGGGAACGCCGGTGTCCACGATCGACGTCGGAGTTCCGGTGGTGGTGGCGATCACGGCGCCCGGAGCACCACCCGCATCGGCGCTGAAGACGATGTTGAAGGGGGTATTGGCGGTGTTGTCGGCCGCACAGGCGGCGACGAAGCCGTTGTTGAATTCGAGAGACAGGCCCCAGAAGCGCAGCGCATCGGCGGTGCCGCCGGTGAGAGGCGTGATCACCGCGCCGCTGACGATGCCTTCGGAGGTAACGTTCGGAGTGCCGCCGCCGACGCTCTCCGCGTCGGAGGTACGGGCGGTGTTGAAGTTGGCGACGTCGATCGGCTGTGCGTAGTCGGTCAGGCCGGTGCAGTCACCGGCTCCGCCGCCCGGAGGTCCGACCGGGCCGTCATGGGTGATCTGGGTCGCGTCCTGCGCCCAGGCGCCCATGGCGACCAGCGAAGCCACCAGGGCGAAAAGCAAAATGGTACGAACGTTGTTCATGGTCCTCGGCCCCCCCTTTAGGGTTTTTCGGTCCCCGGACGCGGTGTGCTCACCTTCGCCGGGCCAGTGGTGTTTATTTTGATACACACAGTCTTTGTCTACAGAAGCTTAAATCGTGTCAGGTCGGCGCTGAAAAGTCAACCGTGGCAGGGGTTTGCCGGACCCCTTTCAAGCCCACCGAGGGGCGACCGGTGCAGTAATATTCCAGCGCACCATGCCTCCCCATCGCAATCCGCTCGATGCCTACCGCGCCAAGCGATCGGCCGGCGCCACGCCGGAACCCTTCGGCGGCCCGGAAGATGCCCGACCGGGACTCTTCGTGGTCCAGCAGCACGCCGCGCGCAAGATGCACTACGACCTGCGGCTGGAGATCGGTGGGGTGCTCAAGTCCTGGGCGGTGCCGAAGGGTCCCTCCCTCTCGACGGACGACAAGCGGTTGGCCGTTCAAACGGAGGACCACCCGGCGGGATACGGTGATTTCGAGGGGCTGATTCCGCAAGACAACTATGGTGCCGGCGCGATGATCGTGTGGGACCGCGGTCTGACGGTGCACCACCTCGATCCGCAAGAGGGCCTGGAAAGTGGCAAGCTGCTGTTCGAGCTGCGGGGGTTCAAGCTGCGGGGCCTGTGGACGTTGGTCAAGACCTCGCGGTCGCCCAAAGAGTGGCTGCTGATCAAGAAGCCGGACGCCTGGTCGACCGGTGAAGGGGCCGAAGACCTACCGGCGGAGTCGGTGCTTTCCGGGTTGACCGTCGAGGAACTGCGCGACGGCAGCGACCGCGCCGAGCGCATCCGCGACCAGCTCGACGACATGGGAGCTCTCCGGGGGACCGTAGAACTCGAATCTTTGTCGCCGATGCTGGCGGATCCCCATCGCGATCCGTTCTCCGCGCCGGGCTGGTGGTTCGAACTCAAGTACGACGGCTTTCGGGTGCTCGCCGCCACCCGGCGCGGCGAGGCGCCCCGGTTGCGCTATCGCAGCGGCCGTGACGCCAGCCGCACGTACCCGGAACTCACCCGCGCCCTGGCGGCGCTGCCCTACCGGTCGCTGATCCTCGATGGCGAGGTGGTGATTCTCGACGACGAGGCCCGGCCGAGTTTTCAGCGCCTCCAGCAGCGTGGCCAGATGACCCGCCGGCCGGATGTCGAGCGGGCCGCCGTGCGGGATCCCACCATCTTCTACGCCTTCGATCTTGTGGCCTTCGAGGGCTTCGATTTGCGGAGCCTCGCCCTGCGCCAGCGCAAGGCTCTGCTCAAGGAGGTGCTGCCGGCGGCTGGGCCACTGCGCTTTACGGACCACGTCGAGGAGCAGGGCGAAGCCCTGTGGCAGGCGGTGCGGGCGATGGGCCTGGAGGGTCTGATCGGCAAGCGGGCGGACTCGCATTACCAAAGCCGCCGCTCGCCGGACTGGGTGAAGATCCGGGCAGATCTGGAGGGGGAGTTCGTGGTGGTGGGATTCACCGCACCGAAAGGCTCCCGATCGGGCTTCGGAGCTCTCCACCTGGGAGTTCTCGAAGGCGCCAGCATGGTGTTCGTGGGCAGCGTGGGAACGGGCTTCGATCAACGCACCATCGATCAACTCCACGCCGAGCTGTCAGCCGATCAACGCTCGGATCCGCCGCTCACCGGCGGCGCGATTCCCACCGGCGAGGAGCACACCTGGGTCGAGCCTCGGCGGGTCGCTGCCGTGCGCTACACCGAATTGACGGACTCCGGCCAGCTCCGCCATCCGGTTTTCCTCGGTCTCAAGGGCGACAAGCTGCCGGAGGACTGCTCCCGCGCCCCCACCGGTTCGCGCCTGGAGGAACCGCTGAAGGGCGCAACGGAAGACGACGAGGTCGAAAAGCCGAAGGTCCCGTTCTCTAATCTCGACAAAGTCTTCTGGCCGGCAGAGGGCTACACCAAGGGCGACCTGATCGACTACTACCGGGCCGTGTCGCCCCGCCTGCTGCCCTTCCTGCAGGGCCGGCCGGTGGTGCTCGATCGCTTTCCGGACGGCATCGAAGGCAAGTCGTTCTTTCAGAAGAATGCGCCGGACTTCACGCCGGATTGGGTACGCACGGCGCCCTTGTGGTCTGAGGAAACCGGCCGCGAGACGAGCTTCTTCGCGGCGGACGACGAGACCAGCCTGCTCTACCTGATCAACCTCGGTGCCATCCCGCTCCATATCTGGTCGAGCCGCATGGCAACCCTGCAGTCGCCGGACTGGTGCATCCTCGACTTGGACGCCAAAGACGCCTCCTTCGAGCAGGCCATCGAGGTGGCGCGTTGTATTCATCGGTTGTGTGAAGGCATCGACCTGCCGAGTTACGTCAAGACCAGCGGCGCCACCGGCCTCCACGTTCTGATTCCCCTTGGCCGTCAGGTGACTTTCGAGCAGTCGCGGCAGCTCGCCGAGGTGCTCGCCAAGGTGGTGGCGGAGAAACTGCCGGAGATCGCCAGTGTCGCCCGCCGGCCGGCGGCGCGGCAGGGCAAGATCTATGTCGATTTTCTTCAGAACGGCTACGGCAAGCTACTGGTGGCGCCCTACAGCGCCCGGCCGCAGCCCGGCGCCACCGTTTCCATGCCCCTCGCCTGGGACGAAGTGCGGCCCGGTCTCGACCCGGCCGCTTTCGACCTTCGCACCGCGCCGCCTCGGCTGGCTGCCGAGGACGATCCTTTTGCCCGCTTGATGAACGCCGCGCCGGACCTGATGACCGCTCTCGGCCGCCTAGCCGAGCGCCTCTAGGAGGTCGCTGAAAAGGCCTTCGGCCGATGATTTCAGCTTCACTGCTCGTTTTCTTTTTCGGGGGCTGGGCGCCCGCACGCGGTCCGCCCCTCACCCGAAAATACCAGTGTTTTCGGGCTCAATCCTACGCGGGCCGCCCGTCCTCGGCGCCTCTGGCGCCGCCGAGCCCTGTGGGCTCGGTCGTAGGGTGCTGAACGTCCAATCGAAGTTTTCGGCACCCTGCTAACCGAGTGGCTCTGGCCGTTCTTCGGACGATTCGGGAAAGGTCTTCGCCATCGGGCCGGCGGTCAGGCCGTGGGCGAGGATGCTGAGCAGCACAGTGCAGGTGACGATGTGGATCAAGTGATCGTGCTCGCCCTGGGCGACTCCCTCGATGATCAACAGAGCGAACAGGATGGAGGCAATGCCGCGCGGTCCGAACCATCCCAGGAAGAGCTTCTCTTTGTTGCCGAGGCCAACGCCCAGGAGCGCCAGCAACACCGGCACCAAGCGGATCAGGGTCAGGCTGAGCAGGCCGTAGAGGAGGGTCGTCGGGGAGAGATGCGGCAGCGTTTCCGGCACCAGGGCGCCACCGAACACCAGGAACACCAGCAACGTGAGGAGCTGCGATTCGGTCTCCGAAAATTCCTCGATCTGGCACAGGGAGCGGGTTGAATTGCCGAGGGCCGCGCCGGCGCAGAAGGCAGCGATGAAGCCGTTGCCGTGCACCAGCTCGGCGCCGGCAAAGGCAAGCAGCGCCAAGCCGAGACCCGACAACCGGTGGAAGCTGGGATCCATCCAGCCGGTCTCCGTCGCCCGATCCACTAGGCGGCCGCCGAGCCAGCCCACCGCGATGCCCACCAGCGGTCCGAGGGTCACCTGGAGCAGGGCGAAGCGGACCCAGTACTCCACCGTGTGGACTTCCGCCGACGCGCAGGCGATAGACAACAGCATCAACACCAGCGGCAGGGCGATGCCGTCGTTCAGGCCGCTTTCTACGTTCAGGGACTGGCGCAGGCGCTCGGGCACCCGCGGGCTGGTCACCACCGCTTGGCCGAGGGCGGCGTCCGTCGGCGCCAGCACGGCGGCGAGGAGCGCCGCTTCCCAGAAGTGCAGATCCAGGAGCCACCAGGCCACCAGCGCGCCGGCGGCGATGGTCAGGGGCATGCCGATCGCCAGCAAGCGGATGGGGATGGCCCGCTCCATTTCGAGGCGCCTGAGGTCGATGCGCGAGGCATCGGTGAACAGCACCACCACCAGGGTGATCTCCGCCAGGGTGTGGATCAGCCCTTCCTCGTAGTCGAAGGGCACGAAGCCCAGTCCGCGCTCGCTGATCAGGTAGCCGAAGGCGACGAAGACCATGGGCGGCGTGATCGGGCTGCCCGTCAGGCGGCGCGACACCAGGCCGAAGCCCAGGATGCCGGCGGCGACCACGATGAACTCGAGATTCAACATGCGGATGCCCGCACGATGTCACAGCGACCCCGGCTCGCAAACTCCGGCGAGCAAGACACCAAGTTCCCGCCGATCGGTACGGTAGGCTCGACGCCTGAACACAGAGGAGATCTACTCATCATGACGAATGCCCGATGGAACTGTTCGATGCTCGTCCTCGCCGCCATCGCAGCGGCATTGCCGGCGTTCGGTGCCCTGAAGACCGAAGAGGTCACCTACCAGCACGGCGAAACGATGCTCAAGGGCTACCTCGCCTGGGACGACGCCAGTAAAGACTTGCGGCCAGGTGTGCTGGTGGTCCACGAATGGTGGGGACACAACGAGCACGCCCGAAGAAGCGCCGAGAAGCTCGCCGAAGCCGGCTATATCGCCTTCGCCGTGGACATGTACGGCGAGGGAAAGACGACGGATCACCCGCCGACGGCTGGCGAATGGTCGCAGTTCATTACCCAGAATCCAAAGATCGGTCAGGGGCGGTTCGATGTCGCCTACCAATTGTTGTCGGAGCACCGTTTGACAGCGCCGCGCCAGATGGCCGCCATCGGGTATTGCTTCGGAGGCACCACCGTCCTCACCTTGGCCCAAGGCGGGGTGGACCTGGACGGGGTGGTGAGTTTTCACGGCGGGCCGCCGGCCTATCCGCCGCAGAAGGCCATCGGTCCGAAAATTCTCATCCTGCACGGTTATGACGATCCCCTCGCCACCCGCAGCTCGATGATTCAGTACGAGAAGGCGCTCTCCGAGGTCGACGCCGACTGGCAGGCGACCTACTACGGCGGTGTCGCCCACAGCTTCACCAATCCCTCCGCCGACGGGCGCGGAATTCCCGGACTGCGCTACGACGCCGATGCCGACTGGCGCTCCTGGAACGCCATGCTGCTTTTTCTGGACGAGCTCTTCAGCCGCCGGTAGGCGGCAAGCACCCGGTCAGCGAGAGCGGATCGGGCAGACAAAGAAGCGCTTGTCGTCGCACCGGAGGCTCAGGGTGGGGTTTTGTCACAGCGGCGGAGGGTCCGCCGGGAGGTGGACGGCGGTAAGGCTGGCGGGTGTCAGGTTTCGGCGGGGGCGATTTCGAACAGCGGATCCCCGCCGTCGACGGCGTCTCCGGCGACGACGTGGAGCTGCTTGACAACGCCGGCCGTTTCGGCCTGGATCTCGTTCTCCATCTTCATCGCTTCGAGCACCACCACCCCCTGGCCGGCGGCGACGTCGGCGCCCTCTTCGGCCAGTACGGCGACCACCCGGCCGGGCATGTAGGCCTCCACCACCGCCGCTCGGCGACCCCCGGCGCCGCCGGCGCCGCCCTCCACCAGGGCGCTCAACGGGTCGAGGACGTCCACCACCGCCGCCCGCCACCGGCCGTGGACGTGCCGGCGGTGCTCGCCGGCGCGATGAACCGCCACTTCGTGGTGGGTGCTCGCCAGGGTGCGCAGGCTCAGCAGATTGACCGCCTGCACCGCCTCGACCCGATGCTCGACCTCGCCGATCCGGACGACATACTCGTCGCCGCTTCGCTCGACGGAAACCTGTTCCTCGCGCTCGCCGTGGCGGATGACCAGCTTCACGGATTCAGCTCCATTGGGGACTGCGCAGCGCTTCCCGGCGGCCGGCGTCCCGCCACCGGCTGGGTTGAGAATCCTGCGGCGAAGCGGCGGACGAGAGGACGCGGTGGGTGGCTTCGTACTCGGCGATCGCCGCCGCGATCAGGGGGATGTCTTCGAGCTGCTCGGGGGTGACGCTGGTGGTCAAGGTGCCTTCGGCGAGCTTGCGGTCGAGCATGCCGATGTCGAGGTCGCCGGCCAGGAAATCTTCATCTTCGAGCAAGGCCGCAAACAGCGGGGCGGTGGTTTCGATGCCTTCCACGCGCAACTCCGACAGGGCTCGCTTGAGGCGCGCCAGCGCCCGCGGCCGGTCCGCCGCCCACACGATCAGCTTGGCGAGCATCGGATCGTAGTGGATGGAGACTTCGCTGCCCTCGTAAACGCCGACATCGTTGCGCACCCCTGGCCCCGAAGGCCACCGCAGGTGGCGGATAGTGCCCGGCGACGGCGCGAAGTTGCGAAAGGGGTCCTCGGCGTAGAGGCGGACCTCCACCGCGTGGCCTCGAATGACGATGTCGTCCAACTCCGGCGGCAAGGGCTCGCCCTGGGCGACCCGGATCTGCATCTCCACCAGGTCGATGCCGGTGACCAGCTCGGTCACCGGATGCTCCACCTGCAGGCGGGTATTCATCTCCAAGAAGTAGAAGTTGCCTTCGCGGTCGAGCAGAAACTCGACGGTACCGGCGTTGGTGTAGTTCACCGCCTGGGCTGCCTGTACCGCCGCCTCGCCCATCCGCCGGCGCAGATCTTCGTCGACCACGATCGAGGGCGCTTCCTCCACCACCTTCTGGTGCCGCCGTTGGAGAGAGCACTCGCGCTCGCCCAGGGAGACGGCCCTGCCGTGGGCGTCGGCCAGGATTTGGATCTCGATGTGGCGCGGTTCGAGGATCAGCTTCTCGATGTAGACGGAGTCGTCGCCGAAGCTGGCTGCGGCTTCGGAGCGGGCGGCTCGGTAGGCGGCCGGCAGCTCATCCGCCTCGTGCACCTGGCGCATGCCCTTGCCGCCGCCGCCGGCGGCCGCCTTGAGCATCACCGGGTAGCCGATTTCCGCGGCGAAGGCTTGAGCGCTCTCCAGATCCGGCAGGGCGGAGTCGCCGCCCGGTACCACCGGCACCCCGGCCGCCATCATCCTCCGCCGGCTCTCGGTTTTCGAGCCCATCGCCGCGATGGCCTCCGGCGGCGGACCGATGAACACGATGCCCCGCTCCCGGCACATCTCCGCCAATTCCACCCGCTCGGACAGGAAGCCATAGCCCGGATGGATGGCGTCCGCTCCGATCTCCACCGCCAAGTCGGCGATCGCCTCGGCCCGCAGGTAGCTCTCCCGCGACGCCGCCGGCCCGATTGGATACGCCTCGTCGGCGAGCAGTACCGGCAAGGCGGCGCGGTCCGGCTCCGAGTAAACCACCGCGCCGCGGATCCCCATCTCGTTGACACCGCGCAGAATACGCACGGCGATCTCCCCCCGGTTGGCTACCAGGACCTTCTCGAAGCGGTGTTGCGGTGGTTGCGGTGGCATGAGGCGGGGCGAATCTTAACAGTGGATGGCGCGATTCTAAGGATTCCAGGTGGGCTTGGCTCGTTGGAGCGATCGTCTCGACCTTCACGCCGAGGTGTTTGGCGATGTCACCGGACCGATGGGGGCCGGGTCCCAGGGCTGCCATCGCCCGGAGGTAGTCCTTCTCCTTGGGCGTTGTTCGCTCGAACCGGACGAAGAAGAAGTTGTCATCCAACTGCGCCATGACGGTCGCGTGTGCTGCCGAGACATTCGGTTCAGAGATCGGCGACTTCTCCGCGACGTTCCACACGCGATAGCCCCATTCTTGGAGAAAGTATGGATATCCCCGGGCGTTCTCGACGATGCGATCGAGAGCTTTGCGTCGGAAGCGAACTCCATTCTTCTCGGCCGGGATGGCCAATGCGTCCGCGGCCTCTTCGGACTCGAGCGAACCGATCTCGGGGAAGTCGAAGAGCCTTTCGGTGTAGGACTTGGCCTCACCTGCCAGTCTGGGGAGTTGGGGGAGTCCGGCGCCGGCCATGACGACCGGTAGATCGAGTTGGGTGGTCCGGTGGATCGCTGTGATGAGAGCGGAAAGTTCCTCTCGATGGAGGTTCTGAATCTCATCCACGGCCAGAAAGAACCCCGTTCCGGACTCCTGAACCGCCTCGCCTACGGCGACGAGGAGATCCGTCAGGTCCTCCGTGAGGTCGCCCGAGTCCGCCTGGCCGGCCAGTGCTTCGAAATCCAGGCTGAAGGAAGAACCGTCGGGAAGGTGAACGGAGAATCCTCGCAGGACTCGAAGGGCTTTGCGAAGGGCGTTGGAAGGCTTGGATCGATGGAGGGCGAGCAGGCTCTTGCGGAGTCGATGGGCCAGTTTTTGGCCAAAGTCTCTGTTGCTGGAGGCTTCGATAAAGGAGGCTTCGAATCCTTCCTGCTCTGCAATGCCTGAAAATCGGTTGAGCAGGACGGTCTTGCCGACGCCCCGGAGGCCGATGGCGATGAGCGCCTTGTCGGGTTTGCGAGCCTGAGCGCGGCGAAGGGCAATGCCGAATTGATCGAGCAGCGCGTCTCTACCGATCAGGGCTGGAGGCTGGGTACCGGCTCCAGGCCGGTAAGGATTGATCGCTTCGTCCATTGAGTCAAAGCTTACAAGATTTATACGGACCTTACGGACCTTACGGAGCTTACGGAGCTTACGGACCTTACGGACCTTACGGACCTTACGGAGCTTACGGACAAGCTATTGCTTGCGATATGCCAACAGCGCCAGCAGCCCGAGAGCCCCCAGTCCCGTTCCCACCAGCGCCCGGTAAAACGGGCGCCGATTCAGTCGAACCTCCACTCGGTGCTCCCCCGGCGGCACTTCGACGGCCATGCGGTGGAGGTTGGCGACCTCGATGTCGGCCGGCTCGCCGTCGACTTCGGCTTCGAAGAGCGGTAGGTGGGCGCGCTGCCAAACCAGGACGCCGCCGTCCGGTGCTTTGATCTCAGCGCGCAGGAGAGTGGGGGACTTTTCGAGAACTCGCACCTCTCCGCCGGTGCCGAAGGCTTCGGGACCGCCCTCTCCGGGAAGCACGGTGGTGGTTTGCGGGTCAAAGGTCGCGCTCCCAAGCGCCGCGCGGGCGGCATTCATGTGGGGCGCGCGCAGGACACGGCGGGCCACGAAGACTTCCGGCGCCGGGTCCACGATCCGCCACACGCGCAGGGTCTTGCCGTAGCCGGGGCGCTCGGCTACCGGCCGCAGCAGGGCTCGGGCCGCGGGCTCCGGTTCGCGGGTGAGGAGGAGCCGGTCGACTCCCCAGGAGGCGAGCAGACGGATTCGCTCGACGTCGCTGCCGGCCTGGGCCACCGCCGCCTGGGCACTGCGGCTCAGAAACGAATCGAGGCCCTCCGGCGAGGCGTTCAAGTCGAAGCGCCGTTCCCACAGCGCGCCGGTGAAGGGGTAGACCTCCTCGAAGGCGCGCCGCTCCCACCAGCGGATATGAGGCTCCGGATAGTCGCCGTCCTGCAGGCTGGCGCGGCCGAAGAGGTCGTCGAAATCGCCGTGGACGCTGAGGCCGTCGGCGGGTAGGGCCACCAACAATTCCGGGTTCTGGCGGTAGGGCTCGGCGTCGTCCATGGGCACCACCGGCGCTAGGAAGAAGAGCTGGGTCGCCCCGTGGACGGTCAGCAGCAGGGCTCCGGCGTTGGGGCGGCGGGCGGTCAGCCAGGCGGTTGCCGCCAGCAGGCCGGTGGTGAGGGTGGAGAGCAGCGCGAGGCCGGCCCAGCGGATGCGCTCGCTGGCGACGAAGGCGTCCGGCAGCTCCCTTGGCATCAGGCTTCGAAGGATCGCTGTAGCGGCCTCCGGCGCGAAGCTCAGGAAGACCCAGAGGGCGGCGGTGACCAGACCGAGAAAGCCTAACGGCAACAGCGCTCGCCGCGCCCGCCCGTTCTCGCCGAAGGCTCGCTGGTAGCCGAAGCCGGCGAGGAGCGCCGCCCCCAGGGCCACCGCCAGCCACAGCTTGATCGGGTAGCGCAGGGCGTTCGATGGCCCGAGGGAGAGGAGCCAGGCGGCGACAGGGTTGAAGCGGCCGAGGGCGAAAAACACCCCACCGCCGATAGCGAGCCAGGCCCACCGGTGACCCCCCTCGTTGGTCCATGTCCCTCGCGGGCGTCCGGAGGCCACGACCAGAGCGAGGGCCAGGATGCCCGGATACAGGGTGAAGAAGAGCGGCGGGGTGTCGGTGTAGAAGGCGTGGCCCCAAAAGGTACCAGCGCCGGTCACGTCCGGCCGTCCGAAGGCGAAGGGCAGGAGCCACTCCAGGGTCTGGCGCGGGTCGAAACTGGCGACGGACCGGAGGGTCTCGCCATAACCCCGGTGGCCGCGGAAGGACAGCGGCAGGATGCGCAGGAATTCGACGATCTGCGGCAGGGCCAACAGGGTACCGGCGGAAACGCCGGCACCCAGGAGTGCCGCCGAGCGCAGGGCAGGGCGCCGGCTTGACGACCTACCGCCCAGCCGGGCGGCGGCAAGAGCCAGGGCGAGGGACAGGGCGGCGGTCAGCGGGTCGCCGCTCACGATCAAGAGTCCCCACAGCAGGCCGCAGGCGGCCGCTGCTCGCCGGCTGCCTCGCACCGTGTGGATCGCCGCCGCGCAGAGGGCCGGCGTCAAGGCCGCCGCGGCCACCAGGTTGTAGAGGTTCAGCAGCGAGAAGGTCCAGCCGCAGAAGGTCCAGCAGGCCGCTGCCGCCCAGGCCGCCGGCGGCGGCAGGCCGAAGGCGCGGCCGAGGGCCGCCATGGCAAACGGCGCGAGCAGCAGATGCAGCCAGAAGTGGGCGTTGTGGTGCCAGAGAAGCGGTAGCCCACGAAGCAGCCAGGCGTCCGGGTAGAGGGCGACGGTGTTGGGATTGGCGAGGAGCGGCTGCCCGCCGGCGCGGTAGGGATCGATCCACGGCAGGCGGCCGTCGCGCAGGGCCTCCGCCTGCGCCGCCTTCATCTCCAGGTGAGTGTTGAAGGTGTCGCGCAGAAAAAGCGTCCGATCGCCGAGAATGAGCGGCAGAGCCCACAGGACGACAAGGGCCGCGATCGGCAAGGCGAAGAGTGAGGAGCGGGGGCGGATCGTCATCGCTCATCTTGCGCCGTTTTTCGGCGGGGCCAGGCGAGGGCGACGATGCCCAGGAGGATTGCGAAGGAGCCCGCGGCAGCTGCTTTCTCGGGGTCCGAGGAGATCGACACTTCGACCCGATGTGTCCCCGGCGGCACATCCACGCCGAGCAGCAGGAGGTCCACCGGCAGGGTCCGGAGGTCGGCACTTTCCGGCGCCCCGGAACTCTGCTCTTGGACCAAGCGAGCGCGATACAGCGGCTGGTAGGCCCGCTGGACCACCACCAGACCCCCGTCGCTTTCCACTTCGAAGACGATGCGGTCCGGCTCCGCCGATACCTCTCGCACCGTGCCGTTGCCTTGCTCGATCGGTTCCGATGCCGTCACGGTGGCGGTGGGATCGAGCGTTCGGCTGGCGTGGACGAAGGCGTCGGCGGCCTGCGCTGCCACCACCCGCTGCGGCCACCACAGGAAGGGGGCAGGATCCTCGACGGCGTAGAGAGTGGCCGGAAGGCCCGGTCGCAGTTCAGTTCCCTCGCCGCGCAATCCCCTGGCCGGAGGATCGCCGAGGGCAATGACCGCATCCACCCCCAATCGCCGCAGCCAGCTTGCACGCTCCGCCATGGGGAGGGTGGGTAAATAGAGCAAGAGCGGCGTGTGGTTGGGAACCGCCAGGCCGTCGAAGTCCGCCGCCAGCGGGTACTGGTAGCCGCGCAGGACTCCCGGGACGCGGTCGAGATCGCGCGCTCCCAGGCGCAGCCGGCTGGTCACGGCGGAGTCCTGCGGCTGATAGGCGGCGCCGGAGCGGAAGGGGTCGTCCGCCGCCGCCGGCACCAGCGCGGCGCCGGCCGGCAGGTTCTCCGCCCAGGGCGAAGGCTGGCGGTAGGGCGCCGTGTGGTCGGTCATCACCAGGGGTCCCAGAAACAGCAGGGCGAGGAGCTGGGCGAAGGCCAGGGCGACCTTCGAGGGCCGCTCGACCGCCGCGCCGCAGGCGAGCAGCAGGACGGCGAGAAAGAAGGCCGAGGTGCCCAGCAGGGTGGCCTGCGCCGGCGCCGCACCGGCAAGGCTCGTCCAGGGAGCGAGGAGGCGTTCGCCGGCCACGAACATCGTCATCGCCAGGGCGAGAGCGAATCCGGCACCGACGCGACAGGCGGTGCGAAAGCGCTCCGGATTCGCCAGCGCTCCGCCGATCCCGTAGGCCGCCACGAGGGGCAGGGCCAGGGCCGGCCAGAACAGCAGTTTCTCCGGATAGCGGAAGAGACCGCCGGAGACGAAAGCGAGGATCGGTTCCCCGAAGCAGGCGCCGAGCAAACCCATTCCTGCGAGCATTGCCCAGCCCTTGGCCCTGCGGATTCCGGCGACAGCAAGGGCCAGGGCCGGGGCGCCGAAGTAGAGGCTGAGGACCAACGGCACCCGGGGCATCGCCGCGTCGCTCCAGAACCCCTGAAGCCCAAGATCTCCGGGCCGCCCGAAGGGCAGGGGCAGGGCGAGTTCGAGCAGACGCAAGGGAGATAGCGCATAGAGGCCGGCCGCCGCGCCCTCGGCGCCCATGACCGAGCGGAAGGTGAAGGGCAGAATGCGCAGAAAGGCCACAATCTGGGGCAGAGCGACCAGCGCTCCGAGGCCGGCGATGGCCGCGGCGATGCCGGCTCCTCTGGCGAGCCCGTGGCGGCCGATCGCCAGGCCGGCAAGGGGGACGAAGCCCAGGGCGACGATCTCCGGCGCCCCGGCCAGGAGCGCCATACCGCAGGCGAAGCCCCCCACCGCGACGCCGCTCTGCTGGCCGCGCACGCCTCCCCACAACACCAGCGGCCACCAGGCGGTAACGGCGATGATGTGGTGGAAGGAGAGGGCCGTCAGCGTCCAGCCGCCGCCGGCATAGGCCAGGGCGGCAACCACCGAGCCGGCACCGTCCAATCCCAGCGCACGGGCCAGCAACGCCATGGCCGCGAAGGCGAGAAGCCAATGGAGGGCGATGTGCAGGTTGAAGGCATTCCACACCGGCAACAAGCCGTAGAGCAAGTTGCTGGGGTAGAAGGCCGCCGCCTGGGGGTTGCCCCGGAACGGCTGTCCCAGGCCGCGGCCAGGCTCCAAGGCGGGGATCCGCCCTTCCCGCAACTGCTCCGCCCCAAAAGCCTTCAAGGGAAGGTGCACATTGAACACGTCGCGGTAGTAGAAGGTGCGGTGACCGGTGGCGAGGGGCACCGTCACCCACAGCCAGACGCCCAGCGCCAGGGCGATGACCACCAGCACGCCCCGCCGCTCGTCGAAGCGCCTCCGCACCTCCTCGGGATGGCTCATGGCCGCCTCCGCCAGCGGCGCGGCCGTGCGATCCAGCCGGCGGCGAACAGGGTGAGGAGGGCCGGAATCGCCGCCGTCACCTCCGGCCAATGGGCCACGTCGAGGATGACCCGGTGGCTACCCGCCGGCACGGCGATGCCGGTGAGGGTCAAATCTACCGGCAGCACTTCGAGAGGTGCGCCGGAGGCGCCATCGATGCGCGCTCGCCAGAGCGGGTGATAGGAGCGCTGCACCACCACCAGACCGCCGTCTCCGGAGACTTGCAGCACCCACCGGTCCGGTCCGGTGGACTCCACCGTGACCGCGCCGAGTCCTTGCCTTCGGGGTGCAGGCACGAAGGCTACGAGGGTGGGGTCCGTGCGCACCGCCACCGAACGCAAGGCGTCGAGAGGACCTTCGACCGCTGCGAGGCGCTCCGGCCACCAGGCTTCGGGCGCGGGGTCGTCCACGGCGAAGAGGGTCGTGGGAACGCCGGCCCGCAGGGTTTGGTCCAGTCGTTCCAAGCCGAGATCCGCCGGTTGGGGCGGCGATTCCGTCAGCACCGTGGCTTCGATGCCCAGGGTGCGCATCCAGGCGAGGCGCTGCGACCAGTCCATGCGGGCGAGGTTGAAGGTCAGGAAGGCGAAGTACTGGGAACTCAAGCCCTCAATGTCCGGATAGAGGGGGAAGGTCAGGCCCCACAGGGCGTTTGGGGCCGGCGCCAGGTCCGCTCCTTCGAGCCGTTCGAGGACCGCCTTGGAAGGGCCCTCCGCGCGATAAACCGGCGATGGGTGCCAGCGGGGAAAGATCAGGTGGGAAGTGAAAACGTTGGTGCGTTCCGCGGAGCGCAGCCGCTCGGCCCACTCCTCAGGCTGCCGATAGGGAGTTGTCCAGTCGGTGCGCAGCAGCGGCGCAAGCTGCAGGACGGCCAGGAGTTGAAGGGCGATCAGTGCCGCCGCCCAGCGCCGGCGCGCGGCGATCACCGCCGCGATCCACAGCCCGCCGCCCAATCCCAGGCCCAGCGCCCATATTCCCGTTTGGGCGCTCACCAGGTCGGCCGTCAGGGCGCCGCTCTCCGGTGCGAGGGCGGCCAACCGAGTGCGCGAGGCCAGGAGCACGCCGGCCAGGGCGATCATCACCGCGCCACCCGCGGTGGCGAGTCGCCCGCGGGGGCTCTCCGCCAATACCCGCTCCAGGCCCCAGCCGGTAAGCAGGGGCCAGGCGAGGGCGTAGAGCACCAAGAACTTCTCCGGATACCGGAACATCCCAAAGGTGAGGGCGATCAGCAGGTCGCCGTTCCAGCCGGCGATCCAAGACAGCAGCAGTCCCGCCGCGGCGATTCCCGCCCACAGGCGATGGCGTGGGGCCGCCCGGAAGGCCAGCCATAGGGCCGGAATGCCGCAGTAGAGGGTCAAGAAGAAAGGCAGCTCCGGCGCCACGTCCGCCGCCCAGAATCCGGTGGGTCCGAAATCCAGTGGCCGGCCGAAGGGAAAGGGTAAGAGCAGTTCCAGGAAGCGCCGCGGGTCGAGGGTGTAGCTCACCGCCTGGCTGGCGATCAGTCCGTGGCCGGCGCGAAAGGTGAAGCCGCTGACCCGCAGGGTCGCCACGATCTGCGGCAGGGCGATGACTGCCCCGACCGCCCCGACGGCGAGGGCGGTGAGGGTGCCTCGCCGAGGCCCATGGCGCTCAAAGGCGGCGGCCAGAGCAACGGCGCCGCCGAGGGCCGCCGTCACCGGCTCTCCGCCGAGGAGCGCCAGGCCGCAGGCGGCCCCGCCGAGGGCGATGCCCCGCCGGCCACCGCGCAGCACCCCGGTGAGCACCAGCGGCCACCAGGCGGCGACGGTGATCAGGTTGTAGAAGGACAGGCCGGAGAGAGTCCAGCCGCAGCCGCCGTAGGTGAGCCCCGCCAAGGTCGCGGCGGCGCGGCTCTGGCCGAACTCCCGGGCGAGCACGAACATTCCGAGGGCCGCCAGCAGCCAGTGCAGGGCGAAGTGCAGATTGAAGGCGCTCCAGAAGGGCAGCGCCAGGTAGGCCAGGCGATCCGGATAGAAGGCCTGAGCGCTGGGATTGCCGCGAAAGGGCTGGCCGAGCCCCCAGACCTCGTTGAACGCCGGGATCCGCCCTTCGGCGAGCTGCGCGGCGCCGTAGGACTCGAGTAGGAAGTGGTTCGAGAAGACGTCCCGGAAGAAGAGGGTGCGTTCCCCCAAGGCCAGGGGAATCGTCCAGGCGAGCCACAGCAGCAGAGCGGCGGCCTGGACGATACGAAGGCGGCGCGTGGCCGCGGGGTTCGAGGTCATGGCGAGAGCGCCATTCTCTAATAGCAAGTTGCTGAAAAGGGCTTCGCCCTATGATTTCAGCTTCCTTGCTAGGTTTTTCCTCGAGGGGGCTAGGCGCCCCCTCGCCTGAAAAGTACTGATTTTTCAGGCTCATCCCATCCTCGGCGGCTGCGCCGCCGCCTCGTCCGGGGGCGCCCAGCCCTGCGGGCTCGGAGCAGGGTGCGGCGACTTCGAATCAAACAGAAAGGGCCGGCACCGCACGGTACCGGCCCTCGATGAATCACCTGACCGAAGGAGATTGGCCTCCTTCTCTGAGCGTCAGATGGCAGTGCCGCGGAGGGGCACCTCGATCATCGGCTTGCGCTCGCTGTCGGTCCGAATCTGGATGGTGCCCTCGAAGTCGCCCTTCGGCATGTCCGGGGAGAGCGTCACTTCCAGGCTGAATCGGCGGCCTTCCTCGATCGGAGTGATCTTCAGATCCACGCCGGGCACGTTGGTCTCGGCGGAGGTCAGTTCGATCTCCTCGTTGGCGAAGGAGCGGATGACCATGCTGGCCTCGTTCTGCTCGGCGATGGCGATGTCCCCGAAGTCCGCTTCCTTCGGCGTGATGGCGATCATCGGCCGCACGAAACCGGATACCGGCACCTTGAGAATCGGCTGGTCCGGATGGTTGGTGTGGATGGTCACGTAGTCCGCCAGGGTTCCCACCGGCGCCTTGTCGTAGTCGAGGGTGAAGACGAAGATCCACTGGTTGCCGACGGCGTTCTCCCGCGGTTCGTCGTCCTCGGTGGCCTGGGTGTAGGTCACGTCGAGGAACGGATAGGGCGAATCCACCTTGAGCACCTGGAGATCATCGAAGGTGCGGGTGAAGAGAATCTGCTCCACCGATCCCGGATCGCTGTGCTGAGCCTGGATGAACCGCGCGAA
Source organism: Acidobacteriota bacterium (assembly GCA_039030395.1). NCBI lineage: Bacteria > Pseudomonadati > Acidobacteriota > Acidobacteriota bacterium. The sequence continues at coordinate 185,590 of JBCCEF010000003.1, forward strand.
GCCCGGCTGCACGAACAGATAGGGCTGGACGTCGGCCTTGATCGCCAGCTCTAGCCGCGGGTTGGCGGGATCATTGGTCAACACCGTGATGCCCTTGGAGATGGGGCCGGCGAAGGTGGTGGTGTCGAGCACCGCGTGGATCTTGCCGGAGGCGCCCGGGGCGATGGTCTTGTCGAACTCGGCGATGGTGCAGCCGCAGGCCGGGCGCACATCGACGATCATCAGATCCGCGGCGCCTTCGTTGCGGATCGAGAAATCGTGAGTGATCTTCTCGCCCTTGGGGGTGACACCGGCATCGAAAACCGGCTTCGGCAGCACCACCTGCGGCTGATCTTCGGCGAGGGCGCTGGGAACAAAGGCCGCGCCGGCTAGCAGGACTGCGGCGCAAAGTGTCAAAATGGCGGGGGTCTGAGCGCGATTCATGACCAATACTCCTTCAGGTACGTAACGAGGCTTCACCAGCAAGCTTCATCCACACAGTCGTTTCATCAACACATTGGGGCGAGATGAAAGTGTCTAAATCTTCAAGATCCGTGGGGCTCCGTCGCCGGTGAGCGGTACGCCGCGGGATCTGTACTTCATCGCAATCGGGGGCACCGGTATGGCGCCGCTCGCCTGTCTTCTGCAAGAGCAGGGCCACCGGGTACGCGGCTCTGACGGACCGCTCTATCCGCCGATGAGCACCCTGTTGGAGAACGCCGGCATCACACCCCATGTCGGCTGGGATCCGGCACACCTCCATCCGGCACCGGACCTGGTGGTGGTAGGAAACGCCGTGCCGCGCAGCAACCCCGAAGCCGAGGAGATGGAGCGGCGGGGCTTGCCGCGCCTCTCCATGCCCGAAGCCCTGGGGCAGTTCTTCCTCGTCGAACGGCGCCCGCTGGTGGTGGCCGGCACCCACGGCAAGACCACCACCACCTCGCTGGCGGCCTGGGTCTACACCGCCTGCGGCGGGGATCCGGGTTACCTGATCGGCGGCGTGCCGATCGGTCTTCCGGGCAGTTTTCAAGTCGGCGCCGGTGAGCGTTTCGTGGTGGAGGGGGACGAGTACAACGCCGCCTACTTCGACCGCGGCGCCAAGTTTCTGCACTACCGGCCGGAGACGGCGATCCTCACCTCCGTCGAGTACGACCACGCGGACCTCTACCCGGACTTCGATTCCCTGCGCGACGCCTACGGTCGCCTGCTGGAGCTGGTGCCGGACACCGGCCGAGCGATCCTGTGCGGCGATTCGGAAGAGGTGCGGCGTCTGGCGCCGCGGTCCGGCGGCGAGGTGGTGTTCTATGGCATCGGCGAGAACAACGACGTGCGCCTGGAGGGCGCCATCGAAGCGGCGGCGGGCGGCGGTACGCGCTTTCGGGTGCGCGATGAGGCGGGGGTTTACGAGGTGTCCTTTCCGATGACCGGTACCCATAACGTCGAGAACGCGCTTGCCGTGTGGGCGGCGGCGCGCGGCGACGGCTATTCGCCGGAGCAGGTAGCGGCGGCCCTCGCCGGCTTTCGGGGAATCCAGCGGCGACAGCAGGAGATCGGCACTGCCGGGGGGGTGACGGTGGTCGATGACTTCGCCCACCACCCCACCGCCGTCGAGCGCACCCTGGAGGGACTCCGCGCCCGCTACGGCGACCGCCCCTTGACGGTGCTGTACGAGCCTCGCAGTCTCACCGCCGCCCGCAGTTTCCTGCTCGACGCCTACCGGCGGGCGTTCCGGACGGCGGATCGGGTGTTGATCGCGCCCACTTTCCACGCCGGGCGCCTGGCGCCCGAGGAGCGGATCGATTTTTCGGCTCTGTCGGCGGAGCTGTCGGCACCCGGTGAGGCCGCGGCCCGGGCGTTCGATTCGATGGACGATCTCTTGGAAGCGGCGCTCGACGGAGCGAGAGCCGGCGACGTGCTGGTGACGATGTCGTCCGGTTCCTTCGACGGGATGCCGCGGCGATTGTTGGAAGGGTTGCGGGCGCAACCTGTGGGTCCGGCGGGTTAGGCGCCGGCGTCTTCCAGCGCCCATTCCACCACCTGGTGCCGTTCCAGGCGGGGCAGCCGCAGGTCGCGAGCCAGGTCGGCGAGATCGCCCTCCACCGCATGAGCCGGCAAGAGGCCGATCAGTTCGCTCTCATCGACCTCGGCTCCCGCTTTCCGCGCCCGGCTCTGCACCGCATCGAACAGCTCTCGCAGAGTCGTCGCCCGGGTATCCACCAGGTTGACGCTCACCTGCGCCCGCCGCCGGCTTTCGAGGGCGAGGCCGAGGGCTCGCACGCCGGCCAATCCGCCGGCGGCTTCCCGGATCTCCGCCGCGATGCCGCGCGCCAGGGCCAGATCCTCGCGGCTCAGTACGAAGTTGAAGGCGATCAGGAAATCCCGCGCGCCGATCACCGTGGCGCCAGCGGACGGATGCGGCCGTCGCGGGCCGAAGTCCGGCTCGCCGCCGGGTACTGCGAGGCGCTCGGCGAGTCTCTCGAAGCCCCCCCGGCGGACCTTCGGTAGGCGCTGCCGCTCCGGCCGCCGGGCCGCCTGTTCGTAGAGCAGTACCGGCAAACCGAAGCGTTCCGCGACGCGCCGGCCGAGGACCTCGGCAGCGGCGACGGCATCGGCCATCGGGCGGCTGGCCAAGGGCACGAAGGGCACCACATCCACGGCGCCCAAGCGCGGGTGGACGCCCCTCGGCCGTCGGAGATCGACTTCTTGAAGCGCCCTCTCGTAAAGGGCGAAGAGGGCGTCGATCAACGGTTCCGGTTCGCCGGCCAGGGTGAACACCGAGCGATGGTGGTCGGGATCCGAGGTTCGGTCGAGCAGCCAAACTCCGGGGCGGTTCACGGCCCTCGCCAGGCGGTCGATGACCTCCGGCCGCCTTCCTTCGCTGACGTTGGGAATCGATTCGAGCAACGGAAGGAGATTAGCAGCCGCGGCTTTGGTACGATGCGATCTCCGGTCGTCGGACCGAAAATTCCTTTGAGTTTTTCTTTGGGCGAGCGATCCCGCTATGACCTATTCTGGAAATCCCGCTCTCGCGCCTGATGTTCGCCAGCGCATCCTCACCACCTTCGAGCAGACCCTCGATCTGGCGGAACAGGGAAGCCGCAAGGAGGCGATTCTCGGTTGCGACTTCATCCTGAGGATGGATCCGCGCTTCCAGCCGGCGCGGGATCTCCTGGCCCAGCTCAACGACACCACCGGGCCGCTCGATGTGGCCCCCTACCGGGGCGCTTTGGACGGTGGGTCGGGAGAGGCTGCGGCCGATGGTCCCTCTGAGCCGGAGACGCTGGAGCCGAGCCCCGACAAGGCGCGCGATGCGGAAAGTCTCTTTGGCGATCTCGATGAACTGGACCTGGGCGACGAACCGCCGCCGCCCACCACCGTCGACGAGTTGGAAGCGGCTCTGTCGGCGAAGCTCGCCCGGCGCGACTTTTCCGGCGTCGCCCATCTCGCCGAGCGGTCGCCGCAGGAACTGCTGGCGCACCCGCGGGTGAGCGCGGTGGTGGAAGCGGCCGCCTCGCGCCGCGAGTCGGCCCCTTACGTTCAGAAGTTCCTCGAATCCGCCCGCCAGGCGGTGGATTCCGGCAACGTCGAAGAGGCGCGCTCCTTTCTCGACAAGGCCCATCAGCTCGACCCGACGCATCCCGGCCTACAGCCGCTCCTCGATCTGGCGGCCTCGCGCCAGGCGGCGGCCGCTGAGCCGGCGGAGGAGGCGGATGAGATGTCCGGCTGGGATCTCTCGGTGGAGGAAGAGGAGTCGCCGACAGCCGCGCCGGGGTTGGGCGCGGCCCCAACAGCCGCTGCGCCGGAAGCCGATCCGCTGGAACTCGAACCGCCGCCGCACCTCGAAACGCCCACGGCCAGTGTGCCTTCTCCCTCGGTGCCGGCTGCGGAAGCTCCCGGCAGGGCCTCTTCATCGACCACCCGCTCCGAGGGCGCGGAACGCATCGCCGGCCTGCTGGCCGAGGGGCAGGACGCCTTCGATCAAGGCCAGTACCAGACCGCCATCGACGCCTGGTCGCGAATTTTCCTGATCGATGTGGATCACGACGAGGCGTCGCGCCGCATCGAAGAAGCCCGGCGCCTGAAGGCCGAACAGGAACGCAAGGCAGAGGAGTTGTTCCACGATGCGGTGGGGCGTCTAGAGGCCGGCGACAGCGCCGGAGCGCAGAGTGGACTGCAAGAGGTGCTGGCCCTGCAGCCGGGCCATCTCACCGCCAAGGAGTACCTGGAACAACTCGCCGAAGGCGGCACTCCGGTAGTGGTGCGGCGCGACCAGCGGCCGACCACCGGGCCGTTCCAGAAGCCGGACCTCTCCTCCGGCGGTCCGGTCGTCGCGGCGCCGTCGACGTCGCCCGCTTCCGGTCCCGTGGCGGTGGAGGATCCCTCGCTGCCGGAGATCGAGGGGGGGGCGGACCTGCCCCTCGGCGCCGGGGTACCCACCGGCACCGTTCCGTTGCCCCCACCGAGCGCCTCGCTGGAGGTGGAGTCCCCTCCGACGGCACCGCCGCCGCGAGCCAAGGCGGATGGCGGCGCCGGGCGGCGCTTTTTGCTCATCGGAAGCCTGGTGTTCGTGCTGGCCGTCGCACTGCTCTATTTTCTCTACCTGAACCGCGGCCGTTTCTTCCCCAACGCGCGCGAGGAAACGACGGTCACCCAAGCGGCGGAAGATCCCATCGCCCGCGCCACCTCGCTGTACGAGGAAGGCCAAACGGATGTCGCCCTGAACCTGCTGCGCCGCATGCCGCCGCAGGCGCCTCGCTATGCCGAGGCGCGGGCGTTGATCTCCCAATGGGAGGCCGCCGAGCAGGCGGCGCAGGCGGCGGCCGAAGAGGTAGAGCCGGAGCCGGTGATTGACTTCGAGCGCCGCCAGCAGTTGATCGACGAAGCGCGCCGCCGGTTCGCCGGCGGCGAAGCGATCGCGGCCCGCGAACTGCTCGCCGAGGCGAAGAACATGGCGCCCTTCGAGGGCGAAGAGTTGGACTTCGAGCGCTCTGTCGATCAGCGGCTCGAGCCGCTGGAGCGCTACGTCGCCCTGTATGAAGGCGGCGACTATGAGTTCGGCCTGCCGGATCTCTGGCGGATGCACTCCAACGACCCGGACAATCCGGACGTTCGCCGCTTGATCACCGGTTCCTACTACAACCTGGCGGTGACGGATCTACAGCGGGGCGACGCCGAGTCGGCCTACGAGAAACTCGGCGAGGCCCTGGGAGTGACTCCCGGAGATCCGGTGCTGGAGCGACATCATCGTTTCGCCGAGGCCTATCAGGACCGCACCAAGGACCTGCAGTACCGCATCTACGTCAAGTACCTGCCGGTACGGTGAGGCGGTAAGTGAACGATCGCCGCGACGAACCTTGGCTGTTCGATCTCGACTTCGGAGACTCTTCCAAAGAAGAGCAGGAGGAAGACGAGGCGGGCGTAGACGAACCGAGCGTGGCGAGCGAGGAGTCCCAAGCCGCTGCCGCGGACGAAGCGCCCGCTCCCGCGGACTTCGCCTTCGGCGAGGAGTCCGCTGCGCCGCGCGATTCCTTTCCCTTTGACGATCCTCCCTCCGAACTCCCGAAGCCCCTGAGTCCCGACGAACTGCCGCTGTTTTCGGATCAGCCGTCAGAGGCGGTGACCGCCGTTCCTGCGGCGGCGGAATCACCCGCAGCGCCGGTCCTGCCGCTCGCAGACGACGGCGAGCCGGCCGCTGGTCCGGTGCCGGTCGAGGCCTCCGCCGAAACATCGGCCGGCGGCGGGATCGCCGCCTTCCGCGAGCGGGCGGTGGCGGTGGCGGTCGACGGCCTCCTGTTGGTGACGGTACTCGGACTGTGCCTGCTCGGCTCGATGGCGGTCGGCGGCCCCGGCAGTCCGTTGGCCCACGCCCTGCCCTTCGGCACCTTTCTGGTGGTCTTCTCCTTCGTCTACTCGGTGGTCAGCCTGGCCTTCTGGGGACAGACTCCGGGAATGGCGATCGCCGGAGTGGTGGCGCGGGCGCCGGGGGATCAACCGCTGACCTTCGGCCAGACCGGCATGCGCTGGCTCGGCGGGTTGTTGACGGTAGCCCTCGCCGGACTTCCTTTCCTCCTCTCCCTCACCGGCCGTTCCCTGGCGGACCGCCTGAGCGGCAGCGAGACCTTCCAGGTTTCCTAGCTGGATCGACCTAGGCGGTGCGTAACGGCGGCGCTCTGCTACTTGAGCAGAGCGCTTCCGAGCCCGAAGGGCGAGGCGACGCCAGAGGCCTCGAGGAAGGGGGTGAGCCTCCAAGAATGACCCTTCTTGGAGGCGAGGGGGCGGTCCCGCGTGCGGGCGCCTAGCCCCCGTGAGAACGCAGATAGCGGGCGACCGCCCAGGCCATCCACAGGTTGGCGACGAACGTTGTCAGGGCGAAGACCTCCAGCGAATAGCCACTCGGCCAGAGGGCCACCAAGCCGCCGCCCTGATAGAGCAGGCCGTAGGGCCGAAAGGCGCCGAGGGACAGGCCGCCCACGGCGTAGAAGGAGTGGCCGAGCAGCAACAGCCAGAGGGCCGGCAGCGCCCAGGCCAGCCCGGAGGTGAGAAGCAGCGCGGAGAGTGCTGCGGCGATCAGCGAGGTGTTGCCCTGCACCCGGAAGACCCAGCGCGACAGGCCGCCTTGGCCTTGGGCGGTCGGTCGGCCGCTGCTGAAGATGACCGCTCCTTCCACCGCGCCTCCGGCGAGCACCGCCACGGACCAGAGAATCAGCGAACCGGCGTAGCCGAAGGATTTGTGCACCGTGGTCGTCGCCAGGGCGGCCGCCGGCAGCAGGACTGCCCAGGCGATCCACGACCAGGGGCCTCGCAGGTAGGGTCGGCTGGCCTCCTCGAAGCGCGCCCGCACCTCGTCCAGGCCTTCCTGTCCGGAGGGGTCGGAAGAGCTGGCGAAGAGCGGATCGTATTCGGAAGGGGGCATGGTCGTCGGCCTCACGAGATCATACGTCCTGGCCGCGGCTCCGTTGGTCCGCGATGCCCGACGGGCGGGGTTGACCCTGGCTTTCGGCCGGTGATAGTTTTCTCTCGCCGGGACGGTGGTCTGGAAGGCGTTCGCCTCGACCCCAAACACCCCCGGAAAAACCAGCCGATCTCAGCGGGTATCCACTTCAAGACGACGACCACGGCTCGGAGACCTCCTCTGATCCCTCTTCGTCCGCCCCGCTCCAGGTCTCAGTCGCTCGCGATGGCTGGCGTTCATTGAGGAATTTTCGACGCATGGCGAAACGGACCCGCTCACCGGGCATGCGCTACCTCGGTATCGGTTTCGAGTTGGCGGCGGCCGTAGCGGGACTGACGCTTCTCGGTTTCTGGATCGACCGGCACTTCGGGAGTGAGCCGTGGGGCTTGCTGATCGGGTTGACGGTCGGTTTGGTCGGCGGTCTGTACAACCTGGTGCGAGGGACGTTGTCTTCGCTCAGGCGCGATGCCGAGCAGGCTTTGCCCTTGGATGAGGAGCGTTCGTGACGGATTCCGACGACGTGGGTAGTCCGGTGTCCCGGCGAATGCTCCGGTTCGCGCTCCTGGCGGCAGCGATCGCCTGGGTGATCGGGCTCCTCGGTTGGCTGCCGGTGCGCAACTGGGTGGGAGATGTCGGCCCACCGGCCCTGTGGGCCGCCTGCGCCGCCAGTTGGGTGGCGTCGATGGTCGGCGCGCTGCCGATGGTGGTGGGCCGCCGCGCCGGCGAACCGATCGTGGTTCGAGCGCTGGCCGCCACCGGCCTGAGGTTGATCACCACGCTGGTTCTTGGGCTGGTGTTCGGCGTCGGCTTCGGGCTCGAGCCGCGAGTGCTGCTGGTCGGTTTGGCGGTCAGTTACGCCGCCCTTCTGGCGGTGGACACCTGGTTCGCCCTCGGGCTGGCGAAGGCGGATTCGGCGGTGGGTTCAACGAAGTAGCGGGACGGAAGCTGCGAATACTGATGAAGGTGAACGAGAGATGAACCTCTTGAGTCTTGGACAGCACGGCTTGAAGCTCGACGGATGGGATCTGTTGGCTCGGTTTGGGTTCTCGCGGCTCGGTATGGGCTCGGGAGATCCCATCGATCACGTCGTTCAGCACCCGCTGCACACCGAGGAGGCGCATCTCGGAATGCTCACGCCGAACGGCGTGGTCACCCTGCTTTCGGATCAGATTGTGGTGATGATTCTCGCCGCCCTGCTGCTGATGATTTTTCTGCCCCTGATGGTGCGCAAGCGCAAGGGCAGCGACGAGGTCGGCCGGCTGGTGCCCGCCGGCGGCGCGAATTTGATCGAGTCCGTCTGCCACTACCTGCGCAAGGACATGGCCGAGCCGTTGCTCGAGGACTACACGGACCGCTTCATCAAATACATCTGGACCGTATTCTTTTTCATCCTGACGATGAACCTGCTGGGCCTGTTGCCCATCGCCGCCATCTCGATGGGGCTTTTCGGAAAGCACATCGGCGGCACGCCGACGGCCAACATCTGGGTCACCACGACCCTCGCCCTGACTACCTTGGGCATGCTGATCGTCAATGGTCTGCGGCTGGGCGGCCTCGACTACATCAAGCACTTCAATCCAGGTCCCTGGTGGATGGCGCCGCTGCTGGTGCCCCTCGAACTGGTGGGGCTGGTGGCCAAGGCGGCCTCTCTGGCGATCCGGCTGTTCGCCAACATGGTCGCCGGCCACATTTTGCTGGCGGTGCTGCTGGGCTTCATCATCTCGGTGGGCTCGGCGTCCGGCGCCGCCGCCGGCTTCGCAATCTCGCTGCCGGTGGTGGCCGGCAGCGTCGCGATCAATCTCTTGGAAATTTTCGTCGCCTTCCTGCAGGCGTACATTTTTACGTTTTTGACCACGTTGTTCCTCGGTATGTCGGTGATTTTCCACCACGAAGACCATGCGGAGGCGCACGCTCACTGATGTGAAGAATGTTGCGGAGGCCTTGGCCGAGAACGTCGGCGAAGGTGGAAGTGACTCGCACTACGAGGTCGATCGGAGGGGTCGGCCCACGGTTGACCAAGAAAGGAATTCTGGAGAGATGAGCAAGAAAGCTGCAAAGGTCGCATTGGCCATGTTCGTCGTGGGCTTGGCTCTGATGTTCGTGCCGACCCTCGCCGCCCAGGAAGCGGGTGGAGTGACCACCGGACTCGGACTGCAGAAGCTGGGTGGCGCCATCGGTGCCGGCCTGGCGGCGATCGGCGCCGGTATGGGTATCGGTCGCATCGGCGCCGGTGCTGTGGAGTCCATCGCCCGTCAGCCCGAGGCGACGGGTCAGATTCAGACCGCCATGATCATCAGCGCCGCGCTGATCGAGGGCGCCGCGCTGTTCGGCGTCGTCGTCGGCATGCTCGCTGTGACGGCCGGTTGATTCAACGCCGTTTCCGCGGGGCCGACGGAGGATCGGTCGGCCCCGGCGGCCATCCATTGAGGGCGCCTTCGAGGAGAGGGTGCCGTGTACAAGGGCATGGTGCTATGCGCAAGATCGAGACATTCTCGATGATCCGGCGGTGGTCCCTGATCGGGCTGTCCTCGCTGTTCCTGGTGGCCCCCGTGTGGGCGGCCGAAGGGGGCGGGGAATCCGGAAGTCTGTTCGCCGGCGACCTCGGCAACATGATCTGGACCCTGGTCATCTTCGTGATCCTGCTGGTGGTTCTCGGCAAGTTCGCCTGGGGGCCGGTTTTGAACGGACTCCAGTCGCGCGAGCAGTTCATCTTCGACTCTCTGGCCAAGGCCAAGGAAGAGCGCGATCTCGCTTCGGCCAAGCTGGCCGAGTACGAGGAGAAGCTGGCCCAGGCGCGCTCTGAGGTCGAAGAGATTGTGGACGAGGCCCGGCGCGATGCCGCCGTGCTTCGCCAGCGCGAGGAAGAAAAGGCCCAGGAAGAGGCGCAGAAGACTCTCGAACGGGCCAAGCGGGAGATCGAGATCGCCAAGGACACGGCGGTCAAGGATCTCTACTCGCGAGCGACCAGCTTGACCGTCGATGCGGCGTCGCGCATTTTGAAGCGCGAGCTGACGCCGAACGATCACGAGCAGCTGATCGCCGAGTCGATCGCCGCCATCGAGAAGATCAACCCGAACTGAGCCGGAAGGTCGAGGAACGAGCATGTCGAGCTTCAGTGACGACCAGATCGCCGTGGCGCAGGTCTACAGCAAGGCCATGCTGGCCCTAGCTCAACAGGCGGAGGCACAGCAGGCCGGCGCGGTCGATGACCTGCGCGAGGAGCTGCAGTCCATTGCCCGTCTGATCGAGCGCGATGAGACCTTTCGCGCCTTCCTGTCGTCGCCGTTGGTCGACTCCGACAAGCGGCGGGAAAGCTTGGAGAAGACCTTCCGCGGCAAGGCGAGCGATCTGCTGGTGGACTCCCTCCAGGTCTTGAACCGCAAGGGCCGCATCCACCTGGTGCCGGCCATCGCCTTTACCTATCGCCAGGAGTTGAACCAACTCCAGGGGCGGGTGGAAGCCCGGGTGATCTCGGCGGTGGCCCTTTCCGACCCGCAGCGCGAGCGGATTCGCGCGGCGGTCAAGGGAGCCACCGGCAAGGATGCCACCCTCGATGAGCAGGTCGATCCCTCGCTGATCGGAGGCATGGTGGTGCAGATTGGAGATCAGAAGGCCGATTCGAGCGTCGCCACGCGCCTAACCAACTTGAGCGACAAGCTCCTGAACCGTGCATCGCGCCAGATTCATCGCGGCGCGCACGTCGAGAACTGAGGAACCGCAAAATGAAGTTCAAAGTCGACGAGATCGCTTCCGTCATTTCGGAGGAGATTCAGCAATACCGCGGCGAGGCGGATCTCGCCGAGGTCGGCCGAGTGCTCGAGGTCGGTGACGGCATCGCCCGGGTCTACGGCCTGGGCAACGCCATGGCCAGCGAGCGGCTGGTGTTCGAAAACGGCGCCTCGGGCCAGGTGTTCAACCTGGAAGAGAATTCCGTCGGTGTCGTCATCCTCGGCGATTACCTCGGCATCAAGGAGGGCGACGAGGTGCGGCGCACCGGTGAGTTGCTCTCGGTGCCGGTGGGCGAGGAGATGGTCGGCCGCGTGGTCAACCCTTTGGGTGAGCCCCTCGATGGCCTCGGCGTGATCGAGACTCCGCATCGCCGTCCAATGGAGTTCAAGGCCCCCGGCATCGCCGAGCGGCAGCCGGTGACGGAGCCGCTGCAGACGGGCATTAAGGCGATCGACAGCATGATCCCGATCGGCCGCGGCCAGCGCGAGCTGATCATCGGCGATCGCAAGACCGGCAAAACCGCCATCGCCATCGACACCATCCTGAACCAGCGCGACAGCGGGGTGATCTGCGTCTACGTGGCGGTCGGCCAGAAGGACTCGACGGTCGCCGCGGTGGTCGAGAAGCTGCGCGAAGAAGGCGCCATGGACTACACCATCGTAGTGGCCGCTTCTGCTTCCGATCCGGCGCCGCTTCAGTACATCGCCCCCTACGCCGGCGCGGCGATGGCCGAATACTTCATGTACCAGGAAGGCCGCGCGACGCTGTGCGTCTACGACGACCTGTCGAAGCAGGCCCAGGCGTACCGCCAGCTCTCGCTGCTGCTGCGCCGGCCACCGGGCCGCGAAGCCTACCCGGGCGATGTTTTCTACCTGCACTCTCGCTTGCTCGAGCGTAGCGTCAAGCTGCGCGAGGAGTTCGGCATCGTGCCGCAGGACACGCCGGAGGATTCGACGGATCGTTCCATCGTCCGCAAGCATCCGGAAGGCCTGGCGGCGCCGGAAGAGCACCGTCCGGACGAGGCCACCGGCCTCTATCACCGGCACGAGGGCCAAGAGCGCGCCGAGGCGTGGCTCGCCAGTCTCGACGACAGGGACCAGTACCGGGTCCACAAGTACCCGGACAGCGGGGGTTCGATGACCGCCCTGCCGGTGATCGAGACCCTCGAAGGCGAGGTTTCGGCCTACATTCCGACCAACGTGATCTCCATCACCGACGGTCAGATCTACCTAGAGCCGGACCTGTTCTTCGCCGGCGTGAGGCCGGCGGTCAACGTGGGTATCTCTGTCTCTCGTGTGGGCGGCAACGCCCAGCGGAAGGCGATGAAGAAGATCTCCGGCTCGCTTCGCCTCGATCTGGCGTCCTTCCGCGACCTGGAAGCCTTCGCCCAGCTCGGAACGGAACTCGATGCCGCCTCGCAGCGTCAGCTCGATCGCGGCAAGCGCATGACGGAGCTTTTGAAGCAGCCTCAGTACGTGCCGTACAACGTCAACGATCAGATCCTCTCCATCTTCGCCGGCACCCAGGGATACCTGGACGACCTGCCGGTGGATCGTGTGCTCGAATTCGAGCATCGGCTGTTGGCTGTGTTCCGGGACGAATTCCCGGAGCTCGTCGACGAGCTGGACGAAAAACAGGCCATTTCTGACGAGCTGAACGAGAAGGTTCGCAACGTGATCGAGACCGCCAAGGCGGCCTTCGTGCGCGAGATCCAGGAAGACCAGGAAGACTGACCCATGGCCAACCGCCGAGCCATCGTCAAGCGCCGCAAAGCGGTGCGCAATATCAAGAAGATCACGCGCACCATGCAGCTCATCGCGACCGCCCGATTTCAGTCGGCGATGAACCGCGCGGTGCGGACGCGTCCCTACACGGACAAGCTGGCGGAGCTGATCGAGGATCTATCCGGCGTCACCGGCGACTACGAACATCCCCTGATGCAGCCGTCGGATTCCAAGCGCTCGGCGCTGGTGGTGTTGACCAGCAACCGCGGTCTGTGCGGCGGCTACAACGCCAACGTCATCCGCACCGCCAACGCCCACCTCAAGGCGCAAAAAGCGTCGGGTCTCGAGACGGACGTCTACATGGTCGGCCGCAAGGGCCTGTCGGCCTTCAAGTTCAGCGGCCGCGACGTCGAGCGCCAGATCCTGGACATCGACGACAAGCCGCGTTTCGAGCAGGTGGAGCCCATCGCCCAGGAGTTGATCGACGAGTTTACCGCCGGGCGCCTCGGCTCCGTTTACGTTGCCTACATGCGCTTCTACTCCCCTGGCAAGCAGTTGCCGGAGATCTTCCAGTTGTTGCCCCTGTCGCGCGAGGAAACCGCCGGCGAGGCGGAGGAAGAGACCGGAGCGCAGGGCATTTACGAAATTCAACCGTCCCCCGAGGAGCTGCTCGAGCGGCTGCTGCCGGCGGCGGTTCGCATGCGCCTCTTCCAGAGCTTCAACGACGCCGCCGTCAGCGAGCAGATCGCCCGCATGGCGGCCATGAAGGCGGCCACCGAAGCGGCGGAAGAGATGATCGGAAACCTAACGCGGGAATACAACCGGGCGCGCCAGAGCCAGATCACCCTGGAGCTGCTCGACATCGTCGGCGGCGCCAACGCCCTGGCTTGATGAGATTTTTCTAGAGAACACGAGGAAATCGTTCCATGGCAGAGACCAATTACGGCACGGTGACGCAGGTCATCGGCTCGACCCTCGACGCGCAGTTCCCGGAAGACCGGATGCCTGCGATCTACAACGCCCTCAAGGTGCCCGTCGAGCGCACGGTGCTCGGCGACACCTTCGAGGAAACCCTCTGGTGCGAGGTGGCCCAGCACCTCGGCGGCGGCCGCGTGCGCGCTGTCTCCCTGGGATCCACCGACGGCCTGAGCCGCGGTGCTCAGATCGAAGACACCGGCGCGCCGGTGAAGGTGCCCGTCGGTGAGGCCACCCTCGGCCGGGTGTTCAACATGGTCGGCGAGACCATCGACGGCCGCGGTCCGCTGGAGACCGCCGAAACCCGCGCCATCCACCAGCCGGCGCCGGACCTCTCCGAGGTTTCCGCCAAGACCGAGATGTTCGAAACGGGCATCAAGGTGATCGACCTCCTCTGCCCGTTGGTGCGCGGCGGTAAGGCCGGTCTGTTCGGTGGCGCCGGTGTGGGAAAGACGGTCATCATTCAGGAGCTGATCGCCCGTCTGGCCCGCTTCCACAGCGGCTACTCCTGCTTTGCCGGCGTCGGCGAGCGGACTCGTGGAGGCAACGACCTGTGGCTCGAGATGCAGGAAGCCAAGATCGGCGACACCGGCAAGCGAGTGCTCGACCAGACGGTGATGGTCTTCGGCCAGATGAACGAGCCGCCGGGCGCGCGTCTGCGCGTGGCGCTGTCGGCCTTGACCATGGCCGAGCACTTCCGCGACCAGACAGGTGCCGACACGCTGCTTTTCGTCGACAACATCTTCCGTTTCTCGCAGGCCGGTTCCGAGGTCTCGGCGCTTCTCGGCCGTATGCCTTCGGCGGTGGGCTACCAGCCGACGCTGACCACCGAGATGGGCGAGCTGCAGGAGCGCATTACCTCCACCGCCGCCGGCGCGGTGACCAGTATTCAGGCGATCTACGTGCCAGCGGATGACTACACCGACCCGGCGCCGGCCTCGGCCTTCACCCACCTGGACTCCACCGTCAACCTGGAGCGCTCCATCGCGGAGAAGGGCATCTATCCCGCCGTCGATCCCCTCGCTTCCAGTTCCCGCATTGTCTCGCCGGAACTCCTCGGCGAACGCCACTACGCGGTGGCCCGGCAGGTGCAGCAGATCCTCCAGCGCTACAAGGACCTGCAGGACATCATCGCCATCCTGGGCGTCGACGAGCTGTCCGAGGAGGACAAGGTCATCGTGGCCCGCGCCCGCCGCATCGAGCGCTTCCTGTCGCAGGCCTTCTTCGTGGCGGAGCAGTTCATCGGCATCCCCGGCGTGTACGTCAAGCCGGAGGACACCATCCGCTCCTTCGAAGAGCTCTGCAACGGCAAGTGGGATCATCTGCCGGAAGGTGCCTTCATGTACGTCGGCACCATCGAAGACGCGGCCAAGAAGGCCGAGGAGATGAAGTAGGCGTGGCGAGCAAGACCTTCAAGGTCAGCGTGGTCACCCCCGAAGGCGCCGCCCTCGAGGCGGAAGCCACCTCGGCGGTTTTTCCGGCCAACGACGGCGAGATCGGCATCCTGCCGAACCACGCGCCGCTGTTGTCGCTGGTGGGGATCGGCCTGCTCCGGGTGACCAAGGCGGACGGCGGCTCGGAGCGCCTGTATGTCGACGGCGGCTTCGCCCAAGTGGGCGACAACAAACTGGTGCTCTTGACCGAGCAGGCACGCGACCTCGACGACCTCGACCCGGCCGAAGCGACTCGCCTCGCCGCCGAGCACGGCGGACTCACCGTCGGTGAGAAGGCTCTGCAAGCCCGCGATGAAGCCGCCGAACGCGCCCGCGTCCAGCGGCGGCTGGCAAGGTAGCAGAGCCCAGCCGGTCGGTAAGCCTGAAAAGCCCCTTCGCTTCGGCGAAGGGGCTTTTTTTGTGGGCCACAGTACGATGTTGCGGCTGTCCCATACCCGTCCAGCAATCCGGCGGGTCGGACGGCCTCGTCGGTGCTCAGAGCCGAGTGAGCGGCTCCACTCGGTATTCGAGCGGCACCATCATGCCGTCGATGCGGGTGAAGACGGCCAGGCGATCGCTGCGCGCGCTGTAAACGATGTGGTGACCCTTGATACCTCCGGCGTTTTGCCAGTACGTCGCGTCGTCTGACAGCGGATTATGGGAAACGATGAAGGCCGTCGACTTCTTTTTCCCGAGGGCCCGGCGGAAGGCGACGACATCTCGCTTGCCATAGCCGGTGGGCTTGCCGGGGCGACGGAGCCGGATCCAGGTGAGCTGATGAGTCAGCTTCGGCTGGTGCCGGATGTTCACCACCGCCTGTCTTGTGACTTTCCCCAGCGGTGGCCCCGCATGACAGGCGATGAAGTCCTTGGAGAGGGCGACGTGCGGGCTCAGGCGGTAGAAGCGCCGCATCTCTTCGACGTAGCGCTCGCCCCTTGTCCGGTGTAGATGGGTTCGCCATAGGCGCCCCTGCTCGACTCCTCGCTTGGTCACCTCGTGGGAGAAACTGTCGTGATTGCCCAGTAGGTAGACCACGTGCCCCGGCAGGGCGCGCATCAGCCGCAGGATGAGGTCCATGGCGACGACGGAACTTCCCATCTCAGCGAGCTGAGACTCTTCCCGATGTACCGCATCGCCGAGGAGCACGAGGGCCGCTCGTTTTCGCTCCAGCTCGTCGAGAAAACGGTTTTCGGTCAGGATCTTGACCAGATTCTCCAATTTGGCGTGCAAGTCGCCCACCAGCACCGGCACGAGGTGGTCCGGAAGCTCGATCAGGCCGCCAGGTTCGCCGTCGCGGTTTGCGCGGCGAAGCGGGCTGGATTCAAGTTGCGCGTTGACGGCCTGAAGACATTCGAGGGCGCCTTTCGGTTCGAGCCGGTCGAAGGAGCCGCCGAAGATCTCTTTCAGCCTGGCCAACCGATGCGCTCGATCTGCAAGGAGAACCGGCTCCCCGGCTTCTCGCACCTCGCATCCCTTGGGGGAATGAAGATCGGCCAGGCACAGGTAGTCGCCTTCGAAGCTCATCTCCAGCCAGGGCCGAACATCCGAGGGAAGGGGGAGCGAAATCCGCTGGCTCGCTTCCCGTTGGCCGATGCGGGTGCTCTGGCCGGATCCGAGGCGGGTGAACCCGCTGATTCCTCGCCGGTACTCCGCGGGATCGAAGATCAACAGATCAGGCGACCACTCGGTACCGGGGGCGAGGGGATGATCCTGGTGGACCTGGAGCGCCTGGAAGCCGAGGTCGATCTCGACCGGAAGGGCCGATACCGGAATCCGAATCTGCTCTCCGGTGAGAGTCTGTCCATGCGGCACCTCGACGATTGGTGCGTCGTCACTCCGAATGATCCGCTTGAACGTGGTCTCGACGAGGCTGCGCCGGGGTCGCCTGGTGCTGCCGGCCGCTCCTGGGGACCGCTTCTCGGCGATGCGATGGGGTGGAGCTCCGAAACCGTCGCGAACGTAGACGGTCAGACCGGCACGGTGAAAAAGACGGGCGATCTCTCCGTAGATCCGCAACTCCTCGGCGGTCTTCTCCAGCGAAACCTCAGCGTCCACCGGGTGAGTCTGGAAGCTGGCGCGTTGGCGCCGGCTCTCGAAGACCTCTTCGGCCGGCGGCAGCAAGAACTCGAAGACCACCCTGCGGCGCCAGTCGACGAAGCTCCAGCGAGAAGGCTCCTGGGGTAGGTGGACGCGCTTCGGCTCGAGGACCAGCGCTTCTGGTGCTTCGAGAAAGTCCCTTTCGAACAGGGCCAAGGCCTGGGAGTAGCCGCGAAACGGAAATCCCAGATGGACTTCTCGGGGACGAAACGTCAGGATCCGCGACCGCCACCAGCGACTTTCGGTGAGATCGAGGAATCCTTCTTCCGGCCAGCCGCCGATGGATTGGATGAGGGTGGTCTTGCCGCAACCGTGGGGACCGGTAACCACGAGTTGCCGGTAGCCCGTGCCCTGGGCGAAGGGAATTCCGCGGATCTTCTGTAGTTCCCGGACGGGCTCGAGGTTCAGCTCGGCGTCTCTCATGCCAGGCATCTCCGCAGTCGCAAGGCGTCCGGACGCGGGATGAAAAGCACCCTGCTAGAGGAAGAGACCCTTAAAGAAAAAGAAGAAGAACGCCGCTAGCGCCGCTCCGATGGGCAGCGTGACCAGCCACGAGGTCACAATTCCCGCCACCACGCGCAGGTCGATGGCCGCAATGCCGCGCGCCAGGCCGACCCCCAGCACCGAGCCGACGATGATGTGAGTGGTCGACACCGGAAGGCCCAGACGCGAGGCGAGAACCACCGTCGAGGCGGCCGCCAGCTCGGCGCAGAAACCGCGGCTGGGGGTGAGTTCGGTGATCTTGGTGCCGATCGTCTTCATCACCCGGTAGCCCATGGTGCTCAAGCCGAGCACGATGCCGCCGCCGCCCAGGATCAGAATCCACAACGGCAGCGCCGAGGTCTGGGCCACCTCGCCGGTGTTGACGATGCTGACGATGGCGGCAAGTGGGCCGATGCCGTTGGCCACGTCGTTGGAGCCGTGGGCGAAGGCCATGGCGCAGGCGGTGAACACGCAGAGGGGGGCGAACACCTTCTCGACGCTGGCGTAGGCGAAGTCTCTTTCGGCCGAAGGGTCCACCTGAATCCGGCGCAGCAAGGTTCTTCCGACAAGGGCGACCAGCAGGCCGATGACGACGGCGGCGATGAACGACTGGCCGGTCGTGAGTTCGAGATCCAGGTGCTTGAGGCCCTTGAACATCGTCACTAGGGCGACGAGGGTACCCATCAGGAAGACATAGATGGGTCCGTAGCGTTTGGCGTTTTCGAACGGGGAGTCGGTATCCAGAATGAGCTTGCGCACGCTTTGTGTCAGCAGGAAGGCGATGGTGGCGCCGATCAAGGGCGAGATCACCCAACTCGCGACGATGCCGCCGACCTTCTGCCACTCGACGGCGCTCAGCCCGAGGCCGACCATTCCGAAGCCGACAAGAGCGCCGACGATGGTGTGGGTAGTGGAAACCGGCCAGCCGAAGTAGCTCGCCACCATCAACCACACTCCCGCTGCCAGCAGCGCCGAGAGCATGCCGTAGACCAGGATCTCCGGCGACGGCACGGCGGCGGCGTCAATGATGCCCTTGCGAATGGTGCCGGTGACATGACCGCCGGCCAAAAAGGCTCCCGCAAACTCGAAAATGGCGGCGATGATGATCGCCCGGCGAACGGTGATGGCGCCGGAGCCGACGGAGGTACCCATGGCGTTCGCGACGTCGTTGGCGCCGACACCCCAGGTCATGTAGAGGGCGAAGATGATCGCCAGGGTGACGAGAATCAGTGCATATTCCAAAGGGTCTCCCTCCCTGCAGTCCTCAGCGAGCGATCAAAAGTCGCAGGCGATCGCCGACGTTCTCGGCATAGTCGGCGAGGCGACCGATACGCTGGATCTGGTCATACCAAAAGACCACCGTCAGCGGCTTCAACTGGTCCTCGTTCTCGAACAGCGTTCGGCTGAGGTTCATGCCCATGTCGTCGGTCTCCGTCTCGAGAGCGTTCAAGGCATCGACCATCTCCTCTACCTTGTCACCGGCGCGACCGCGGAAACCCATCTCGATCAGCTCGTCGAGTTCGTGGATGACCTCCGCGCACTTGGCTACAGCGTCGCGGGTTTTCAGTACGTAGGGCAAGATTTGGCCTTTAAGAACGTCCGGCACCGTCATCTTTCTCAGGGTCAGAAGGCCGGCGACATCCTGAGCCGTGTCGGCGATGTTGTCCTGCGCGTTGAGAAGATCGAGCAGGTCGCGGCGATCGACCGGCAGGAAAAGGCCTTTAGGCAGGTGGGACCGGATTTCGTTCTTAATGCTGTCGGCTCTTCGTTCGAGTTCGAAGATCTCTTCCTTGCGTTCGAAGAGCTTTTCGTCGTCGCCGGAGGTTAGGGCTTTGAAGAGAAGAACGGTTTTCTCAACACACTCTTCGACGACTTCCATGTGCTGCTGCATGGGACGGAACGGAGATCTGCCGAACAGGCCGGCCAAGGTGCTTTTCGCCTTCATGCTGGGTCCTTTTGTTCGTCGTCCGGGGCCGGCGCGATGTCGGTCCCTATCCGGTGGCGCGATGCTTTCGACAGGCCGAGATTTCCTAGGCAAGGATCGGCGTCAGGCCGGTTTCTCGATGTAGGTAATGTCCGAGGCGAGACTACCACTCCAGGTGTCGCCGTGACCCGCGAGCGATTCGGTCAGACGTAGTAGAGGATCAAGCAGGCTGCGAGTAGCAGCGTGGCCCACAGCACCATGGTGCGGGTGGTCCAGATTCCGCCGAGCCAGCCGGTGGGGCCGAGGGCTTGGCCGGAGCGTTCGAGCAGGCGGTGGAGGCCGCCCACGAAGGCGGAGCGGAGAGCGCGGTCGACGGTGGCGCCGTGGCGGTGGAGCCACTCGGCCAAGGCGCGTCCCGGCTTCCTATAGAACCAGTCCGTGTCGAGCACCGTGGAGCGCAGCTCCGGTGGGTAGGCGCCGATGCGGTTCAACACCGTGAAGGCCAGGGCCGAGAACATCAGAAGCTGGATTTGGGTGATGACGTGGGCCATGGTGTACGGCTCATAGGTCACCGGGAAGGGCAAGAGCGGGTAGAGCAGCTTGTGCGGGAACATGCCGATGGCGAGGCAGGGCAACGCCGTCAGCGCCATCGCCCACAGCATGTTCTTAGGCGCCTCGCCTGCGAAGTCGCGCTTCTCGGGAGCGAACTTCTTCCACTTGCCGGTGTCGTGGTGGAAGAAGGCGAAGAAGGGGATCTTGATCCCCGAGTGGTGGAAAACGCCGGCGGAAGCAAAGAGCAGGATCAGGTAGACGACGGTGCGGTGCTGGTATGCCGCTTCGCTGAGGATCAACGCTTTGGCGACGAAGCCCGAGAACAGCGGGAAGGCCGAAATGGACGCCGCGCCGACGATGCAGAAGGCGGTGGTCCAGGGCATTTTCTTGTAGAGGCCGCCCAGTTCCGAGCCCTTGGCGGTGCCGGCGTAGTTCAGGACGGCGCCCATCGACATGAAGAGCAGCGCCTTGTAGAGGATGTGGACGAAGGCGTGCGCCGCCGTACCGTTCAGGGACAGCTCCGTTCCCAGGCCGATGCCCACCACCATGAAGCCGAGCTGGTTGTTCAGGCTGTAGGCCAGCACCCGCCGGAGGTCGTTCTCGATCACCGCGAAAAAGATTGGGAATGCGGTCATAGCGGCGCCGATGGGGATCAGAATCTCGGTGCCGGCGAAGCCGCGGGCCAAGGCGTAGATCGCCAGCTTGGTGGTGAAGGCCGAGAGAAAGACGGTGCCGGTGACGGTGGCCTCCGGGTAGGCATCCTGCAGCCAGTTGTGGAGGAGCGGAAAGGCTGCCTTGATACCGAAGGCCAGGAAGATCAGCAGGCCCCCCAGGGTGTCCAAGTTGAGGGCGCCAAAGGCCAGCGAGCCGGAATCCCCGAAGTGGTAGAGGGCGCCGGCCAGCAACAGCACGCCGGAACCCACCTGGGCCACCAGGTAGCGCATGCCAGCGTGGTGGGCGCGCTCGCGACGCCGCGCCCAGATCAGGAACACCGAGGAAAGGGCCGTCAGCTCCCAGTAGACGAACAGCGTCACCAGGTCGCCGGAGAACACCGCGCCGATGGCCGCGCCGGCGTAGATCAAACCGGAGACGTGCTGCAGGGTGTCCTCGACGTGGAAGGCGTACAGCGCGCTGACGAAGGCCGCCAGATGGAAGACATATCCCCACACCAGGCTCAGGCGGTCCACTCGCACCGGCATCAGCTCGTAGCCGAAGATCTCGTAGGCGACGGTGGTGCCTTCGGGCAAGAAACTCAGGAGGTGCCAGGCGCTCAAGAGCGGCAGGATGACCAGCGCCCAGCGCTGGATCCGGCCGCGCAACAGCGCGAGCAGTAGGCCGCCACCGATCAGCAGCAGACCGGGCGGCAGGGTGGCGAGGAAGTCAGCCATCGCTGGCCTCGCCATCGGAAGGTTTCTGCCCATCGCCCTCTTGGCCGTAGTAGTTCTCCGGCCGCTTGAGGATCAGGCGCATCGCCTTGGCGGCCATCACCAGGCCGATGGAGCCGAGGAAGCCGTAAAAGCCGAAGAAGCCGATCCAGCCCTCGAAGGCGAAGTGCGGGTGCTTGTCGTAGAAGAAATCGAGGATCACCAGAAGCCCGCAGGTGATGTACAGGCCGTAGACGATCTTGTCGACGTTCCGCGGCTCGTCGAGCCAACGACGATCCTTTTCCGGAAGGGGTTCGTGACCGCTCACGGCGAGCCTCCGGCGATCGGCATCAGGAGTTGATAGATGTCGTCCGCCACGAAGAACAGGGCGACGCATCCAAGAGCCGTCACCACCGGCGGCGCCACGCACAGCCAGGGCTCCTTGCGCTCGGGAAACGCTTTCGTGTCCGCTGCGGACAGCGGCGAGAAGAACGCCCGCACCGGGATCGGCATCAGGTACAGGATGTTCAAAAGCGAACTGATCATCAGCACCGCCACCAGGATCTGCTGCTCCGCCTCGACCGCCCCAAGGGCCAGAAACCACTTGCTCCAGGAGCCTCCCAGCGGCGGCACGCCGATCACGCTGAAAGCGCCCACCACGAAGGCGGCGAAGGTCCAGGGCATCACTCGGCCGAGGCCGGAGAGGTCGGGGATCTCTTTCTTGTGGGTGGCGACATAGATCGCACCGGCACAGAAAAACAGAGTGATTTTGCCGAAGGCGTGCATGGCGATGTGCATGCCGCCGCCGATCACCCCCCAGGCGTTGGCGAGCATCGCGCCCAGCACGATGTAGGAGAGCTGGCTGACCGTCGAATAGGCGAGGCGGGCTTTGAGGTTCTCCTTGGTCATCGCGACCAGTGAGGCGGCGAGTACCGTGAAGCCGGCGGCCCAGGCGATCCACAGGCTGATGTCCGTGTCGCGCAGCAGGTCCAGGCCGAAGATGTAGACCACGACCTTCAACACCGTGAAAACGCCGACCTTGACCACCGCTACGGCGTGCAGCAGGGCGGAGACCGGAGTGGGCGCCACCATCGCCGCCGGCAGCCAGCGGTGGAAAGGCATCAGAGCCGCCTTGCCGGTGCCGAAGGCGTAGAGGGCGAGGAGCACCGCCAGTACCGGAGTGGAGGCCTTACCGGCCAGAATGCCGCCGGGTTGAAAGTCGAGAGTGCCGGCGGCGAACCAGGTCCACACCACCGCCAACAGCAGGAAGGTGATGGAGGTGAAGAGCAAAACCCCCAGGTACACCCGACCGCCGCGCCGCGCTTCGGCCGTTCCGTGGTGGGTAACCAACGGGTAGGTCGAGAGGGTCAAGACTTCGTAGAAGACGAACAGGGTGAGCATGTTGCCCGCCATGGCGGCGCCGACGGCGGCGAAGATGGCGACGGCGAAGCAGGCGAAGAAGCGGCTTTGGTGGTCTTCGTTATTTCCCCGCAGGTAGCCGATCGAGTAGACCGTGGTGACGATCCACAGCATCGCCGCCACCAGCGCGAAGAGCATCCCCAAGGGTTCGACTTCGAAGGCGATGGCGAGCCCCGGCAGCATTTCGAACAGTTCGAGGGCTGGCCGCTCGCCGGCCTCGACCCGCGGCAGCAGCGACCAGGTGATCGCCAGCAGACCGCCGCCGGCCAGCAGGCTGAAGGTCTCCCGCAGATTCGGGCTGCGGTGGAACAGCGCTGAGGTGCCGGCGCCGGTAAGCGGCAGCAGCAGGGCCAGGGCGATAGCCGCGGTGGCGCTCACGGTCCGCCTCCGATGAGGGCCTGGGCGGCGCGCTGGGCAAGATCCACCGAGTAGGTCGCCCGGACGCCGAAGTAGACGCTGGCACCGATCAGAATCCAGGTGGGAATCAGCAGGCTCATGGGCGCTTCGGCGATTTGGCTGTGGCGCGACTCCGGAAGCTGGAAGTAGGCCACTTCGATCACCCGCCAGATGTAGATCACCGCCAGCAGTGAAGAGAGCAACACCGCCACGGCGAGGGGCCAGTCGCCGCCTCCGAGGGTTGCCCGCAGCAAATACCACTTGCTCACGAAGCCGGCGGTGCCGGGAATGCCGATCAGGCCGAGGCCGCCGATCACGAAGGCGAAGAACGTCCAGGGCATGCGCCGGCCCAGGCCGCGCAGGTCCCTTAGCTCCACTCGGCCGATACGAAGTACCAGGCAGCCGACGGCGAGGAACATGCCGCCCTTGGTCAGGGCGTGATTGAACAGGTGGGCGATCGAGGCGGTCAGACCGTCGACGGAAGCGAGGCTGGCGCCCAGGGTCATGTAGCCCACTTGGGCGACGCTCGAGAAGGCCAGCAGTCGCTTCAGGTCCGTCTGGTAGATGGCTACGCCTGACGCGAGGAACATCGCCGCCAGGGAAAGGGGCACCAGGATGTGGTGCAGTTCCAGCCGATCGAAAACAAACTCCACGCCGTAGATGGTGTACACGAAGCGCAGCAGGATGTAGAGGGACACCTTGGTGGAGGAGGCGGCGATGAAGGCCGACACGGTGGACGGCGCGAAGGCGTAGGCTTCCGGCAACCACTGGTGGAGCGGGAAGAGGGCCATCTTGAGGCCGATGCCGACGGTCAAGAAGGCAAAGGCGACGAGTACCGTGCGCAGGGACTCTCCCTCGACGATGCGCTCGACCATGTCCGCCATGTTGAGGGTACCGGTCATCTGGTACATCAGGCCGATGCCGATCAGGATGAAGGTGGCGCC
The DNA here is from genome assembly GCA_039030395.1 of Acidobacteriota bacterium. Classification (NCBI taxonomy): domain Bacteria; kingdom Pseudomonadati; phylum Acidobacteriota; species Acidobacteriota bacterium. The sequence continues at coordinate 209,561 of JBCCEF010000003.1, forward strand.
CAGGGTGCCCATGATCAGGTACCGAAAGGCGGCGGTCAGGGAGCGGCGGTGCCGGCCAAGGGAGATCAGTCCGTAGGACGACAGCGACGAGATCTCCAGGAAGACGAACAGATTGAACAGATCGCCGGTGATGGTGATGCCGAGGAGCCCCGTCAAGCAGAGCAGGTAGAGGGCGTAGAACAGGTTTCGCTGGCTCTCCGCTACTTCCGCCGCCAGGCTGCGTGGCGCGTAGGTCAAGACCAGGGCGCCGATCCCCGAAACAAACAGCGCCAAGAAGGCGGCGAGTACGTCGATGCGGTACTCGATGCCCCAGGGGGCGCTCCAGCCGCCGAGGGCATAGACGATGACGCCCTCTTCGAGCACCCGTCCGAGGAGGGCGATGGACACTCCGAAGGCGCCCCAGCACACGGCGGTGGCCAGCACCGCGGCGGCGCGCCCGCGGCGGGCCATCACACACAGCGGCGCCGCTAGCAAGGGCAGGAGAACCTGCAGGATCGGAAGCTGCTCGATCAAGACGGGCGGTCCGGAGCGCCAGATGAGGACGACTGGAGTTGGCGTTGGTCGTCGAGGGCGCGGATCTCGTCGTCTTCGAGGGTGCCGTAGGCTTCGCGGATCCGCACGATCAGCGCCAGAGCGACGGAAGTGGTGGCAACACCGACCACAATGGCGGTGAGAATCAGCACGCTCGGCAGAGGATTGGTGTATACCTCGAATCCGTCGTCGACGATCGGCGCGGTGCCGTTTTGCACCTTGCCCACGCTGATGTAGAGCAAGAACACCGAGGTCTGAAAGATATTGAGGCCGATCACCTTCTTGACCAGGTTTTCCCGCGCGATGACGGTGTAGAAACCGACCATCATCAGGACGATCACGATCCAGTAGTTGTAAAGGCCGAGGATCAAGGACCCGGCTCCTCGTTCTCCACGTTGCCGTCGCCGTCGAGCAACGGCTCGGCCATCGGATCTTCCACCCGCTTGCGGCCGGCGAAGGCGTAGAAAATCGCCAGCATCACTGAGGCGACGGTCACGCCGACGCCGAACTCGATGATCAGGATGCCCAGGTGCTGGCCGTGTACCGGATCGTGCGAGTCCAGTGCGTTGTAGTCCAGGAAGTTGCCGCCGAAGAGCATCGAAGCCACGCCGGTGCCGGCGAAGATCAGCACCCCCAGGGCCAGGCCCGCTTCCACGGTGCGTTGGGGAACGATGCGGCGTGCGGCCCCGAGGCCGAAGACCAGGGCGTAGAGGATAAAGCCGGCGGCGAAGATCGCTCCCGCTTGAAATCCGCCGCCGGGGCCGTAGTCGCCGTGAAACTGCACGTACAGGCCGAATAGCAGGATGAAGGGAATCGCCAGGGTGGCGACTACTCGCAGAATCGACAGGCCCTTCATTTGAGAAGAGGGCGTTTGCGGTGGGGTGGTCACGATTCGTACTCCTCGCGCCGGCCCCGCAGCAACACCAGCACCACCAAGCCGGCGGTGAACACCACCACCGTTTCGCCCAGCGTGTCGTAGCCGCGATAGCTGCTGAGGACCGCCGTCACCACGTTCGGCACGTCGATGTCCTCGGCGCTGCGCTCGATGTAGGAAGGGTCCGGGTAGACCTGCGCCGGGGCGTTCGGATCGCCGATGTGGGGCATGTCGAAGGTGCCCCAGATCAGCGCCGCTCCGGTCGCCGTGACCACCGCCAGGGGAACCCAGGGCGGCCGTTTCGGCGGTTTCTCTTCGCGCGAGGTCAGTGCCAGGGTGCCGAGCATCAGCACCGTCGAGATGCCGGCGCCGACGGCGGCCTCGGTGAAGGCGACGTCCGGGGCGTCCAGGAGCATCATCCAACTTGCGCCGAGGAAGCTGTAGATGCCGGAGAGCATGACCGCTTCCCACAGTCCCCGGCGGCGCACGATGATCACCGCCGTGGCGGCGAGCAAAGCCAGCAGGACGACCGTCAACCACTGGGTCTCGTCGAAGGTCATTGGGTGGATGGCGGATCCTCCGGCGGCGCGTTTCTGCCTTCATCGTCCTCGTCACGGGGAGACTTTTCAATCACCTCCGGCACCAGGCCTTCGGCGAGGGCGGCCTTCGACAGGGCATGGCAGGAGGTGGGACTGGTCACCAGCAGAAAAAAGAGGATGATCGCGAGCTTGATGGTCACCAGGGAGATCCCTGACTGGAACATCAAGCCGATCAGCACCAGGCCGGCTCCCATAGTGTCCGTGATCCCCCCTCCGTGGGTGCGAGAGAAGAAATCCGGCAGCCGGATCAGGCCGATGCCGCCGATCGCCACGAAGGCCGCTCCGGAGACCAGAAACAAGCCGGTCAACACATCGAGGACGAGTTCCGGGTTCACTCGGAGTCCTCCGCCGCGAAGAATCCATGGCGGGCGAAGCGCAGCACCGCGATGATGCCGATGAAGTTCATCAAGGCGTAGACCAGAGACAGGTCCAGGAACTCGGGCCTGCCGCTCCAGAAGGCGAGCACCGCGATCAGCAACACCGTCTTGGTGCCGAACATGTTGACCGCCAGGATGCGGTCGAACACCGTCGGACCCAGCGCGGCGCGCACCAGGGCGAGGAGCATGGTGACCAGAATGCCGGCCAGGGCGGCGATGTAGATCACGCCTCGTCCCCGGTGCTAGGTCGAAACTCGTCGCCGTAGGCCTCTTCGAAGGTGATTTCGCCCTCGATGAAGCGAGCGACCTTGCGGTTCATCCGGCCGCGGCCGAGGGCATCGGCATTCTCTTGAGTCAGGGCGTGGACGAGCAGGTCCTCACCGTCCATGTCTACCGTTACGGTGCCCGGCGTCAGGGTCAGTGAATTGGCGTAGATCACCCGCCCGAGGTCGGTTTTCTGTTTGGCGACCACCCGCACGAGCTGCGGCTGGATGGGCATCGCGGGCGACAGGATGCGGCGCGCGATGTCGATATTTGTGCGGACGATGCGAAGGGCTAGCCAAGGGAGGTAGCGCACCAGCCGGGGTACCAGGGCGAAATGGCGCAGCTCGTCATCGACCGTCTCCATACGGTGGGTGAGAAAGGCGACGAACAGGCACGACGCCGCGCCCAGGATGATCACTAGCGGTTTGTAGATTCCCGACCACAGCAGCCAGATCGCCATCAGCGAGCCGGCGAGCAGCAAGGTGTTCCTCATCGGGCGCCCCCTCGCCGACTCCCGCGGTGGTGCTCGAAAAGCCAGCCTCGCAGTCGATTCATTGGCGGCAATCTACCATAGGGCCGGTACCCCGCCGGATGCCTTCTCAGGCCCCCTTTCAGCTTTTGTTTCAAGCCTTTGGACAGGGTTTCGGCCCCGACTCCGGGCACTCTTCGGCGCCTCGACAGGCGTCAAAACCTCCACCTTGCGGTGAGCCGGGCGGACCTCGGCTCGACCGGGTGGAAGTGTACGTCGTCAACTCCCTGGGCCGGCTCCCCCGGCAGGCGCGAGGGATAAAAATAGGCGATGTCGGCGTCCTCCCGGTCGAGCAGGTTGAAGCCTTCGAGGGCAACGCTGAGACCGCTGCGAAACGCATATCCGAGACGCCCGTTGACCAGGGCCGTGGCCCCGGACCGGACCGAGCCATCTTCGATCAGCGGGTAGTCACTGAGGTAGCGCAGGCGGATCGCGCCGAACCAGGGTCCCCGATCGGACACCGTGACTCCCGCCGCCACCACATGCTCGAGGGCTCCGGGGATCTCGTCACCGGTCGGGTCGCGATCCGTGAAACGGGCCTCGGTGAGGGCGACATCGAGATCGAACGAGATCCAGGGCAGCGGCTGGAAGAAATTGGTCCATTCAATGCCCGTTCGGCGGCTCGGGCGGCTCGCTTCGGTGCCGCCGGCATCGCCGACGAAAACCAGCTCCGAGTCGAGTTCCAGGAGGAAGACGGAGACGGTGCTTTGAAGATTCTGGATGCGGGTGCTCCGCAGACCGATCTCGGCGCCGCGGGCGCGGACCAGGGGATCGACCCGCCGGACGGGCTCGCCGGTCACCGGGTCGCGGCGGATGGTGGCGCCGCGTGCGTCGTTGCTGTGGAAGCCGCTTCCGAAGTTGACGTAGAGCTCGGTATTGCCCCAAGGCCCAAAGACCAATCCCGCCTTGGGACTCACCAGCAGGTCGTCGGCATTGCCGGAGTTGATGGCGCGGTTGCTCTCGACCTCCGCCCGGTAGAAGTCTGCTCGCAAACCCACGGTTCCTCGAAGCGAGTCGCTCCAGCGGATCGTAGCTTCGGCATAGGGACCGCCGGTCAGCAGCCGGATCGCGTCCTCCCGAACGGTGGCGAAACGCTCTAGCGCGGCCGTTCGGAACAACCCGTTTTCGATGTCGTCGAAGCGAATCTGCAGGCCGGTCTTGCCCTCGACCGGACGACTTCCGAGCCGAAGGCGGCGAGTGTGGCTGGCGTCGATGCCGCCCACCCATCGCCGGTCGGATTGCTCGAACTGATCCCCCCGCTCGGGATCGTCCAGGAAATAGGTGAACTGCGAGATCAGGCCGAAGTCGTAAAAGAGAGCGTAGGCCTCAACCCGCGACAGGGAATCGGAGTCGCCGCGATGGGCTGCGGCGGACAAGCTGTAGCGCTCGGTGGAGCCGCGAGGTCCGGGATCGATCAGGTCGAAGCGGTCGATTTGCCTCTGCTCGAGGGCGCGGCGCGGGATCTGGTCGGTCGATAGCCAGTCGCCGGAGTAGGCCATGGCGGTGAGCGAAGTGCCGCGCCCGGCGTCGCCCGTGGAGTAGCGAACCAGTCCGTTGAAACGCTCGAAGTCGTCTTCGCGAGTCCACGGTCCGTCGTAGTTGTAGATCTCGATCCCCGCCAGCAAATCGCCGCCGCCGAGAGAAAAGGAGTCGGCGATCACGGACCGCCGGAAACCGTCGTCGCCGCCGGAGACGGAGGCCAACCCCTCCGGCAGGGAGCGAAGCAGGTCGATGTCCACCCCGCCGGCGGCCGAGAAATCGCCCTTCTCGGCCGAATACGGTCCCTTGCGAAAGCGCACCCGGTCGATCAGTTCGGGGATCAGGAAGTTGAGGTCGGCATAGCCCTGGCCGTGCCCGTGGCTGGGCATGTTGACGGGGATGCCGGCAACGCTCACCGAGAAGTCGGTGCCGTGATCGAGGTTGAAGCCGCGCAGAAAGTACTGGTTGGCCTTGCCGCCACCGCTGTGCTGAGTGGCGATGACTCCCGGTACCGTTTCCACCACCTCGCCGGAGCGAAGAATCGGCCGCTGCATTAGTTGTTCGCCGCCGGTACTGCCCTCCGAGGCCGCTTCAGCGATGTGGGTCAGGTCGTCGCCGCGTTCGCGAACGTCGAGAACCTCGTAGATCCTCGGAACCTCACCGGACTCGGCGGGTCTCTGCTCCGCTGGTTCCGGTTCGGTTTGCACTTCGGGCGGCGGATGGTCACCGAAGGCCGACGCGGGCCAAGGGCCGAGGGTCAAGGCGACGAGCATGGTGGCCTTCCAGGTCGCCGGCGGGATGGGGGTCCTGCTCTCCGTAGTCTTATCTCTCACGAAGATTTCTCCTCATGGCACACAGATCTCTCGTTGCCGGGATCGGCCATGGTGAAGCCTCTCCGAGCACGCAAAGCTTGCTCGCCGGGATCGCCTTGCCGACTCGGGCAGCCGGCGGCGGGCGAGGTCAGGACGCGATCAGCGTCCCTCGGGAATCAGGGGTTGAGCGGAATCAACGAGAGCGCGGGCGGGCCGCGGGAGTGGACGGAGCGAAGGTTGGCGGTCCGCAGGGAGGGAGCGGCGGCCGGTGCAGCCGCTAGGGAGGGTGGATCGAGGGTTTCCAGGGTCGGCGATGAGGTGGGGATCGGAGGTGCGAACTGAAAGCCGACGAAGCGGCTGGATTCGCCGCCGTCCTGTTCCTCGCCGCCGGGCGCTTTCGGTGAAGGCGAAGACTTCCCGTGGCCGTGTTCGTGGCCGGGTTCCTCGCCATGGAGGTGATCGTGGTCGTGGCTATGCGACCCACCGTGGAGGTGGAAATGGAACAGGTCCCGGCCGGCGCTCAGGTGGTGGTGGCCGAAGGGCGCCAATCCGGCGAGCCCCAGGCCGACACCGGTGGTCAACAGGCAAAGGGCGAGCCCCAAGCGCGAGGCGATCTTGGACCGGAGGGTATGTTCCGGTCGTTCGCCTCCGCTGGGTTGATTCTCGTTCCTCGGATTCACGACAGCACTTTCCTCGGGTCCGCTTGGGCACGCTTCCAAGGAATTGTTCGGTGGCTACGGTTGCCTTGGATGCAGTGGGACAAGCGTATCCCGCCCCGGGTCGCGGCTCAGATGAGAGCCAGCGTCACCACCAAGACGGTCAATAGCGCCACCAGCAGGAGGAAGGAGTAGAGGACCCCCACCAGAATCGTCTTGAAGGCGGTGAGAAAGGAGCCCTGGCCGTAGACCCGTTTGAGGGCAAGAAACAGGTACAGCGGCAAACAGGTCATGGGAACGAAGCTGGCGAGTTGAGGGTCCCACGGCGTGGCTTCGAGCCCCCACTGCAGCAGCATCGCCACCAGCAGGGTGGCGAAGATGAAGGCGTGGCCGTGCACCGCGAACACCAGGTGCTCGACGTAATACACCTTGCGCCGCAGGTAGAGAAGCTTGAGCACCAGCGCCAGCATCGGAACCAGGAAGAATACGGTCTGCGGGATGCGCCGGCTGACCAGCCGATTGATCTCGTCCTGCGGATTTTGGTAGCGCACGGCAAGGCGGGTGAAGCGCCGCTCGAAGAAACCGCCGCCGGCGGATTCCGCCGCCGGGCCGGCGGCAGCCGTGGCCTTGGAATCCGTCGCGGGCTGGGCCGATTCTTCGGGTGGGGAGAGCGGGTCCGCCGGTGTTGCCTCGACCACCGGGGCGTTCCGGGAGGGCGTCTCGCTGAAGGTCACGATCTCCGGGTTGGCGAAGGGCATCGCCAGGAAGAAAAAGAAACTCACCAGCAGGTACAGTCGTACCGGCGGCACGAAAGCGTGGCGCCGGCCGGCGTTGTACACCACCGTCAGCCGGCCGGGTTGAATGAGTAGAGCTTTCAGGCTCTTCCAGATCCTGGCGTCGAAAGCCAAGACTTGATGCTGAAACTCTCCGAGGAGTTCTCGCAGAGGGCGCCGATGATCGAAGGCTTTCTGGCCGCAGTGGGAGCAGTACTGGCCCGAGCGGGGCCTGTCGCAGTTGGAGCAGTCGGAAGGAGCGATGTCGGGCATGGGTGAGTATTGACTATACGGAGGACAGGCGTGCCGATTCCCCTCGATCAGTGGTCCAAAGAGGATCCAGCCGAAGCGGAACTGCCCGCTGTGTGCCGCTGCAATCTTTAATTCAAGATTGATAGTTATAATGAATTTATGTTGGCGTGCGCGGAACGACGCCGTTTCTGAATGGGAGGCAGACGATGAGAGGCAACCGACGGCAGAGAGGCCGGAGCGGGGCGAACGCAGTCTTGGGGCTATTGGTCATGGGGCTACTGGTGGTTCCTCCAGTGGGGGGAGTGGCTATCGAGGTGGCCAGTTTCGCCTTGCCCGGCTCTACAACTGGCGTCTTTCGCACGGTCGACTTCAACTCCACGGTGTTTCAGGAGAACGGTGTGACCCCGCTGGTTTTCGTCATCCCGACGACGGCCGGTGGCCACCCGTGCGAGTTTCGTCTAGCGGCGGTTCGGCAGGACGGCTTCGACATCGCGTGTGTCGAGCCTCCCGGCCACAACGGTCCTCATACCAACATGGATCTGCACTACATTGCCATCGAGCCGGGTGTACACGCCATTCCGGCGACCGTTGGCGGCAGCCCGACAACGGTCACCATCGCCGCCGGCTCGGTCTCCACTGCGGCGGTTCAGCACGGCTGCTCCTCCCCTGTTGCATGTGGGGTGGAAGGCTCGATCTCGGTTTCCTTCGGTACCACCTTCGGCGTGCCTCCCAGCCTGCTGCTGGGCATTCAGAGTCTATCCAGTGAGAGCGGAGCGCCGCCGTCGACGGTCTCGATGCCCTTTCTTGCCGCCACCGTCGTCGAGGACGGTGCGGGTGCGCCGATCATTTCTACCACCGGGGCGGATATCGCCCTCGAGCGTAGCGAGGTCCAGCAGGGGACCGTGAGCGCCGAGACCATCGCCTGGCTGGCGGTTGAGCCCACGAGCGCCTGTACCACCCTCGATTTCAGCAGTTTTGGTGGCCCTGCCGCGGTGCCCTTTGAGGCGATCAACACGGCAGAGGTGATCGACGGCTGGAGCGATGGGTGCAATGCCGGCGAGGGGGCGACGTTCTCGGTCGGCTGTTTCGCTTCCGCTCCGGTGGTGGTGGCGAGCAAGCGAACTCGCAACGAGGATGATGGCGGTTGGTTGCGGCGCTGCACCGTTGGTTTCGGGACCGGTGCTGTGCGCTTCACGGTCGACGAGGACAACAACACCGGGGCGGGCAACGAGGGCGACGGTGAGCGCAACCACGTCGACGAAGCGGCCAGCGTACTGGCCTTCGGGGTCAACTTCTCGACCCCGGTGAGCCTGGCTTCCTTTACCAGTGAGGCTTCGCCGAACGGCGTCCGCTTCCGCTGGACGACGGCGACGGAGGTCGGCAACGTCGGCTTTCATCTCTACGAGAAGACCCGTCAGAGCTGGCGTCGCCTCACGGAGCACCTGGTTCCGAGTCAAGCTGTCGATTCGATCAAGCCGCGTACCTACGAGATCGAGATCACCGGTGCCGGAGGTTCTGAGTTTCGAATCGAGGATATCGATACTCGGGCTCGGCGGCGGGCCCACGGACCCTTTGAACTGGGCAAACACTACGGTCACGAGCCGGTGTTTTCGGAGATCGACTGGCCGTCGGTTCGTCGCGCCGAGGAAGATCGACGGCAGGCGGCTCGGGGACGAACGGTGGATCGGTTGGCACTGCGGCTGAGCGCGACAGGCTTCTATCGCGTGTCCTACGAAGAGCTGCGTGATGCTGGGATGGATTTGCTTGCTGTACCTGTCGAGTCCCTCGCCTTGACCTCGCGGGGTGTACCCTGGCCCCGTCGAGTCCTCCTCGCTCCGGAGGCGTCCTCCTTCGGTCCTGGGGCATCGATCGAATTCTACGGCGAGGCCATCAGCGGCTCTCTCTACACTCGCACCAACGTATATGTCCTCGAGCTGGACTCAACACTCGCGCGGGAGATGCCCCGGCAGCGGTTGAACGATGGCTCGGGGCCGCCGGCCGATTCTTACCTCGCCCGGGTCGTTGTGGAGGAAGATCGAGAGTACAGCTTTGCGTCACCGCGCAAGGAACCATGGTACGACCGTCGGCTCCTCGCCTACACCCAGCCGTTCGTGACCGATCTCGAGCTGATGGTGAATGATCTTGCGGTCGGTGAGGCCGGTGCGCGGCTCGACGTGAGTCTGTGGGGAGGAACGGATTTCCCGATCGCACCAGACCATCGGGTGGAATTGGCGCTCAATGGAGAGGCGGTGTGGAGCGGATCTTTCGACGGCGTCGCGGTGGTCGAGCCATCCATTCCCCTGCCTCCGGGGCTGGTGCGCGAGGGAAGCAACCGGTTGACCATCACATTGCCTGGGGATACGGGAGTTCCCTTCGATCTGGTCCACCTCGAGTCCTACGGCTTGACCTATCCGAGGAAGTTCACCGCGGAGGAAGACGAGCTACGGTTCACCGCCCGCGGCGAGCGCTTTGCGGTGGACGGTTGGCGAACTCCACCGCTCGCCGCCTATCGTCTCGAGGGCCGGCGCACCAAGACACCGGTTCTCCTGCCGATGGAAATCGTGCCTGGCGGCGCCACCTTCTCGGCGCATGTGCCGGGCCGGCCGGAAGCACCCTTCGAGCATCACATCCTGACCGCGGCGGCCTACCTCACGGTCGACTCCTTGACGCCGGCCGTTCCGGCGGAGATTCCCCAAGGGCCTTCCCAATTGACGGTCATCGGGCACGGCAGTTTGCTGCCAGCGCTCGATCCGCTGGTCGCTGCTCGGCGCGCCGAGGGTTACTCGGTCTCGGTGGTGGATGTGGAGTCCCTGTACGACGCGTACACCTTCGGAATCGTCGATCCGCACGCCATCCGTTCCTACTTGGCGGATGCTGCGAACCATCGTGGTGCCGAATTCGTACTGCTGGTCGGGGGAGATACTTACGACTATCTGGGCCACGGTCAAAGCGGCTCGATCAGCTTCGTTCCCACCCTGTACACGCCGACCGACGAGCTGATCCGGTTCACTCCTTCCGACTCGCTGCTAGCCGATATCGATCGAGATGGTTTCCCGGACCTTGCCATTGGGCGGATGCCCGCTCGCACGCCGGAGGAAGTGCGGATCCTGGTCGAGAAGACCCTTGCCTTCGGTTGGCAGGTGCCCGCCCGCTCCGCCCTCTTCGCGGCCGACGATGTCGATTCGATGACTTCCTTCTCGGCGATCAGCGATCAGTTGCTCGCGACCGCCTTGCCGGCTGACTGGCAGGTCGAGCGGGTCTACCTGGATGATCTGGAAATCGATGCGGCACGGGACGCCCTTCTGCGGGGTCTCAACGACGGTCCGACCCTGGCGAGCTTCATCGGCCACTCGGGCCCGATGAGCTGGACCTTCGACGGGCTCTTCGCATCATCCGATGCCGGCGAACTCGGCAACCCAAATCCCATGGTCCTGGCTCAGTGGGGGTGTTGGAACACCTACTATGTGGCGCCGGGCTACAACACCCTAGCCCATAGGTTGTTGCTGGCTTCGGAGCACGGTGCGGCGGCGGTGCTCGGGGCGTCCACCTTGACCACCATCGAGTCGGAGCGGTTGCTGGCTGCGCGCACCCTGTGGCGCATGCTGAAACCCGGTGAGCCGCTCGGCCGCGCCGTGCAGCAGGCCAAGGAGGATCTCCGACGAAGCCGTCCCGAGCGGCTCGACGTGCTCCTCGGATGGACCCTCCTGGGCGACCCAACGCTGGTGGTGAACCCGCGCTAGGGTGTCGGTGATGGCCCTCACCGCTTGATCCGGCCGCCCTTCTCCTCCACCTCCAGCACCCAGCCCACCACCTTGCCCGGCTGGATCTGCCGCCCGTCGTGCCAGAAGCGGTGGTTGCGCATGTAGCGGCTGGAGGAGTCGTGCTCGGAGATCGACTCCACCTCGTCGTGGATGGCGCGGAAGCGCTCGATCCAGCGCCGGCAATTGTCCAGTCGCAGGTCCACCCAGCCGTCGTGGACCCAGGCCTCCAGGCGTTTCGGCGTCACCGGCACGTCCTCGGCATCGGAGGGCACGATCACCTCCGGGCCGCGCACCACCTCGCCGGAATCCAGCAGGATGGGGATGCCCACCGCCACCACCTGGTTGGCGACTTCCGGTTGCTGCCGCACCAGAGCGTCGAGGCGGTCCCGCAGGCCTTCCGCCGTGGCACTTCGAACGTCGTTCATGTTGCCGTAGGCTTCGCGCAGCAGGTGGGCTTCGAACAGCAGCTTCGAAACCCGCGGCGGGCCGAGCATCTCGAAGGCGACGGAGCGGGTGCCGTGCTCGTTCTCCAACTCGTTCATCCGTTCGAGCGCCCAGTGGCGCAGCAGGCCGGCGCGGTAGGTCGGGCCGAGCACCGCATTGTCCAGGGCATTGATGATGTCGTGGCCGGTGTTGCCGCCCTCCAGCTCAAAGATCAGGTAGCGGGCGATCTCCTCCGGGGTGACGAACTCCATCTGTTCGGCGGTGGTCAATGCCGAGAACTCTTCCAGGCTGAAGATGCCGTTCTCGCCGGTGTCGATGAAGGCGCTCTCCAGCACCTCGTCGCGCACCCGGGCGGCGTCCGGTTGGCGGCTGGAGAAGCGCTCGCCGAGGGTGAGCGGTTCGGCATCGACCAGGTGGATGGCGCGGCCGCGGCGGTGGATCGGGCCGTGGCCGATGCGCTTCCAGGCAATCGCCGCCGCCGGCTTGATCTCCTTGGTCATCGGGGCGCCCGGCGTGCGGGCCATCAGGAACAGCAGCATCGAGTGCGCACCGGCAATGGCGCTCTTCGATAGCAGCACGCGGCTCGGCTTTTCCTCCGAGTGGGTGTAGGGAATGTTCAAGCCCATACCGCCGGTGCCGCTGGTGCCGACCTTCATGTAGGCGCGGGTGCCGGCGTCGATCATGCCGCGGTAGAGGACCTGGATGTGGCGGATGAGGCGCGGTGTGTAGAGGGCGGAGAGCAACCCCTCGACGGTTTCCTCGGACACCCTGCCCTCGGCCAGTTCCCGGTCGGTCTTTTCGGCGGCGCTGAAGATGTCCCGGTAGGCGATGCCGGTGGCGGTGTTGACGCAGTCGATCACCACGTCCGGCTTCGTCTCGGCGAGCAGCTTGTAGAGGCGAAAGGACTCCAGCTTGTCGTCAGTGAGCTGCTGGATCTGCGCCCGGATGCGCTGGTCGAGGGGCGCTTCCTCGGCCAAACCGAAGATGTCGCCGCCGGAAACCGACAGCGCCACATCGCCGGCCTCCGCCAGCAGTTCCTCGCGCGCCGCCTCGGACTCCTCGATGCGTAGGCTGTGGAGCTGAATCTGCTGCGGCCGGCGAGGTAGGAGTTCCCGGCACACGGCCATTCCCACCAAACCCGGACCGCCGAGCACCAAGACTTTGCTTCCTTCGATATTCAACTTCGACCTCCTGGACGCTCGCGCGGAGCGCTACAACACCGTTGTTTCCGGGGTTTCCGGGCACCACGGGAATGGATGTGAGATCGCCCGATCGGGCGCTTCGGGATTGTATCCGACGGGACGATGCCCCTTCACCGGCCGGCGGCTTGGGGCTCCGCCGGGGAGCGGGTATGATCCGGCTTTGTTCTAGCTTTTCCGCGAATCCCGGGATTCTCCCCCTCCGCGAGGTGATCGATGCGTCATGAAGGCCCTTATGTTGCGCGTGCTGGACTCGAACGTCACGGCATTGAGAAGGCAGGAACTGTCTACTGGAACCTGCCGCCGGCACGGCTCTACGAAGAGGCTTTGAAACGGGGTGAGGCGATCCTCGCGGCGGACGGGCCGCTGGTGGCCGAGACCGGCGCTCACACCGGCCGCTCCCCGAACGACAAGTTCACCGTGCGAGAGCCGTCGAGCGAGAACGACATCTGGTGGGGCGCGGTCAATCGCGAGATCTCGGCGGAGGTCTTCGAGCGTCTGTACCGGAAGGTGCTGGCCCACTACCAGGGGCGGGATCTCTTTGTCTTCGACGGCTGGGCCGGCGCCGACGAGCGCTACCGCCTGCCGGTACGGGTGGTCACCGAGCAGGCCTGGCACAACCTGTTCGCCCGCAACATGTTCATCGTCGAGCCGGACGGTGCCGCCCTCGAAGCCTTCGAGCCGGGTTTCACGGTTTTGAACGCCGGTACCCTCGAGGCTTCGCCGGAGGAGGACGGCACCCGCAGCCCGACCTTCATTCTGGTGAATCTGGCCGCCAAGCTGGTGCTGATCGGCGGCACCGTCTACGCCGGCGAAATCAAGAAGAGCATCTTCAGCGTGATGAATTATCTGCTGCCGAAACGCGGCATCATGTCGATGCACTGCTCCGCCAACTACGGCGCCACGCGCGACGACGTGGCCCTCTTCTTCGGCCTGTCGGGCACCGGCAAGACCACCCTGTCAGCCGACCCGGAGCGCGCCCTGATCGGCGACGACGAGCACGGCTGGAGTGATGACGGGGTGTTCAACATCGAGGGCGGCTGCTACGCCAAGGTGATCCGCCTCGACCCGGAAGGGGAGCCGGACATCTTCCGCACCACCCGCTCCTTCGGCTCCATTCTGGAGAACGTCGGTATCCATCCCGAGACCCGTGCCCTCGACTTGAACGACGATTCGAAGACCGAAAACACCCGCTCGAGCTACCCCATCTCGCAGATCCCCAAGGCCGACCTCCGAGGCAAGGCGGGGCATCCGAAGAACGTCGTCTTCCTGACCGCCGACGCCTTCGGGGTGCTACCGCCGATCAGCCGACTGGACGAGAACCAGGCGATGTACCACTTCCTGAGCGGCTACACCGCCAAGGTGGCCGGTACGGAGCGCGGGGTGACAGAGCCCAAGGCCACCTTCAGCGCCTGCTTCGGCGCACCCTTCATGCCGCTGCATCCGGGGGTGTACGCGAAGCTGCTGGGGGAAAAGGTCGCCCGCCACGGCGCCAAGGTGTGGTTGATCAACACCGGCTGGACCGGTGGTCCTCACGGCACCGGTGAGCGCATGAAACTGTCCTACACCCGCGCCATGGTGCGGGCTGCCCTTTCCGGTGCCCTGGACGACGTGCCCACCGCCCCCGATCCGGTTTTCGGGGTGGGGGTGCCGGAGCGCGTCGAGGGGGTGCCCGTTGAGGTGCTGAAGCCGCGCGCCACCTGGGCCAACGGCGCCGCCTACGACGCCAAGGCGGCGGAGCTGGCGGCGATGTTCCGGAAGAACTTCGAGCAGTTCGCGGACGGGGTTTCCGACGCCGTGAAGAACGCCGGACCGAAGGCCGAGCGGACGGCGGGCTAGACCTACTTTTCGGACTCCGCTCTTTCCGGCACCGGCGGCTCCAGGGCCGGCGGGGCGGACTCCACGGTGACCGCCCAGTTCCGCGACACCCGCCCCACCCGGTCCGTCGCCTGCACTTCCAAGCGCTGACCGTCTTCGCCGGTCGGCGGAGTGAGGCGCTGGCCGCTCCAGGCCGTCCACGGTCCGTCGTTCCAGCGGAAGCGAATCTCCTCCACGCCGGACACGTCGTCCTGCCCTTCGAGGGAGAGGGAGCCGCCGGGGCTCAACTGCACGCGGCCGTCTTCGAAGGCCCGCCCCGGACCTTCCACCCGCACCGCCACCGCCGGTGGTTCGAGGTCCGGTCGCGGATTGAGAATGGTGAGGGGCCGGGGTCGCGAGGGGTAGCCGTCGAGGCCCGAGGGGGCGACTGCCGTCACCCGCCAGAAGTGTTCGCCGGTGGGCAGCACGCCGGCCTGCCAGGCGGTTTCCTCGAGGGCTTCCGCTCGCTCCAGAAGTTCTCCGCAGTCGGCGTCGCCACACACCTCCACCACGTAGCTGCTGGCGCCGCCTACGGCGCGCCAGCTGAGGCGCGGATTGGCAAAAGGCCAGCGATCCATCGCCGGGGTGGGGCGCGGCGCCGACAGCAACTTTTCCGGCGGGCTGGGCGCCTTGCCCTGCTCGACGGAGGTACCCATGCCGCGCGGCACTTCGACCGATTGCCCCGCCGCGGCCACCTCCGACACGCCTTCGTAGACCATCAGTTGGGCGGCCCCTTCGGTCCTTCGCAGCCGTCCCTCGGCCACCCCCGCGGCGGTCGGCCGCGGTCGGGCGGTGGTGTCGCCGATGACGATCTCGATCTCCGACGAGCCCGGTTTTTCCGGACGGCTCACCAGGTCCGCCTGGCCTTCGACGATCTCGATCGTCTCCTGGCTCACGCCGGTCAAGGTCTTGCCCACCCGGCGCAGGAAGATCAGCGATTGCTCGGTCATCGTCAGGCGGGTGCCGTCGTCGAACTCAATCTCCGACGAGGATTGCTCGAAGGTGTGGACGCCGTCCGCCTCGCGCAGCAGATCGCCCTGCCGGGCATCCGTCCAGGGATTGGGCTGGGGCTTCTTCTCGACTCGCCGGGAGACCTGGACGATGCGCGCCGCTCGCGGCGGAAGCTGCCGGTTGAGGATCACCCGGAGCTGCTTGCCGATGGGCAGGAAATCCGGATTGGCGACGTCGGGGTTGAGGCGCCAGTTCTCCCGCCAGAGACTTTCCGTGCCGAGGTAGCGCTGGGTGATGCCGCGCAGCGTGTCCCCCGGACGCACCGTGTACCAGCCCACCTCGTCGCCGGATCGCGGCTGGGGGTCGCGCGGCGTGGAGGTGTCCGTCTGGGCGGCGAGAGCCAAGGGTGTTGCCAGGGCCGCGAGCAGCACCGTCGGCAGCATCCTTCGGATGGTGCTCATTCTCCACCTCCCGCGGCGATCTCGGCGCCGCTCGGGTCCAGCCGAACCAGGCGGAGGTTGCCGACCCGGTCGAGGGCGCGGAGGGTGATGCCCTCCGGCGGCATCGGCACCGGGCCGATGGGCGCGATCTCCGTCCAGCGCTCTCCGCTGTGGGACCAGGCGACGGATGCGATACCGGCGCCGGCATCCGTTCCCCGGGCCTCGACCCGCAGTCGGTCACCGTCCTGGACGATTCGCCAGGAGAGTTCCGGCGGCGTCAGGTCAACGGTGAAACGAATCTCTTCGAGGTTGGCGCGATTCCCCGCGTGGTCGACGGCCACGGCCTGCGCCGTGTGCTCCCCTTCGCTCCACGGTGGATTCCAGGCTTCCGGTGCCACTTCGGTCCCGTCCAGGCGGTAGTCCTCGAATCCCGCGAGGCCGCTTTCGCGGTCCCGGCCGCGCGGTGCGAGGCGCGCCTCGGGGCCGAGGAATTGCACCCCACCACGCCGCGTCCAGGCGCCCTCGATGAAGATGCGGCCGGTCGGCGGGCGGGCGTCGACGTTCACTTCGAGAACCATCGCTGCGGAACGGTTGCCGACGGCATCCACGCCGACGGCGGAGAGGGTGATCGTTTCCGCGCTTCCGGCGGGCTCGCCGAGAGGGCCGCTGGCGCGGTTGCCTTCCTGCCGCAGGGTGCGGCCGCCCTCTCCGTCGTCGAAGGTCAACTCCACCGCCCCAGGGCCGGCTTCGGAATCCTCGGCGAGGGCGGTGACCGTGGCGCCGGGAGCGGCCCATTCCCGGCCGAGGCTGTCGGCGATCGGCAGTGGGTCGAGGGAAAGAGTCACCGTCGGCGCCGTGCCGTCGACCCGCAGGCGAGTCCAACGGAGCGGCGAGCGCAGCCCCGCCGCGTCGCGGGCGGCGGAGATCAACCAGTGGTCGCCGGCCTCCGTCGGAGCGGTCACCTTGCCCTCCGGCGCGGGCACCAGCAGGCCGCCTCCGATGGCGGCTTCGACAATCGTTCCGGGCGCTTCGGCGCGCAGCCGCACCGTATCGCCGGGTCCGACGATCAGCAGGTCTTCGGCCTCAGGGGTCGGCGCGGCCTGAGCGGGCTTCGCCGTGAGGGCGGGTACCAGCAGGGCGGCCACTAACGTCGTGATGGGGAATCGTGTCCAGCAGCATGCTCTTTGGGGCGTCATCATCTTCCACGGGCTCCGTTTCGATCTGCGATGGAATCTCCAAACTCCAGCGCGCCTCCAAGCGACGCGCAACGGCATCCAGCGTCTCGGCGACGGCCAGGGTGTTCTCCGGCCGGTCCTCGGGATCCTTGGAGAGCAACCGATCCAACAGCTCACCGAACGCTTCGGGGGTTGCCCGCGCGACGTGGTGAACCGGGGGCACCGGATTTCTGAGGGTCCCGTTGATGATCTGCTTGAGCGTTCCCGTGCCGAAGGGCTTGAGCCCCGTAAGGCATTCGTAGAGAACGACTCCGAGGGAGAAAAGGTCGCCGGCGGGAGTATAGCCCAGCCCCTGTAGGGCTTCCGGCGGCAAGTAGCCCGGGGTGCCGAAGACCTGTTCGACATCGCGATTGATGGTCGAGATGGCCTGCGCGATGCCGAAGTCCGCCACCTTGATCGAGCCGTCCACCCCCAAGAGAATATTGGCCGGCTTCACGTCGTGGTGGACGATGCCCGCCTTGTGGGCTTCGGCGAGGCCGCGCGCCACCGCCGCCCCGAGCAGGGCCGCGTCGCCGGCCGCCAGCCGGCGGTGCTCGGCGAGGTAGCGTTCGAGGGTCACTCCGTCCACCAGCTCCATCACGATATAGGCGCTGTCCTCGACGTCCTCCAGGTCGTGGATCGCGACGATGTTGGGATGCTGGAAGCGTGCCGCCGTCACCGCCTCCTGCAGCAGCCGGCGGGCTTGGTCCTGTTTGCGGTCTTCTGTGCCATCCGCATCCAGGTGGACGGTCTTGATGGCCAGCGGCCGGCGCAGCTTGGGGTCCCAGCCGCGGAACACCATTCCCATCGCCCCCTGGCCCAGCACGCCGAGAATTTGATAGCGGCCGAGAAAGATGCGTTCGAGCGCTTCCCGGTCACGCACCCGCTGCTCGAGACGGGCGAACGAAGAGCGCAGGTCCTCGATCTCGTTGCCGCGGCCGCTGCCCGGCGCCAGCCCCACCAGCTCTCGCTGGTCGCGTCCCAGTTGCCGGATCGGGCGGACGATGGTGACGTAGGCGGCGGCGGAGAGCAGCACCATCAACAGCAGGGCCAGGCCGAGGGCCGTCGTCGAGTCGCGCAGCATGCGCGCCGAAACCCGCTCGGCGACCGCTGTCGGCTGGCGCGAAACCACCGTCCAGGGAGTGCCCGGCACCGGATCGAAAGCCGACAGGATCTCGCGGCCGTCGGCGGTGGTGTGGTTCTGGGCTCCCTGGATGCGATCCGTCGGGTTCATTTCCGTGAGCGTCGGCGGCATCTCGTCTTCGGACATCGGGGTGCCGGCGATCACGCCGCCGTGTTCGTCGACCAGCGCCAGAGCCGCCTGTTCGCCGATCAGGTTGCCGGCCAGGGCATCGGCGATGGGCGTACCGTCGGCCACCACCCGCAGAGTCCCCCGGCCTTCCGGCAGCGGCACCATCAGGCGCAACCACTGCCCGTTGTGGACCACCAGTAGCGGCGACTCGGCGGAAGGATCCGCCAGGATGCGGCTCGCCACCTCGGCGGCTCCGCGCCGCTGAGCGCGCACGATTTCGTCGCCCAGGGGATTGAACAGGGCGAGAGCGTTGAGGTCCGGGCGGGCTTCGAGGAAGGATCTTAGGAAGCCTGTAGCTTCCGGCGCCAGGGGATTGGTGTAGACGGCGGGGTTGTTCGCCGCCGCCTGGGCGAGGGATCGCCGGCTTTCGACCAAGTCGGCGATCTGGGCCGCCGTCGTGCTGGTGGCGGCGACGTTGGTGCGCAGCACCTGCTCGCGCATGCCTTCCCGGTTGATGTCCACCAGACGCTGCGTGACCACGGCGAGGGGGAGGAGACCGACGGCGGCGAGGGCCAGGGCGATGCGAGGTAGAAGGCGCAAGCTCGGATACGTATCGATTTACAGGCGGGGAAGGATTCTCGCCCGAGTCGGAGTCTCGCCGAGGTTTTGTGCTTCGAATCGGCGGCAATCTGGAGTATAACTATCGGAGTTGGATAGGGGGATGTTCAATGTGTTTTTCTGCCGCTCCTTGGTTCCTCGGGGGGACATAAGGCTCCCCTTGCCGCGCAAAGCCTTCTCGCGGTGCACCGCTGTCCCGGGTTACGACGCTAACGAGTACAGGAGCTTTCTGCGAGTTCACTGAAGACTCATGGAGCCACGAAGAACCATCCAGGTATTGCTGACCGAAGGCGGTCGTCCGCAGCGGATCCTGCTCGAAAGGGATCTGGCGGGGAACGGCAAGGTGGCCGTTTCCATTCTCGATGGCGATCAGCTCCCGGCGCAATGGAGCGACGCCTTCGACCGGGTGCGACAGAACTTCCAGATCGCCGGTTCCGGCGCTGAGGACGGGGCGATGCTTTTGGAGCGCGGCTCCGCCGATCACGGCGAGATGGTGATGCTCTCGGCGGCCTCCGAGGGCCGGCTTCCGAAGCCCGCGGAGAAGGTTCCCTACGCCTTCCTGACCCGCCCCCTGACCCGCATTGAACTGCAAGAGATGACGGCCGGCGAGGAGAAGGCACCAGTTCGCCCGGGCAACGGATCGATCCTCGGCGAGAGTTCCGCCGTGGAGACGCTCCTCGACACCATCGAACGGGTCGCCGCCGCTCCCGCCTCGGTGTTGATCCACGGCGAGACCGGCACCGGCAAGACCCTGGCGGCACGGGCCATCCACGACGGCAGCGACCGCCGCGACCAGCCCTTCGTGGTCGTCAACTGCAGCGCATTCCAGGACCAACTGTTGGAGAGCGAGCTGTTCGGCCACGAGAAAGGGGCCTTCACCGGCGCGGTGGCGGCCAAGCGCGGCCTCTTCGAAGTTGCCGACGGCGGCACTCTCTTCCTCGACGAGGTGGCCGAGATGTCCTCGGCGATGCAGGCAAAACTGCTCCAGACGCTCGACGACGGTGCGTTGCGGCGGGTCGGGGGAACCAAAACCCATAAGGTCGATGTGCGCATCGTCGCCGCCTCAAACAAGGACTTGCGGGCCGAGGTCAAGGCCGGGCGCTTCCGCCAGGATCTGCTCTTCCGGCTGCGGGTGGTGAGCTTGGAAGTGCCGCCTCTGCGCGAACGCAATGAGGACATACCGCTGCTGATCGACGTGTTCCTGGAGCGCTATCGCCTGCCCGGCCGGCCGGCGAAGACCATCGCGCCGGGGGCGGTGAAACTCCTCCAGGAGTACGCCTGGCCGGGCAACGTCCGGGAACTGATGAACACCGTCGAAGGTCTGGTGTTGCTGTCGCCGGAGAACGAGATCCGAGCCGAGGATCTACCTCCCAACCTGCGGCCGAGCGCCGATGTCGACCTACCGGATGCCGATGCCCCGCTGCCGATGGCGGAGATCGAACGCCTCCATGTCGCCCGGGCCCTGCGCTACACGGAGGGCAAGAAGGCGCCGGCGGCGAGGCTCTTGGGCATCGACGTCAAGACGTTGAACAGCAAGATCAAGAATTACAACATCCAGTTGTGAACGCTGACCGTCCCGCGATCGAACCCGGAGAGGGTGATGGGAAAAACTCCATGGCCCCCCATTCTTCCAGGGCCGCGAGGCGGGGCGAGGTGTCGTCCAGGTATTCTGGTACGGTCAGAAAGTCTTTTCGAATCTTGGGTTTGACCGAGATGAGGTTCAGTCCCGGCGAGCATTGACCGAGCTGGCAGCGGACTTGCTGTAGAAGGGATTGGAAGAAGTGCGTCAGCCAAAAGGTATCTTCTGGGGAGCCGCCCACCGGTGAGGTCGCTTCCCACCGGAACCGAAGCTCCGGAGTTCATTCATAGGTATGCAGTGGGCAGTCGACACTGCACTCAACGCCAAGATTTCAAAGGGGGCCACCTTGTCTTCACCTTTCGAACTATTGCAGCAGTCTCTCGGCGGCGATGCCGTTTCGCAGTTGAGCCGATCCCTCGGCGCGGATTCCGCCGCCACCCATCGTGCGGTTTCGGCGGCGGTTCCGATGCTGATGACCGCCCTGGCCGGCAATGCTTCCCGCTCCGGCGGGGCCGACGCCCTGCTCGGCGCCTTGGATCGTGACCACGACGGCAGCGTGCTGGATGACCTGGGGGGCTTCTTGGGCAACAGCGGTGCCGCCGTCGGCGCCGGCGACGGCATCCTGCGCCATGTTCTCGGCGGCCGCCGGGCCACCGCCGAGGGTCAGCTCGCCCAGGCGAGCGGACTGGACGCGGCAAGCGCCGGAAAACTTCTCGCGATGCTCGCGCCGCTGGTCCTTGGCGCCCTCGGCAAGAGCCGCCGATCCGGCGGCCTCGACTCCGGCGGCCTCGCCGACCTGCTGGGGCAGGAGCAGCGCAGAGCGCGCCAGAGCATGCCCTCCGGTATGGGGGGATTGCTCGGCGGCCTGCTCGACGCCGACGGTGATGGCGAGGTGATGGACGACGCCCTCAAAATGGGCGGAAAGATGCTCGGCAGCCTGTTCAAGCGATAGAAGACCAATTTGTAGCAAGAGTATGTTCGGGTACCTCGGACGGTGCTGTCGGCGCCGTCGGGGGACTCGCTGACGATGTTGTCACCAACTTTGAAAGGAGATTCTGTTATGGGTCTTATCGATTTCGTCGTAAACGCCGGTAAGAAGCTTCTCGGGAAGGACGACCAGCCGGAGCCGCAGCCCACCCAGACCGGGCCGCTGCCGAACCCCCGGCTCGCTTCGTCGATCGAGAAGTTCATCGGAGACCTCAGTCTGGATGTGGAGGATCTGCGGGTCGACGTGGTGGGTGATGTGGCGACTGTCCGAGGTTCGACGCCTAGCCAGGAAACGCGCGAGAAGATCGTTCTCGCCGTTGGAAACGTGGAGGGTGTCGCCCGGGTCGATGATCGGTTGGAGGTCGAGGCGCCGGAGCCGGAGGCCGTGTTTTATACGGTCAAGAGAGGCGACACGCTGTCGGCGATCGCGCGGGAGCACTACGGCAATGCCGGCAAGTACCCGGTGATCTTCGAGGCCAACAAGCCGATGCTCTCCGACCCGGACAAGATTTACCCGGGTCAGGTCCTGCGCATTCCGCCGATCGACGGCTGAGCGGCGTTGAGGATCCTTTCGTCCTGGGATTTACGACGAAAGAGGGGCATGGATGAGTTATCGAATCGAGCGGGTTGAAGGAATCGGTCCGAAGTACGCAGAACGGCTCCTGGAGTTGGGGATCGAAACGACCGATACTCTGCTCCAGCGGGCCGGTACGCGCCGCGGGCGAAAGGCATTGGCGGAAGAGGCCGGCGTGGCCGAGAAATTGATCCTCCGCTGGGTCAACCTCGCCGACCTGATGCGTATCAACGGCGTCGGACCGCAGTTCAGCGAGTTGCTCGAAGCCTCGGGCGTCGACACGGTCAAGGAGCTCGGTACCCGCAGCCCCGACAACCTGGCGATGACCTTGGCGAAGGTGCAAAGGGAGAAGCGGATCGCACGAACCGCTCCTCCCGGCACGCGGGTGCGGCGGTGGATTCTGCAGGCCAAGTCCTTGGATCCCGCCGTCTCTCACTAGCAGTTTGCTGAAAAAGGCCTTCGGCCTATTCTTTCAGCTGCCCTGCTAGTTTTTTCCTTGAGGGGGCTGGGCGCCCCCTCACTCGAAAACACTGGTGTTTTCGAGTTCACCCCGTCCACGGCGCCTTCGGCGCCACCTCGCTTTTCAGGCTCGGAGCTGGGCGCTGACGAGTTTTTCAGCACCCAGCGAGCGGCGCCATCGGTAGGGTAACGAATTTTTCGGTACCCTCCTGAGGCGCCAAATGGTCTAGAAGCGGGGCTCTTCGGAGCCCCGCTTTTACTTTTCTGGGTTTCCCGCTCGTCTATTTGTGCGATTTCGGGAGTTGGATTCTCTTATGTGACGATATTCATAAACGTCCCGCCCCGGCGACCTGGCGACACCTTGGAAAGTGCGACGCCACTGACAAACCCCGGTGATGCCGGGGTTGCCTTCCCGCTGAGTACTACTTCCGAGGAATCGTCAACGTGACCACTCCGGCCCTTGCCCCCTTGTTCTCCAGTCCGTCCCCAGAAATCTCCTTCTCATCCGGAGCGCGCAGCCTGCCGCTAGCCGCCATCGACTGGCTGGGCGAGCATGGGTTTTTGCAGCCGGAGCCCCGCTCGCCTCTCGCCTTCTGGCGCGAACTCGGTCGCCGCTCCGGGCAGACCGCCCGCCATGCGGCCGGAGTGGACCTGGTGCGCCGAGGCTTCGTCAGGGCGGACTGGTCACCGGAAGTTCGCCGCCGGCGTTTGCTGTCGAGCGGTCCCTTGGGGGAGGCTCTGGCGGTACTCGAGCGTCCGGAGGTTCGCCTGCGGGTGGGGGTTGGCCGGCCCGATGGCCCGGCCCAGATCGCGGAACTCTACATCGCCGGCGAGCGTGCCACCCTCGGCGTGCTCGAAGGCGACGTTCTGCAGATCGGACCGGCCTTCACGGTGGAAGCTCTGATCGACTCCCTGGCCGATGAGCTGGCGACCCGAGGCGCTCCGGAGTCCTTCGTGCTGTGGCCGATGCTCTACCGCTTGACCACCGCTCTGTGGTCCAACGGCGAAGGCGGCGCGGGCGAGGTCCTCTCACCGGACGTCCTCCGAGCGCAGGCGACGAGCGCCGAAGCGGCGGACGAGCTGTCCGCGCAGATGCTCGATGCCGGAGTGGTGGAGGGAGACATCGCCTCGGGCCTTCGCCTCACCCAGGCTTACCGGCGCTGGCTGGCGCCGATGTGGTCCGGAAGCGTGTTCGAACTCGAGCGGCGAGAGATCGAGCGTCAGCCGGATGAGGACGCCACGGAGCGCTCGTGTCTCTTTGTTGGGCCTCCGGGGCAGCGCATCCTGTGCGAGGAGCTGTCGAGCACCGAGGCGTTGGGCGATCCCACCATGGTGTGGCCGGAAGAATCGCTTCTGATGCTCAGTGCCCTGAGCCGGCAGGAAGTGCGCGGTCGCCTGGCCGATTTGGTCGCGCCCGGCCGAGCGCAGAGATCCGCCTGCGCCGTCGTCCACTGAGCGACCGGACCTCCGGTACGGTCCTGCCGGGCCAAACATCCCCAGAATCCTTCGCGGCATCTTTTCGCGGCGCCTCGGGCGAGGTGGAATAGAGTTCCGAGTCCTTCGTACCGGGGTGGCGTAGGCTTTGCGGGCGGGCTGCTAGGATTCCCGCCGAAGTAGAACTTTGGAGGATGGATTGATGACCGATGGCTTCGAACAAGCGAAGGCACAGCGCAACGCCCTCGAGCGACTGATCGAACGGATTCCCGGCTTCCGCGGTTTCCAGGATCGTGAGTTGCGCCGTGAGGTGGACAAGATGCAGCGCGAGGCGATGGCGACGGAGTTTGGTCGCCTGAATGCCTTGCTTCAGGGCCTCGCCCGTTCCTATACCGATGCCGGCAAGATCGGCTGGCTCGATCGCTTCGGTCGACTCGACCGTCGCCTCGACGGCTTGTCCCAATCGATTCGCTTCAGCGACTACGGCGCTACCGGCTTCTTCGACCCGGTCAAGGTCGACGAGCAGGCTTTGGAGAGGCTGTACGCCTTCGATCTGGAGTTGCTGGACGAACTGCAAGCCTTCGAAACCAAGATCCGCGCACTGCCCAAGCCCGGCGATCAGGACCCGACGCCCGCCCTCGATCAGCTACTGGCGGACGTGCAGGCGATCGAGGATCGTTGGGCAAAGCGCGAGTACGTGCTCAGCGACGTCGTCAAGGTGAGTTCTTAGTCCCAATCGGCCGAACCAGGAGGTCCCACGATGGAAGTCATTCAGCATCAAGATCCCACCGGCCAGACGATGGTCGCGCGTCAGCCGCAGGAAGGCACTTCGGCGATCAAGTTGGGCAGCCAGTTGGTGGTCGAGGAGAGTCAGCAGGCGGTTTTCTTTCGCGACGGTAAGGCCCTCGACACCTTCGGGCCGGGACGACATACGCTGGCGACCCAAAACCTGCCGTTGCTGACCGAGATTCTCGGCATTCCCTTCGGGGGTAAATCGCCTTTCCAGGCGGCGGTGGTTTTCGTCTCCGGCAAGACCTTCCTGGACCTCAAATGGGGCACCAAGGAACCGGTGATGTTCCGCGATTCGGAACTCGCCATGGTGCGCCTGCGGGCCTTCGGCAAGTTCGCCGTGCGGATCGTCAACGCGCAGACCTTCGTCAACTCCGTGGTCGGTACCATGGGGGTCTACACCACGGACGGGGTGGAGACCTACTTCAAGGACGTCATCGTGGCGCGCTTGAACGACCTGCTGGGCGAGAACCTCACCTCGATCTTCGATCTCCCCAAGGTCTACGACGAGCTGGGGGTGGGTCTCAAGGCGCGGGTGCGCGACGACTTCGCCAAGTACGGCATCGAACTGGTCGACCTGTTCCTGGGTGCCATCACGCCGCCGGAAGCGGTGCAGGCCATGATCGACGAGCGGGCCGGCATGGCCGCCCTCGGCGATATGAACGCCTACATGAAGTTCAAGGCCGCCCAGGCGATGGGCGATGCCGCCAAGGGCGGCGGCGGTGAGGGCGGTGGCGGCGGCGGATCCGTCGCCGAAGGCATGGGGGTCGGCGTCGGTGCCGGCCTTGGCATGATGCTGCCGGGCATGATGAAGGACGCCATGCAGGGTGGCGGCGGGCAGAATCCTCCACCGGCCAGTCCCTCGGTCGCTGCCCCGGCCGCGGCGGCCGCCGCGGCGAGTTCTTCCGAAGGCGAAGGCGGAAGTGGCGGCGGCGCGGCGGCGACCCCGCAGCGCGAGGTTTTCCCGGCGGCCGATCCGTCCGCCGGCGTGGCCACGGCCTTCTGCCACCAGTGCGGTCAGAAGCTACCCGAGGGGGCCAAATTCTGCCCGTCCTGCGGCACCAAAGTCTCGGCATCCTGACTACCTATCGCGCCGCTGAGGGACTGACGCCGTGAACCGAGCTCACGCCGCAGCGGCAATCCTCACCTGCCCGCAGTGCGGCGGGAAGAACGCCGTCGAATCCGGCGAGCGCTTCGTCGTTTGCGAGTACTGCGATACGACGCTGTTTCTCGATGGCTCCGGGCTGGTTCTCCATTACCGTCTGCCCCGCTTGGTCGACGAACCCTCGGCGGGCGAGGCCCTGCGCCGCTGGATGGCCGGCAACGAGACCGTCAAGCATCTCGACCGCGACGCCAAAATCGAGGAAATGACCGCCGTCTCGTTTCCGATGTGGTTCTTCCGCCACCGGGCCGGCGGCGCCGAGACCACCCGCGTCGAGCCGGCGGCGCCGACCGCCATTGGCGATGTGGCGGGCCTCGATGTGCCGGTCGGTCAATTGGAAACCTACACCCCGGAAGAAGGGGCCGAGATCGTCGAGGCGGCGGTGCCCCTCGAAACGGCGCGCCGCTGGCTGCCCGACGACAAGCTGTCGGAACTGGCCGAAACGGCGCTGGTCCACATTCCCCTGTGGCGCAGCCGCTATCGCTACCGCAACCAGACCTATGTCGCTCTGGTGGAGGGCTCCACCGGCACGGTGCTGACCTCGGTCTTCCCGGAAAAAGCCGAATCGCCGTATTACCTGATCGCCGGTCTCGGCCTGCTGCTGTTCGGTGTGGAAGGAGTGGTTCTCAGCAACCTGGTCGCCAAGTTCGCCGCCTACGCCGTAACCGCCGTGCCGCTGACGCTGGTTGCGTTCTTGATCGCTCGTAAGGTCTGACGTTGGAAGCGACGATCTCCCCGCCGGAGACCCCCGACAGCGCCGACGCCGTGGAGGTCGACGATCGCCTCGCGCCGCGGGTGGCCGGACTCGGCTGTCCGAATTGCGGCGCGTCGATGGAGGTGGCCCCCGGGGTGCGGGTGGTGACCTGCCCCTTCTGCGCCTCCCGTTCGCTGGCCACCGGCGATCGCGGTACCCGCCGCTTCGCTGTCGAGCCGCGGATCGACGCCGAGGCCGCCCGCCGGGCCCTGCACCGCTGGCTGGCCCGCGGCTGGAGCAAGGATCCGAAGCTTCGCCGGGAGGCCGAGATGGGCGAGGCCTTCCTCTGTTTCCTGCCCTTCTTCCGGGTCGAGGCCGATGCGGTGGGTATGGCCCTCGGGGTGGTGCGCGAGCGGCGCACCGTCAACGGCAAGACACGCACCGTCGAGAAGGACGTCGAGCGGCTGGTGGAACGGCACCTGGACCAGACCTTCGCCGCCGTCAACGTCTCCGAATGGGGCGTCAGTCAGGTGGATCTGACCGGCGATCCGCTGGTGCCCTACGACGGCGGGGCACTCGAGCGCCAGGGCATGGTGTTTCCGCCCACCGTCTCGGAGACCACGGTGCGCCGGCAGGCGCTCGAGAACTTTGCCACCCAAGTCGACCCCGCCTCCGGCCTCCATCGGGTGCGCTTTCGCCTCCTCGACACCTTGCGTGACCGGCTGTCGGTGATCCATTACCCGCTGTGGATCGTCCGCTACCGCTTCAAAGGGCGCTCCTATCAGGGGGTGATCGACGGCGAGGACGGCTCTCTCTCCTTCGGCAAGGCACCGGGCAACGATTGGTTCCGTGCCCTGGCCCTGGTCGGTTCTCAGGCGCTGGCGTGTTTCGCCATCACCACCGGCATACAGAGCGACACCGGTGGCTTCGGTTGGGTGCTGGGCGGGGCGATCTTTCTGGGCGCTTTCCGCTGGGGTTGGCGCAAGTTCCGCTACGGCGCGGTGGTGATCGAAGGGACCGGCGCGCCGCCGGAGAGCAAACGCTTCGGTTGGTTGAGAAGGATGAAGCGGTGACTCTCGGCTTCCGGCTGGTAACGCTCGAGTGTCCGAATTGTGGCGAGGCGCTGGCCGGCGAGGCCGAGGACGTCATCTTCTACTGTGTCGCCTGCCGTTCCGGTTTCCGCATCGAAAACGATACGCTCCTCCCGGTGACGGTGCACTTCGCGGCCTTGCGCCACCAGGCGGCGGAGGGTTGGTTGCCCTTCTGGACGCTGCCCGTCCGGGTCGACATACGGCAGCGGGACGCCTCCGGCGGTTTTCTGCGCAGTTTGATGGGGGGAGGAGACGGGGATTCCGTCAGCCGCCTGGTGGTGCCGGCCTTCCGCTTGCCGGTGGAACGGGCCGTCGAGGCGGTGCTCCGGCTGAGCCGAGACCTCGACGCCGCCGACGAACGCCTCGGCGAGCACCTGGTGGGCGGCAATGTCGATGTCGATGACGCCCGGACCCTGGCACGTTATTGCCTGCACGCCGCCGAAGCCCGCAAGGCGGACATGTTGAAGAACATCGATCTGGTTGTCGAGTTCGGTTCCGCCGGCCTCGTCGGCGTGCCCTATCGTACCGCCGGTGGCCGCCGGGTGGATGCTCTCCTCGGTGTTCCCCTGTAGATCATCAGCGATATCGCTACAATGGGCGCCTTGGAGGATGTTGGCGTGAACCCCTACCAACCGGGCGCTTTGCTCGACGGCAAATACGAGGTCCAGAGGTCGCTCGCCAGCGGCGGCATGGGATCCGTGTACCTGGTGCGCCACCTCCACCTCGATGAACTGCGGGTGGTCAAGGTGTTGCGCCAGGACATCGCGACGGACGAGGTGCACCGCAAGCGGTTCCTGCGCGAAGCGCGCCTCGCCACCCAGATCAAGCACCCCAATGTCGCTATCCTCTACGACTTTTCGCAGCTCGCCGAGGGCAGTTTCTACATGGTTTGGGAGTATGTGGACGGTGCCGAGGTGGCCAGCGAACTGGCGGAACGCGGCCCCTTTCCGGTGCCGCTGGCGATCGAGCTGGGGATCCAGGCACTGCGCGGCCTGGAGACCATTCATTCCGCCGGCATGATCCACCGGGACCTGTCTCCGGACAACCTGATGCTCACCCGCGATCTGCGCGGCAAGCCGCGGATCAAGATCATCGATCTGGGCCTCGCCAAACACCTGGCGCCGGATCCCAACTTCGAGATCACCCAGGCGGGCACTTTCATGGGGAAACTCCGCTACTGCTCACCGGAGCAGGCCGATTCCGGCAGCGAGAATCTCGACCGGCGAACGGACCTCTACTCCTTGGGGCTCGTCCTTTACGAGATGATCTGTGGCCTGTCGCCTTTCGAACAGGGCGATCGCCCGGCCTTCGTTTTCCAGCGCTTGACCTCCAAGCCGCTGGCGCTTTCGGGCCGCAATCCGGCGGTCGAAGTGCCGCCGGATCTCGATCGGGCGGTGCTCCGGGCCCTCGAGCGCGACCGCGATCAACGCTATCCGGATGCGATTCGCTTCATCGAAGCGCTGGAACGCGTCGCCGCCGCGTTGGGCTAGGCGACGCCGAGGGTCTCCGGGGAGCGCCCCAAGCCCGTCGCTGCCCCCGCAGCGTCCGGCGTCCGATCCGAGTCGCGTGAGCTGTCCTCGGCGGAGCGCGAGTCGCTTCTTCAGCGGATCGATCGCGCCGCCCACCGAGTGCGCGAGACCACCGAGACCCTCGATCGGGTACAGCTTCAGATCGATGCCGGCCAGCTCGTCGAAGCGCGCCGCGACCTCGAAGCGCTCGAAGCGTCGAACCCGGCCGCGCCGCGCTTGCCGGCGCTGCGCCAATCGCTGGAGGAAGCGGAGCAGAACCAAGGCCGAGAGCGTTCCTTGGCGGACCTCGAAGGGATGCTCACCCGGTATCTGAAGGACAAGCAGCTTCCCCTCGCCGAACTGGCCCTCGACTCGATCCTCGAGATCGATCCGGAGCACCCGAAGCAGGCGGAGTGGAACGGCTGGCTCGACCTGCTGCGCCAGGAGCTGAAACGCGACGAGAAGGCCCAGGACTTGCTCGACGCCGGCCGCGGGGCGCTGGAAAAAGGCAAAGAACGGGCCGCCAAGCGCAAGCTGGAGGCGCTGCGCAAGATCGATCCGGAAACCGCTGAACTCTTTGAGCGAGAGGTGGAGGGCGCACTCACGAAACGCCGGCAGGACGCGGCTCTGGAGTCCGAGAGAACGCGCTTCGAAGACCTCTTGAGGGCCGGAGATCTCGGTGCCGCCCAGGCGAGCCTCGTCCGTTTGGAGTCTCTCGGCGCCACCCGAGTCAGCGTGGAGTTCGCCCGCCGCCGGCTGGAGGAGGAGGCCGCCAAGGCCGAGGGCCGTGAGCGAGCCGACAAGCTGGAACACCGCTTCCGGGAGCGGCTGGCGGTGGGTGATTTCCAGGGTGCCCGGGAGGTTTCTCGGGAGCTGGGGACCCTCGCCGGCCACGGTCCAAGGTCGGCGGAGATGTTCGCCGAGGCGGCGCGCCGGGAAGGGCAAGAGGAGCGGCTGAACGCCGTACGCCAGGGTGAAAAGCAGGTCGACGAGCTGATTCGCCAGGGCTCCCTCGATCAGGCGCGCCTGGCCCTCGGGGTCCTGGTGCGACTCGATCCCGAAAACCGGCGCCGGTCGGCCTTCGAAGCCCGCATTGCGGCCCTCGCCGCCGAAGGATAGGATCTGCGCTTCTCACCGGCGCTCGTCGCCGACGCCCATTCCCTCACAGCGCAGGTACTTCACATGGCATCCACTGAACGGCTACGCCGCTACGCCTTCATGAAGTTGGCGCGGGATCTCGACGCCCGCTTCGAGAATCTCTTGAAAACCGGACGGGTCACCAAGTGGTACAGCGAGGTCGGCAACGAGGCCACCACCGTACCGGCGGGGTTGCTGCTCGAAGCGGGCGATTCCCTGTGCACCCTGCACCGCGACCTGGGAGCGATCCTGGCGGTGTATCTGGACGCCGCGCGAATTTTTCCGGACTTTGGCTTCGGCGAACCGGACGGCCGCCGTCCGGAGCCGGTGGAGGTGATGTACCGCTTGTGCTGCCAACTCTTGGGCAAGGGCGATGGCTTCTCCCAGGGCGTCGAGCGCTCCTTCCACTATGGCTACCTCGATCCGGCGGCGGGGATCCACCACGTCGGAATGATCAGCCACCTCGGCTCGATGATTCCGGTAGCCGCCGGCTGTGCCTTCGCCCACTGGCGGAACGGCTCCGACCGTCTGGCGATCAACTTCATCGGCGATGGCGGCACCTCCACCGGCGACTTCCATGAGGGCCTCAACATGGCGGCGGTGTGGAATCTGCCGCTGATCCTGGTGGTCGAGAACAATCGCTACGCCTTCTCCACCCCCACCCGCGATCAGTTCGCCTGCGAGCGCCTGAGCGACCGCGGCGCCGGCTACGGCATCGCCGCCGAGACCGTCGACGGCAACGACCCGGACGCCATGGCGGCCGCCCTCGGCCGCGCCGCCGCCCGCGCCCGGGCCGGCGAAGGACCCACCCTGATCGAGGCCATGCTCGGCCGCATGCGCGGCCACAGCGAAGGCGATGATTCGCTGAAGGTGGTGCCGTCGGACGAGCTGGACCGTTACGTCTCCGAGGATCCGGTGCCCGCCTACGGCCGGCGCCTGCAGGCAGAGGGCGTGCTGACGGAGGAGACCTGGCAACGCCTGGACCAGGCCATCGGCTCCTTGGTGGAGGAGAGCCTAGGCCGCGCCCTGGAGGCCGCCGCTCCGCCGCCTGAAATCGCTCAACGGCCGGTTTTCGCGGAGCCTTCGGTGGCCCAGCCCAAGGCCTCGCCGGTGGAGGCCCCGGCGATCACCACCGGCGGTGACACCAGCTACGTGGACGCCATCAACCGGGCGCTGGCGGAAGAGATGTCGCGGGACGAGTCGGTGGTCCTGATGGGACAGGACATCGCCGCCTTCGAGGGCGCCTTCCGGGCCACCAAGAAGCTTCACGCCACCTGGCCGGAGCGGGTGTTCGACACGCCCATTGCCGAGAGCGGCACTTTGGGCATCGCCATCGGCGCGGCACTCTCCGGCTATCGGCCGGTGGTGGAGATGCAGTTTGCGGACTTCGTCTCCTGCGGCTTCAACCAGATCGTCAACGTCGCTGCCAAGCTCTACTACCGCTGGCGGGTGCCCTGCCCGCTGGTGGTGCGGTTGCCCTCCGGCGGCGGCGTCGGGGCCGGTCCCTTTCACTCGCAGAACCCGGAGGGCTGGTTCTCCCACGTACCGGGATTGAAGGTGGTGTGCCCGGCGACGGCGGCGGATGCCGGCGGTTTGTTGAAGGCGGCGATCCGCGACCCCAACCCGGTGCTCTTCTTCGAGCACAAATTCCTCTATCGGCGGATCAAGGAATCCCTGCCGTCGGCCATCGAGCCGGCGGAAATCGGCCGTGCCCGAGTACTGCGCTCCGGCGACCGGGTGACGCTCGTTTCCTACGGGGCTGCCAGTTGGACCTGCTTGGAGGCAGCGGAGACGTTGGCGGTGGACGGCGTCAAGGCCGAGGTGGTCGATTTGCGGACCCTGGTACCGCTGGACTTCGCAACGGTTCTCGAGTCGGTCAAAAAGACCTCCCGCGCCTTGGTGGTGCACGAGGATCACCTCACCGGCGGCTTCGGTGCCGAGGTCGCCTCCCGCATCGCCGACCAGGGCTTCTCCTGGCTTGACGCCCCGGTCCGCCGCCTGGCGACGGAGGACCGGCCCAGTCCCTACGTCAAGAGCCTGGAAAGGGTCCTCCTGCCGACGCCGGAAAAGGTGGTGACGGCGGTCGGTGAACTCCTGACGTATTGACCAAGGCTGCCCTACGGCCTCCAATATCTCTGCTTGATAGCGAAATTTCGCCCTGTTGACAGGGTTGAAGTTCGTGTATGCTATCCGCCCGACGCATCAAATCACGAGTCCTTGAAGGTGGCGAGGTTGAGCCACCGGGGTGCTCAGTTATTCGCGGCGCGGAGTCGGTCCGCTGGGGACGGATTCCGTCGCCGAGGTGCCGCGAGCGGTAAGCCCGACGCGGTGAGTGCAAGGCCTGAGGAGCGGTTAACCGCGCGGGCCGGTGAGCCGGTCGTGAGTTCCTGATTCTCGACGGTCGGGTTCCCGGTCCGCTGGAGAACGGAGGTTATCGATGAGCAATCTCAGCAAGAAAACCGTGGGTTGGATGGCGGCAGCGCTACTCTGCCTGATGCCGATGGCGGCCCTGGCGGAGTCCGCGGACGGCTTCCCGGAGTACGCCGAGACGGAGTACGAACAGTCCATCATCACCATCCCGATCTTCGCCGGAGAGGATTTGGAAAATCCGGTGGAGATCCTCAAGCTGACGGCCTTCATGCGCCTCGAGCGCGAGCTGCCGAAGCGCAACGGCCTCGGCCACCGGCAGATTGAGTTCACCATCGCCGATTGGGAACTCTACGGCTACAGCGAGTTCCTCGATGCCGACGTCACCTTCAAGCTGTCCGACGTGCCGGTGCAGCCGAAGAGCCTGGTGATCTCCTTGACGGAAGAGTCCGACTACCCGGCGATGATCGTTTACAACGCCATCTACGACATCTACATCGGTCAGAAGCGCGTGGCCAAGGATCGACCCGGTGTCGCGTTCGCCAAGAATGTCTACGAGATTCCGCCGCGCAACATCACCGTCGCCTTCTCGAAGCCCTTCCGCATGGAAGACGAGAAGTCCGGACGGGATGCGGCGGTCGGCGACGAAGGGAACATTGATACGGGTGAAGAATGCCCCGGCTGCCCGTGCCCTCGGGCAGGCTGCTGGGATCCCGGCACCTGCGAGGACATGTTCCAAATCACCAAGGCCGAGTTCGACAAGGGTGTGAGGATCTCCCAGGCCATTCGCGCCGGCCGGATGACCCTGCGCCCCGAGTAGGCGTCGCAGGGTCGACGGAGAACCCGGGCCGCGGTGGGATGCCCTATCCTTCCGCGGCCTCTCCATCGTAGGATTCTCTTTATTCCAACGGATGAGGAGATCTGTATGCGCTGGCTAAGAGGTCTTGCAATGGTGACTGTCGCGAGTCTGGGAACGTTCTCTCTAACGTGGGCCGACCATCACGAGGAGGAGGCAGCCGAAACGCCCCACCGCATTGCCGAACTGGCTTTTATGGCCGGTTGCTGGGAGGGCGAATTGGGCGGCGGAACGATCCTCAAGGAAACCCATACGGCGCCGAACGGCGGGGTGATGCTGGGCAATAGTCAAGTGGTCAGTGAGGGGGAGACGCAGTTCTTCGAGTTCATCCGCATCCACGAGACGGAAGATGGCGTGAGCTATCAGCCCTTCCCCGGCAGCAAGCAATCCGTCGAGTTTCCCCTCGTCGAGGTGAGCGACAGTCACGTCGTATTCGAGAATCCCGATCATGACTACCCGCAGCGCGTCAGCTATCGGCTGAGCGAGAGCACCTTGACGGCCCGCATCGAGAAGGTCGACGGCACCAAGGCACAGACGTTCACCCTGCAGGCGGTGCCCTGCGGCGGGGAGTCCCACTTGAGCCCGCCGGCTCCCCAGCCTTGAACCCATAGCGCGAGTCCCTTGCGAACGGCTTCATCCAGCGATCGTCGTGGGCGCGCCGCCAGCCACAATTGGGCGGCGGTTTTCTGCGTTGTCGTGGCCTGCACCACGAGCAGCGCCGCCATTTCCCCTTCTTCCATCGCCGTCGAAGCGGACTGCGAGCCACCGTCTTCGGTGTGCTCCCTCGCCGACGGGATCCGCGCCGCCAACGCCTCCGGCGAGGCGGTGGTGATCACCCTCGGACCGCAATCGGTCCACACCCTCGAGACGGTGGATCATCGGTCCGAGGGGGGAAACGGTCTGCCGGCGGTGACCGGCGAACTTCGCATCGAAGGCCAAGGGGCGCGGGTCGAGCGCTCCCCAACGTCCGACACGCCCGTCTTCCGGCTGTTCCGTGTGGCGCCCGAGGGGAAGTTGACCCTGCGCGACCTCACCCTGACCCACGGTGCCACCGAGCGCGGCTTCGACGGCGCGGCGATCTGGAATCTCGGTGAGCTCCGTCTCGACCGGGTGGTGATCGAGGACAACCATTCCGGTGACGACGGTGGCGGCATCCGCAACGACGGTGTGCTGGTGATCGAGGATTCGGTGATCCGCAACAATTCGGCCCGCTGGCGCGGCGGCGTCGGCGGCGGCCTCCAGAATGCCGAACAGTTCGGTCCAGCGGAGCTCAAGGTGGAGCGCTCGTCGTTCATCGGCAACGAGGCCTGGGCCTCCGGTGGCGGGCTTTGGTTGGAGGGTACCTCGCGCTTGCGCAACACGACCGTGAGCGGCAACCGCGCCGGCGAGCGCGGGGCCGGTATCCACAACTACGGAGAACTCGAACTGCGCAACTGCACGGTGACCGAGAATCGTGCCCACGTCACCGGCGGCGGTCTCTTCACCTTCGGCTCGGTGGTGATCGGCAACACCATTCTGTCCGGCAACGAGGCGATGATCTCCGGTGAGTGCAAGGGCATCCTGCAGTCCACCGGCCACAACCTGCTCGGCAAGCTCTTCGAGTGCACCGTCGCCGGCTTGTCCGAAGGCAACCTGCTCAACACGCCGCCACTCTTGGAGTCGCTGTCCGGCGATGGCGCTCCGCCGGGCCACCGTCCTCGGGCGGAAAGCCCGGCCCTCGGCGCCGGCAGCGGCGAGCCGTTCAGTTCCGCCGACGCCGCGTGCAGCGAGCGCGACCAGCACGGCGTCAAGCGTCCGGCCGGACGCTGCGACATCGGCGCTGTCCAACGGCGCTCCGCCGAGGAGGCCGGCCGGTGATCCCGCGCGCGCTGGCGACCTCGGTCGCTCTGCTGTTGGTCCTGGCCGGAGGACCCTCCCGAGGCGAAGAGGATCCTCATCGCCAGGCCGTGGAGCAGCTCATCCAGTGGGGCGCTCAGATTCAAACCCAGAAGGATCCAACGGGCGGCTCCGGCGAGGTGATGATCTCCACCGACGGGCGCTGGCGCGGCGGCGACCAGGGCTTGCGGCTGTTGGCCTCGGTGGATGGGCTGTGGAAGCTCCGTCTTGCCGGCAAGATTTCCGACGCCGGCCTGCGCCACCTGGCCGAGGTGCCGAACCTCCGGTCCCTCGATCTGCATCTGCCCGGGGTGACCGATGCGGGCGTTGCACACCTGGGCGCCTTGACGGACTTGCGGCGTTTGAATTTGACCTACACCAAGACCACCGATGCGGGCCTCGAACCACTCGCCGGGTTGAAGAATCTCCAGTGGCTGGGGTTGATCTACACCCGGGTGACCAAGGCTGGGGTCGCGAAG
The DNA here is from genome assembly GCA_039030395.1 of Acidobacteriota bacterium. NCBI lineage: Bacteria > Pseudomonadati > Acidobacteriota > Acidobacteriota bacterium. The sequence continues at coordinate 245,434 of JBCCEF010000003.1, forward strand.
CTCCAGCGGGCGCTGCCGGACACGGTCATCGAAGGCGACTTCTCGGGGGCAGGAAACGAGGGCAAACGAATGTCGGAGGAGGGGTAGAGATGACGACAGCGAAGGGTCGGTTGGGAAAGGCGGTACGCAGCGGTGCGGTGCTGGTCGCGTGGCTATTGGCCGGCGCCGGAACCCCGGCGGCCGGTGACGAAATGGCGGCTGGCAGGGCGCCCGATGTGGCGGCCGACGGGGCGAAACCGGTGATGAGCTACCTCTACAGGTGGGGGGAGCCGGGTACCGGAACCGGCCAGTTCCGCGCCATCCGCGGCATCGTTGCTCACGATCGCAAAGCGAGCGACCGGATCGTCGTCGTCGTCGCCGACACCGGTCGCGATCTGGTGCGCGCCTTCACCTCGGACATGATGTTCATCGACAAGTGGGGCGAGAGCGGCAGCGGGGCCGGCGAATTCTCGGAGCCGCGCGGGGTGGCCATCGACGGTGAGGGCAAGCTGCTGGTAGTCGACGCCGGCAACCACCGCATCCAGAAGACCGAGGTAGGCACCGCCACTTTCCTCGAGCGCCCCGGCGAGAGCCTGTCCGCCTTCGGCCGCCGCGGTTCCGCCGACGGCGAGTTTGAAATGCCGACGGGCGTTGCGGTCACCGCCGACGGCGAGATCCTGGTGGTGGACACCGGCAATCACCGGGTCCAGCGCTTCGATGCCTCGGGCCAGTTCTTGTCGAGCTTCGGCACCGAGGGCGACGGGGACGGGGAGTTCCGCCACCCCACCTATGTGGCGATCGACTCCGCCGGCCACCTCTACGTCTCCGACACCGGCAACCACCGTCTCCAGCGCTTCGATGCGGAGGGCGTCTATCTCGGGCAGATCGGCAAGGTCGGTCGCGAGCCCGGTCATTTCGCCGAGCCGAAGGGCCTCGCCGTTGACGGCGAAGGCAATCTCTGGGTGGTCGACCGACGGAACCATCGGGTGCAGAAGTTCGATCCGCAAGGTCGCTTCGTCGGCGCCGTCGGCCAGCAGGGCGGGGGCAACGGCGACTTCAACTTCCCGGAGGATCTCGCCATCGATTCCCGCGGCCGGATTTACGTCACCGACGGCATGAACAGCCGGATTCAGGTCTTCAAGCCGAACTGATCCGCTCCTCGTCCGGTCCCTCCTTTCGCTGGGCGATCGAGCGGCCCCGCCGCGCCTTCGCCCTCTTCGCCTTGATCCTGGTGCTGGCGCTGCCGGGGCTCTTCCGGCTGCATCTGCGCCTCGACGGTCGCTCCCTCGTCCACCCGGACTCTCCGGCCCTCGCCCTCGATCGGGAGATCCAGGCCACCTTCGGCACCCGCGACCCCATCGTGTTGCTGCTCGATGCGGCGGCCCCGGACGGCATCTTCGATGCCGAATTCCTGCGCTGGGTCCGGCAGGTCTCCCTCGATATACGACAACTGGAAGGCGTCGAGGGGCGCGACGTCGTCAGTTTGGCGACCCAGTCCCGCGACCGGGTGGACTCGATCGACACCCGGCCCTACCTGGTGCCCCTGCCGGAAACCCCAGCGGATTTCGAATCCCTGCGCGCCGACCTCGAAGCGGCGGCGATTCCCCTCGGCATCCTGGTGGGCCAGCAGTGGGACACCGCCGCGGTGTGGGTACGGGTTCCTCCACAGATTGACCGCGCTGCCCTCGTCTCCTCCTTGGAACGTCTGGTGGCGGCCTCGGCGGAGGATGCGCCGGGCCGGGCCTGGGCGGTGGGAGCGCCGGTGGCGGAAGTGCTCCTCGGCCGGCACCTCCTGCTCGATCTCCTTTGGCTCCTGCCGCTCTCCTTCGCCTTGATCGCGGCGGTGTTGTGGGGGGTGTTCCGGCGGCCCTGGGCGATACTGCTGGCCCTCGGCGAGGTCGCCGCCGGTATCGTTTTCACCTTCGGCCTGCTGGGCTGGAGCGGTCAGCCGGTGTACCTCACCACCGCCATTCTGCCGATCGTTCTGGCAACCCTCGGGCTGACGGACGAGATCCATGTGCTCTCCGCCTGCCAGCGAAGGGTGCGGCGGTCGGGGCCAGGGCTGTCGCATTCTTCCCTCGCCGCGCGAGTGTTGGATGATCTGGCCCGTCCGATGGTGCTCACCTCGGCGACCACGGTGATCGGCTTTCTCTCCTTTCTCGCTTCGGATCTACCCTCGGTGCGCTCTTTCGGGTTATGGGCCGCCGTCGGCATCGCCTTCTGCCTGGCATGGTCCCTGTGGTTGACGCCGGCGGCCGTGCGAGTGCTCGGGGCAGAGCGCTTGGTGGCGCCCGGCGAGGGGTGGCTAGAGTCCCCCCTGCGTCGGGTACTGGAGCGCGCTTCCGTCGGCCGCGGCGCCTGGGTCGTGCTGTTCGGTGGGCTCTTCCTGATCGTCGCCGGTGCCGGCCGGATCGCCGTGCAGGACGGTTGGGTGAGCGGCTTCGCCGCCGGCAGCGAATTCCGCCGGGGAATGGAGCGGGCGAACGAATCGCTTCTCGGCACCCACCGGTTGCTGGCGCGCGTCACCTTTGCGGAGGGGAAAAAACCCTTCCACGACCCGGCGGTCCTCCACGCCGTCGGGAGCTTCGAGGATCGACTGCGCCGCGAACCTTCGGTCGGAGGCGTCCTCGGTCCCTTTGGCTACCTCTCCTCGATCACCTACCTGGCGAAAGGCCGGCCTTCGGCGGACCGCGCTCCACCGGATAGCGCCGAGTACATTCGCCGCATGTGGCGGCGGATGGAACTCGGGCTCGGCATCGAGGGTCGGCGCGAGGTGGTGACGGACGAGCGAGATGGCGGCCTGGTGACCCTGCTCCTCGGCGAAGCCAACTACCGCGACACGCGGGACCTGATCGAGCGAATCCGTACCCTCGAAGAGGACCACCTGGCGCCTCTGGGGGGACGAGTGGATCTCGGCGGGGACGTCGCCGTCAGCCAGGCGATGATCGGCTCCATCGTCCGCGGGCAGCTGGCTTCTCTGACGGTGGCTCTGGTGGGCATCTTCTTCTTTCTGTGGCTGGTGTTCGGGCGGTTCGCACTGGCGTTGCGGGCCATCTTGCCGTCTTCGGCGGCCGGCGCCGTCGCCCTGGGGGTGATGGGCTGGAGCGGCATCCCCCTGGGGGTGGCGACCTCGATGTTCTTGGCCATCGCCTTGGGGGTGGGGGTGGACTTCGCGATCCACTGGATCGAGTGGCAACGCCGCGAGGGCCATTCCGCGGCCCGGGCCGCGGTGGGGCCGGCAATTCTGGTCGATACGCTGGCGATCGCCCTCGGTTTCGGCCTCCTCATCGCCTCTCGGGTGCCGGCCAATGCCCGCCTCGGGCTGCTGGTCGCCCTGGCGATCGTGGTGTCGTGCGGGGTGACGGTGTTCGGTCGTGAAAAGAAGAGGGGTGCTATTCTTTAATTTCGAAGGTGAAGCGAATCGATGGCCTTGCCAGTGGATCGATGTCTCCGTGGGTCGCGGGCGAGGCGGAAGGAGACTGCGATGAGTCTGCGACGCTGGTTCCGACGATCCTTCCTCGCTCTGTTGCTGGTGAGCGCCGTGGTCCCGGTCGCTTCGCTATCGAGCGCCAGTCCGAGCTGCCACTACTACGAAGACTCCGAACCCGGCTGGGTGCAAGGGCACGGGGCTGTGTGCATGGGTACCGGCTCTGGTTGCCAGGAGTGCTACGGCGACGGGACTACTTGTGTCGATTCAGGTGGTGAGGAGGCGCCTTGCCTCGAATATCGGTACTGATGAGGGGACTCCGGACTGCTGCCGCTCTGGCGGCCTTTTGTCTGGTGGGGGTAGCGGCTAGCGGCGCTACTGTGAGCAGTGACCAAGAATCGCAACCGGCAGATCAGCCCGCGATTTCCGTCACTGCTGAGTATCCGATTCCAGATCTTCTGAATTGGGCCTTCGATGTGCGATGGCAAGATGCTCAGAACGTGATCTTGGCGGCCGGACAGAAGGGGGTGTTCACCGTTTCATCCGACTCAAGGACCAAGGCGCTGAGCCGGATCGTGGCGGGGCGGGGAGAGCCTGGCGGATGGTGGCTATCCTCTCATTTGGGAGTTTCGCCCGACTTGCTGGTGGTTTCGTCGGCTGGACTCTCTTATGCCTGGGCCCCCAAAGCATCGCTGGAGCTCCGGGAGGGCGATTTCCAATCCGATGCACTCGACTCGATTGTGGATGTGGACTTGCTCGGCAAGGATTTGCTGATTCTCGGGGGGTGGCGAGGTGACCAGGGTGCCTATGCGCCGGATGGTTCGATTGCCTGGCTGCTGGAACTCGGGGGCGAATCTACCGTGAGGCGTCCGGTGTTCTATTCGCGAAGTGGTCCCGGTACCCCTTCAATGGGGGCATGTGGAGGGTTGGCACTGGGTGCTGCGCGCTTTATGAGAGATGGCGCTTTTGTGCTCGTTCCAGGAGTAGAGGACGGTGTTTTCTGGTACGACGCTGAAGGCCAGCTCCTTCGAACCTGGGAAAGTCGCGAGTTTGGCTTGAGGGATGAGTGTGCCGCGGCCCAACGGACGAAAGAACGTATCCGTGCCGATCCGGTGGCCCGTAACCGATGGCACAACCAGCGAATCCTCGTGGATGAGGTGCTGCCGCTGACGACCGGTTTCGGCCTCGTTCTGCGTTCCGTAGAAGACGGCGTCGCAAGCTGGCGGTTGGCTCGTGCTCACCGCGACGGTCGCATCGATTGGTTCGATCTCCCTTTCACCGGCGGCTCGTGGTCGTATCTGAAGGGAGACGTACGAGATCATCGGGCAGTCTTCCTGATCGTTGAGCACAGCGCGAGCCTCGATCCTCCAGCAACCCGCCCTCGCCTGATATTCGCTGATCTGCATCTGCCTGAGTTGGAGGTTGAGCGGAAGGCCCAGCCCGCCGCCAGGCCGACTTTTGAATCAGAGCCGGCGTCGAATTGATGTGCAAAGGACTGATCGGGGCGCTTCTCCTCGGCTTGGTGGGAACTTCAATCTTTGCCGCGACCGAGCCGCCAGTCGAAGTCGGACGCGCCGTGGCGGTCGCTGCCGGGCTTGAGGCCATTCCGTTGTCCTGGAGCGAACGCCTAGATGCCGGTCGGCACTCGCAATTCACCGCCTTCTGGCAGTGGTCCAACGAGTCTCCACCCACGAGGTCTTCGGTCGCGGATCCTCCCCCGGAGACCTTCGACGAGGCTCTAGATTGGCTCGACATCAGCGTGGAGATGGGCGAGAGTCCTCTGCCGAAGGGCCTTTCTTTGATCGCGGCACCGGTCGAAATGTGGCGCGAAGTGCCAGAACCGCTGTTGCCCTCCTGGCGAGTGCCGGCCAGCGGGCGAGTGCGGATTCCCTCTTCCGATGTTCCTTGGCGAATCCGCCTCTTGGGGGAAGGCTTCGGGACGGATTGGATTGAGCTGCCCGGAACGATTCGAAACCAGGTGTTGAGACTGACCCCGGCGACCGACCGGCGGTTGCGGTTGGTCGATCGAGCCGGCGACCCTCGGGCCGGCGAAGCGCTACAGATCTTTCGCACCGGCAAGGGTCGCGGGAATCGGGTGAGCCTTTTCCGGTCCGACGCCGAGGGAACTGTGGTTTTGCCATCCCTTCCCGGTCCACTGGAACTGGAAGTGATGGTTCTGGGGGAGACCACCGCCGCTCTGATCTGGCGGGGCAGGGCTTCGAGCCTGCCGGAGACACTGGTGCTTTTGCCGGGGGCGGCGCTGGAAGGGTCGGTGATCGACGCCCGTTCCGGTGAGCCGCTCGCCGGTGTTCGGGTGGCCGTGAGGGCGTTCACGGCTCCCGGCTCTGAGCGGGTGGTGGCACGCGGCGCCGTCAGCGAGGAGACTGGAGCTTGGCGGGTGGAAGGATTGGCGATCGGGAAAGCACAGGTTGCTTGGTCGCATGAGGGGTTTGCCCACCAGTCCAGGGTAGTGGAGTTGAGAGAAGGCGTGATGTCCCTCGGCCGAGTTCCGATGGAGTCCGCACAAACCGTCGAACTCCATATTCTCGGCCCCTCTGGAATCGCCGTTGCCGATGCCGAAGCGTTGACCTCCGAGGGTCGGCGATTTCCTGCCGACGCTCACGGGATACTTCGCATCGAGGGGATGCCAAAGGGTCGCGCGGGGCGCGCCACAGTGAAGGCCCCAGGCTTTCTACCCGAGCCGGTGACCCTTCCCCGTCAACCGGGGCCGCCGATCGAAGTCCGCTTGCGCCGGACCTTTCAGGTCGTGGGTCGGGTAGTGGATGCTTTCGGAAGCCCCGTTCCGGAAGGTCGAACGACCTTGTCTCTGGGAAATCGATCCTGGACCGGGGAGATCGCCAGCGATGGTGCCTTCATCCTGGATGTGCCTCCCCGAACCGCCGCGGTGCTCGAGCTATCGGTGCCGCAGAGGGTGGCATCGAGGATCGATCTGGAACCGGGGGAGGCCGGTGAGCGGCGGGATCTCGGAGACATCGAACTGTCCGCTGGGCGAGCGATCGCTGGGCAGGTGGTGCGGAAAGAGGACGGATTGCCGGTGGCGGGGGCCCGGGTGTGGACGGTGCGGGCGCCGGAGAACCTGCTCCTTGGTTGGCTGGAAGGGGATCTTCTCGAAGCGAGAAGCGATGCCGAGGGGTTCTTCGAACTCCCCGGATTGGCGCGCTCCTCGGTGGCGTTGCAGGTCGAAGCTCCGGGCCGGGCGCGGCGCCACCTCGATGTGGCATTGCCGGACGGCGCCGAGCGCCATGATCTCGGTCCGATCGAACTCATCACCGGCTGCCGGGTGCGGGTGGTGGCGACCGGGGTCGAAGAGTCAGGTGCGACCGCTCGGCTCGATCTGCGGGGTCAGTGGCACGAGAGCGACATGCTGACGGCGACGGTCTCCGGCGGTGCTGCGGTCTTCGCCCATGTGCCGCCGGGCTCGGCGTTGCTGTCGGTGATGCAGGGAGCCGATCTGGTCTGTGAGCGCCGCATCGAGGTGCCGGAAGAGGTGGAATTCGAGGTGGCCTGCGATGAGTCTCCGGGAGAGGTGCGGGGAGTGGTGCTCGCCGGCGACCGGCAGGTGGGTCCCGGCTGGCTTTCGTGGAGCACCACCAGCCCGCGGGCGCCGGGGGTCGTTCTCAAGAACCGAGTCGGCGAACTCGAATCCTCTCGGGTGCTCTGGGGCGGTCGCCCCGATGTGCGGGTTGAAGTCGCGCCGGACGGCCGATTCGCCTGCCGGCGATTGAACGCGGGTATTTGGAGAGTCACTTGGACCCCGGAGCAGGGATCGACCTTCGGTCGACCGATCGAAGTTCGCCTGGAAGACGCCGACGAGCAGGAGGTGGTTCTGCGCTACTCACTTCACACGGTGGAGGGCGTGGTCACCGATGGTGAAGGTGTACCGGTGGCCAGAGCGCGAGTCCGGGAACTCGAAAGCGGAGGCTTCGCCCTCAGCCGTGACGACGGCACCTTTGGGCTCCACGGGCTCGAGCCCGGCGTCTTGCGCTTGCGAGCCCGCTCGGGCGATGCGGTGAGCGAAGTGGCGGCGGTGACTTTGACCCCCGAGAAACCCCTACCGCCCGTTGAATTGGTGCTCGGCGAGGACCACGATGCGGTGAGGATCGAAGTGCGCGATGAGTCCGCGGACGGGGTGCCTGGAGCGCTGGTCTTCGTGCAGTCTTCCGAGGGTTCCGTGCGCCTTTTGACCGCCAGCGTCGCCGGCCGAGTGGACGTGCCCATCGAGCCTCCGCAACCGTCCCATTTGAGGGTCGCGGCCTTTGCCGGCGGCCGGTGGATGCTGGGCGAGTGGGTGTCCCTCGACCGGGCTCTTGAGGGATTGGTTCTCGAAATGGGCAGGGTCGGCGAGGTGGCGTTCACCTGCGAGGAAACCTGTGGGCCGATCGCGCTGCAAGGCGCTGGGGGATGGGATCTTTCGGCGCTGAGTCTGCGCCTCGGCCGGTTGCTTTCGGTGGAGGCCGAACGACCGCAGGAAATCGCAGGCCTTCCCATCGGTAGCTACAGAGTCCTCGTCGCTGGGAAAGAGGTGGCTTTCGAGGTCGAGGGTGGGGAGAGCGAGCGGGTGGCTCTCCCCTAGCCCGACCTTCTCTCCAGCCTTCTGCTGCGAGGGCGGATGCACCTGCATCTGCAGCGTCTCTTGGTCTCTCCGCTCCTCGACGTACTGAAAGTACGACTGCGTCGCTTCGGGCACCTAGTTCCCCGAGCTACAGGCACCTGCGCCCTCTCGCTACGAAGTTGGTGAGAAGGTCGGGCTAGGCGCAGAGGTTGAATGGGGCCAGGAAGGCTTCGATCGTCGCCGGGTCCGCCGGGGTGCCGCGCCAGTTGGCTTCGGCGGCGGGGGTTTCCGGCGTCGGGTCCGCGGCGAACCACAGGCCGATGCGCAGGGCGTCGTCGTCCGGGCATTCGATCAGCAGCATGGTGGCAATGCCCGGCTCTTTGGGCGGATCCGCTTCGGCGGGGAAGCCGAATTCTCCCTGCGAGATGGTCAGGGGGCCTCGGCGGGCGTAGTAGAGGACCTCTGCGGCGTCGCTCTGTAGGCTGCCGCGGGCGATTTCCTCCCGCGCCTCGAAGGACACCTCTTCTTGCTCGATGCCCTGGCCGTCCTGGCCGAAGGCTTCGGTCAGTTGCGCCTTGCGGCCCAGCCAGTTGCGCATGCGCACGAAAAAGAAGCCCGAACGCACCCGCGCCGGTGGCGGCTGGTCCGGCGTGGCGTCGGCCAGGAGCGCCATGCGCAACATCCCCGGAACGCGCATCCCACCGAGGGGCTGATAGCCCTCCGGCAGACGGTCGTAGGGCAGCACCTGGCGGAATCCTTCGGTGCGCTTTTCAGGATCCGTCATGGCGTCCCGGAACTTCTCATTGGCGCGGTAGTTGGCGACCGTGAAAGCCACGATCACCAGCATCACCAGCGTGAAGATCGAGGCGCAGCCGCAACCGACCCAACTCGCCTTGGGGAGGGCCTCTGGAGAGTCAGCCATCGGCAGCTACATGGACTCCGGCAAGGGGATGCCCAGGAGGTTCGCCAACTCTTCGAGGCCGCGCCGGAAGACCAGCGCCGTGGCCAGGCGGATGCGCCGGGCGGAGGCGTCCTCTTCCCGCAGGATCGGGTGTCGGTGGTAGAAGGTGCTGAACTTCTGGGCCAGGTCGAGAGCGTGGCGGGCGAGCAGCGACAGCTCCAGATTGGCGCCCACCCGCTCCACCTGGTCTTCGATGCGCAAGGTGTCGAACACCAGGTCCCACAGGTCGTCGGACCACAGCTCCGCCGCCTCGTCGCGCACGTCGTCGCCGCCGACCGTCGATTCCAGGCCCTCGTCCGCCAACCGCCGCTGGATGTTTTTGACCCGCACTGCCGAGTACTGGAGGTACGGTCCGGTTTCCCCTTCGAAGGACAGTGCCTCGTCGAGATCGAAGGCGATCAGTCGGGTGGTGGTGGCCTTGACCATCAGGAAGCGCAGCGCCGCGGTGGCGATCTGCCGGGCCAGGGCGTCGAGCTCCGGTTCCGCCATGTCGCGGTTGCGCTGGGCGATTTCGTCTCGGCTTTTGGCGACCAGTTGATCGAGCAGATCGTCGGCCTTGACGCCGATGCCCTTGCGGCCGGACATCTCCAGGGTCTCATCGGCGCCGTCGTCGAGGTATCCGAGCTGCCGCGCCGTGGCCGACGACAGGGCGACCATTTCATAGGCGAAGTGGATGGATTCCTTGGCCTCGTCGGTGTGCCCCAGCGCTTCCAGGCCGGCCTTGACGATGCGCTGTAGGTAACTCTGGCGGTTGTCGATGACGTTGATCACCCGGCCGGCCTTGCCGAACTCCGGCGCGTTCTCCGATCCTCCTGGCACCCCTTCCGGTGCCGTTTCCCAAACCCCTTCCTCCTGCCAGCGGCGGTAGTGAAAATCGCGCCCGAGGAGGCCGAATTTCCAGAGCTGGTAGGCGATGTCTTTGCCGACATAGGTCACCGTGCCGTCGGAGCGGACGATCACCTTGTCCGGGTCTTCCAGGCCGGCGAACTCTTCGCTCTGGGAAAGAGGCATCACCCAGCAGCCGGCATTCTTGCCCTCTGCTTCGAGGCGGATGGTGCCGCGCTCTTTGAGGCTTTCGAAGGCGAGGGTGAAAAAGTCCCGCCGCAGCACCTCGCTCTCCATCGTCAGCAGGTCGTAGCCGACGCCGATGCGGGCCACGGTCTTCAGGTGCCGATGAACGATGCGCCGCGCCACCAGGCGCCCCATCTCGGCCCGGGGGCCGGTGCCCTCCTCCAACTCGTGGAGGGTCGTGCGCCGCAGCTCTTTGTGCTCCGGATGTTCGTCGTACCAGCGGCCGACCCGGCTGTAGAGGTCCCAGCAGTGGAAATCGAACGGCTCCGGCAGGGCAGCCACCTGATCGTAGGTGTTGCCTTCGAGGTCGATGAACCCCACCACCACATCGGCCAACTGCACGCCGGTATCGTCGATGTAGTTCTGCACTTCCACCGGAAAACCGAGGCACCGCAGGGTGCGCACCAGCACGTCGCCCAGTACTGCGTTGCGCAGGTGGCCTATGTGTGCGGCCTTGTTGGGGTTAATATTGGTGTGCTCCACCACGACTTTCGAGCGAGTTTCCTCGCTGGAGGAGGGGTCGAGGAGGTCCACCTCGAGCATGCGAGCGGCTATTTCCCGCCGATCGAGGAAGAAATTCAGATAGCCGGCACCGGCGATTTCGGCCCGGTCCACGATGGCCGGCGGCTCGAAGGCCGCCAGAATTTCCTGCGCCGTTTGGCGGGGATTCTGTTTGAGAACCCGCGCCAACTGGAGCGGTGCCGGGAAGGCCAGGTCGCCGAGTTCGCGCCGCGGAGCGAGTTCGGCGGTGACCGGGTGGTCCACTCCGTAAAGCGATTGGATCACCTGTTCGAGTTGCTGCGAGAGTTCTGATTTGAGGGCCCTGAGCATAGCGCCGAGGAGTCTATGACGAAGGAAGGGGCAAAGCCAGTGCGAAGGCTGGTATAATTCAAGGCTTTGGAGGGAGCTAAGTATCGATGGCTGAGAAGATAGCGCAAAATCGAATTCTACTGACCCTGGAGAATACGCAGCTCGAGATTCTCGAGGGGGACATCACCGAAGTCCAAGTCGATGCGGTGGTCAACGCGGCCAACGAGGATCTCAAGCTGGGATCCGGGGTGGCCGGGGCCATCCGCGAGGCCGGCGGTCCGTCGATTCAGGAGGAATGCGATCGCATCGGACACACCCCAGTGGGCACGGCGGTGATGACCGGCGCCGGCACCCTGCCGGCCAAGCAGGTGATTCATGCGGTGGGCCCGCACTACGGCGAGGGCGATGAGGATCGCAAGCTCTCCTCGGCGGTGCGCTCGGCCCTGGCCCTGGCCGACCGCAACGGCCTCCGCACCATCGCCCTGCCGGCAATCTCCACCGGTGTCTTCGGATTTCCGGTCGATCGGGCGGCCCGCATCCTGCTGACCGAGGTCCACCGCTACCTACAGGGCGGTACGAAGCTGGAAAAGGTCGTGCTGGTGCTGTTCGACGACGAGACCTTCAAGATCTTTCGGCGCGAACTGCGTCGCGGTTTTCGGTAGCCGTCACCACCCCTTAGGACAGAGTAGATCTGCACCTGCGTCCCGGGCGAGTGCGCCTTGCCCGGGGTGGTGCGTCCTGCCTCTTTATTCGGCGCTGCCCCCACGCGCAGGCGGCCTGGTCAGGCCGTCACGCGCCGCACCCGCCATAGGGCGAAGGCGGCGAGGAGCAGCATCATCAGGCCCATGCCCCACTCGCTCAAGGTCGGAATGGCGACGATCGGGTCACCGGCCACGCCGACCAGCAGCTCCGGCACAAACGGTGCCGGACCGCCCGGGGGGGTCGTCACCTCCGGATCCGGCGGTCCCTCGCGGCTGATGAAGCGCTTGGCCGTCGCGTCGGTCGGATCGCCGTCTTCGACACCGACGATGATCCAGCCGTGGTTGCTGGAGGGATCGTCCACCCAGGCCTGGACGTCGGCTGCAAGCTGCGCCGAGGTCCAGCTATAGGCGCCCGCCTGATCGACGGTGGTGGTGGCGCTGGCGGCGGCTACGAAATCGCCTCCGGGGGTGGTCCACAGGTCCGTGTCGAAGAATCCGTGAAGCCAGGTGGCGTCGCCGATGGTGGCGAGAGCCCCGCCTCCTCCGCCACCGCCTCCTCCGCCGTCGACTTCGGAGTTCGAAGTGCCTTCACCCCAGGCGGTGGTCACCGCGTGTAGAGAGACGTCCGTCGGTCCGGCGATGGTGCGGTCCATGAACAGTTTCAGGGTGACCTGGTCGATCTCGGTGCCCGGTGCGACGCCGCTCAGATCGAAACGGACCAACCCGCGCCGCAGATCGCCGGCGCGGCCGGCGAAGATGTGTGGACCGACGCCGTTGCTGTTGAGAATGATGCCGCCCAAGGTGGTATCCGGTTCAATTGGCTCCCAGATGGTGTTGTCCTGATCGGCGGCGAAGGTTAGGGTCTGGGCCGCCGCCGGCACGGCGACGATCAAGAGAATGGCGAAGGTGAGAATCAACCGGTGGTGCATGGTAGAGAATCTCCTCTCGAAGGGGGTCTTGGCGATGAATGCAGTTGGAATTCGCGTCCGGAGACGGGTAGATCGGCAGGTGAATCGTCCGCGAGTCTAGCGCAGAGGAAATGAATCCATGAAAAAACTCTTGTCACACAACCGCAGCGCCTGGGACGACATGGTCAAGGAGGCCAATCAGTGGACCGTGCCGGTGACGGCGGAGCAAATCGCCGCCGCCCGCCGCGGCGAGTGGTCGATCGTCTTGACCTCGACCTTGCCCGTGCCGCGCGAGTGGTTTCCGCCGATCCAGGGCCTCGATGTCCTCGCCTTGGCCTGCGGCGGCGGGCAGCAAGGTCCGATTCTGGCCGCCGCCGGCGGTCGGGTCACGGTGTACGACCTGTCCCCCGGACAACTGGCCCAGGACCGCGCTCTGGCCGAGCGCGAGCACCTCGATTTGACCGCTGTCGAAGGCGACATGTGTGACCTGTCGGCGTTCGCGGACGGCTCTTTCGACCTAGTGTTCAATCCCGTGTCGAACTGCTTCGTGCCGGAGGTGCTCCCCATGTGGCGGGAAGCCCACCGGGTGCTACGTTCCGGCGGCTTGCTGATGACCGGCTTTGCCAATCCCTGCTTGTACCTGTTCGACGAAGGGGATGAGAGCCTGACGGTGCGCCACCGGATCCCCTACTCGGATACCGCCGGCAAGACGGCCGAAGAACTGGCCGCGCACCAGGGACCCCTGGAGTTCGGCCATTCCCTGGAGGACCAGATCGGCGGCCAGCTTGCCGCCGGCTTCGAGCTGACGGCCCTCTACGAAGACGCGGCGCCGGAAGAGCCGCTGTCGCGGTTCTTGCCGAATTACTTGGCGACCCGTGCAAGGAAGTCGGGCTAGCAGGGGGTCTGGGCTTCGCCGTCGTCCTTCCGGGCTCGGAAGGTGCTCCGTCGGTGAGGGCGCGGTGTACGATCAGGCCGTGCTCGCCCGACGGAAGGTCTCACCGCTGGTGGTTCGACTCCTGATCCTAGGCTGCGCGTTGGCCGCTGTCCTGTCGGCCGCATCCCCTTCCACCGAAACTCCACCCCTCGCTCCCGCCTTCGAACGTTGGTTGGAAGAGGTGAAACCGCTGATCTCCGACGAGGAGAGGGCGGTCTTTTCGGAGCTTCCTCAGGACTACCAGCGCCGAGCCTTCATCGAGGAATTCTGGCGGGTTAGAGATCCCCATCCGGAGACGGCCCGCAACGAGTTGCGCGAGGGCTGGGAATCGCGCCGCGAAGAGGCCGCCCAGCGCTTCGGGGCGGAGGGCGATGATCGCGCCCTGATGTTCGCGGTGTTCGGTGAGCCGGCGGAAACCCTCCCCGGCCGTTGTCCGGGGGTGATCGAGCCGCTGGAGATCTGGCGCTTCGCCGGCTTCGGGCGATCCCAGGGCGAGTTCCACCTGGTGTTTATTCGGCGCGGCGGCCGGTACGAGCTGTGGAGCCCGTCCCAAGGCATCGGGCGGCTCTCCGTAGGCCTCACCGGATCGGTGCTCAACGACGGGGGGTTCGTGCGGGAAGTGGCCGAGAACTGCTTCCGCGGCCGCGCCGTTGCCGCCGCCCTGGTGAGCGCCGTGGACTACGAAAAGCTGCGCGACAGCGGCGATCTGTTTCCGGCGCCCGGCGAGGAGTGGCTGCAGTCCTTCCTCGGGCGCACGACGGACTTGCCGCAGGACGGCGAAACCTTCGACGGTGAATTCGCCCTCGACTTTCCCGGCCGCTACCAGAGTCGCACAGTGCTCCAGGGAATCATTGCCGTGCCCCTCGAGGCGGTCACCCCGTCGGAGCACGAGAAGTATCCGTCCTACGATTTCGTGCTCGATGGCGAAGTGCTTCGCAAAGGCGAACTGTTCGAAAACTTCCGCTACCGCTTCCACTTTCCGGTGGCGGATGTTTCCGGCGAGATCCCGCTGCTCTTCCAGCGCTATCTGCGTCCTGGCACCTACGAACTGGTGTTGCGGGTGCGCGATCTCGGCTCCGGTCGTTTCTACCGTCACGACGAAGATCTCGAAGTCCCCTTTGCCGCCCGTGACGCGCGGCCTGCGGCCGTAACGCCGCGCGATGTTTCGACCCGCGAAACGGCCTTGCGGGAACTGGCCGAAGAGGCCAACGCCTCCCTCGGTCGAGGCGACTGGTCGATCCGCCTGCTGCCGCCGCCGCCGACCCTCCAGGTGGGCAACACGCGGGTCGAGGCGGTGACCGCCGGTGAGGGCATCGCGCGGGTGCGCTTTTCATTGAACGGCCGGCCGGTGCTGACCAAGGCCCGACCTCCCTACAGCGTCGAAATCAACCTGGGCGAAGCTCCCCGCATTCACGAAGTGGAGGCCGCGGCCCTCGATGCTGCCGGCGAGGTGCTGGCCCGCGACCGCTTCGAAATCAACGCCGGTCCGCATCGCTTCGACGTGCGATTGGTCGAGCCCCAGGCCGGCAAGACCTACCGCGAGAGCTTGCGGGCGATGGCGGAGGTCCAGGTGCCGGAGGGCGACCGTCTGGACCGGGTGGAGTTCTTCTTCAACGAGCAGCCGGTGGCGACCCTCTATCAGCCGCCTTTCGCCCAGCCCATTCTGCTGTCGTCCTCGAAGGAGCTGGACTACGTGCGGGTGGTCGCCCACTTGACCGACGGCAACTCGGTGGAGGATCTGGTGTTCATCAACGCACCGAACCCCATCGACGTGGTGGACGTGCAGGTGGTGGAACTCTTCACCACGGTCCTCGATCGGCGCGGGCGCCCGATCGACGATCTGCCGAAGGAGGCCTTCGCGGTGACCGAAAACGGCACGCCGCAGGAGATCCGGCGGTTCGAGCGGGTGATCGATCTGCCGATCTATGCCGGCATCCTGCTCGACAACTCTGCCTCCATGGTGGAGGAAATCGAAGAGGCTTCGAAGGCGGCGCTACGGTTCTTCGAAACGGTGGTCACGCCGAAGGACCGCGCCGCGGTGATGACCTTCAACCACCAGCCGGAGCTGCTGGTGCGCTTCACCAACAACCGCGAGGTGCTGGCCGGCGGGGTGGCGGCGATCACCGCCGAAGGCGGCACCGCTCTGTACGACAGCCTGATCTACGCCCTCTACTACTTCTCCGGCATCCAGGGGAAGCGGGTGGTGATTCTGCTCTCCGACGGCGACGACCAAGTGAGCCGCTACGGTTTCGACGATGCTCTGGAATACGCTCGCCGCTCCGGTGTGGCGGTGTACTCCATCGGCCTCGGACTGCCCGGCAAGGACACCCGCATCCGCATGCTGCTGCAGCGCCTGGCCGACGAAACCGGCGGCCGCTCGTTCTTCATCCAACGGGCAACGGAACTCGGCCGGGTCTACGAGACGATCGAAGAAGAGCTGCGCAGCCAGTACCTGCTCACCTACCAGTCCACCGACACCAGCGACGAGGACGTCTTCCGGCCGATCGAAGTCGAGGTCGACCGTCCCGGCGCCGAGGCGAAGACGATACGCGGCTACTACCCATGACAGGTTCTGTCTCACGACGAAGTTGACGAGAAGAGAGACCTAGCGCGATGAAAGTGACAAGAGATCCGGGCCGAGGGCCTCTCATACTTGCCTCTGCCTCACCGCGCCGGCGTGAGCTGCTCGGTCATCTGGGTCTCGCCTTCGAGGTGCGGCCGATGGACATCGACGAAACGCCCCGCCTCGGTGAGGCGCCGGCAGCCTACGTCGCGCGGCTGGCGGCGGAAAAGGCCGCGGCGGCGGCTCGGGACGGCGAGTGGGTGCTGGCGGCGGACACCATCGTGGTGCTCGACGGCGAGATTCTCGGCAAGCCGGTGGACGAGGCCGACGCCCGCGCCATGCTCGGCCGCATCGCCGGTCGCGGCCACATCGTGTTGACCGCCGTGGAGTTGCGGCACGGCGTCGATCGAGCCGGTACCGTCGAGCACACCCGGGTGCGCATGGCGGACCTCTCGAAAGAGCGCATCGCCTGGTACGTGGCGACCGGCGAGCCGATGGACAAAGCCGGCGCCTACGGCATCCAGGCCCTGGGCGCCCTGCTGGTGGAAGAGGTCGAAGGCAACTACAGCAACGTGGTGGGCCTGCCGCTGCCGGCTACGGGCAGGTTGTTTGAGCAGCTCGGCGCCGACCTGCTGGAGTTTCGGCCGTGACGGATTCGAGGAGCCGGGCACCGAAGGACCTGCCCCGCACGGTGTTGTCCCAGGGGGTGCAGCTTCCGGTCTTTCGCCTGGCGGCGCGCTACCTCAAGGAGTACGAGGAGAAGATTCTCTACTGCACCGGCCGCCTGAGCGAAGACGAGATCTGGTGGTGCCCGGGTCCGGACAATCCGGCGAGCGGCCTCAACAGCGTCGGCAATCTCCTGCTCCATCTGAAGGGCAATCTCTCGCTGTGGATCTTGAGCGGAGTGGGCGGCTATCGCATTGAACGCGACCGCGCCGGCGAATTTTCCGCCTACCGGTCCCTCACCCGGAAGCCCCTCGAAGAGGACCTGTCGATGGCGGTGCGCCGCTCCGTCGAGGTGTTGGAGCGGCTGGATCCCAACGCTCTCGAGGTGCCCTTGAAAATCCAGGGCTACGACACCGACGCCCTCGGCGCCACCTTCCACGCGGTCGAGCACATGAGCTACCACACCGGCCAGATCGTGCTCCTCACCAAACAGCTCTTGGGCGCCCGCACCCACCTCGAGTTCTATCCCCAGCACGCCGACGAATAGCGGCCCACCGAAGCTCCGTCATGAGAAGTGCGGACTCGAGGGTTTTCAACCGATCGACGAGAGAACCCTCAGGGCCTCCTCGGCTCGCCGCGCGGCCAGCGGCGCGCGTTGCCGATCGAGCCGCGAGTGGCCGGCCTGAAGCAGGGCGGTGGCCTGTTGGGCCGATTGCCCGCCGCGGCGTTGGCCGTCGCGCACCACCCGCTTCGCGACCTGCCGGGTCAAAAGCAGTCCATGGTCAATTCGCGCGATCGCCGAGTAGAAGGCCTCGCCGCGCTGGCGGAACGCGGCGGCGGCTCGCCGGAAGCCACGCCCCGCGCCTGCCGCATCCTGGTGCGCCAGCCGCAGGGAGCGAAGGTGTAGGGCGTGAGGGGATCTTCGGACGACGGGGTCGTCCTCGAAGGCACGCTCGATGATCTCGGCGGCGTTTTGCTCGCCGGTGGCGAGGAGCGCGCGGCCGTGGAGGGCCCAGCCCAGGGACCGGAGATCGCAGACCAGGGAGTCGGCGTATCGCTCCGGCGTGATGCGCCGACCGGCCTCCGCCGCCAGCGCCGCGAGGGCGACGGCCTGAGGATGGTCCCGCCAGAAAGACCGCTCGGCTTCTTCAACCAACGCCGACGCCAGAGACCAGGTCCAGGGGCCCCGGTGGTTCCAGGCCAGCAGGCGGCGCTGCGGCGCCGGGTGGCGCCGCCAGTTTCCAAGAGTTCGCTCGGCTTCCTCGCGTTCCGCGGCCAGAGCGGCCCGATGCCCTTCGACTTTCCCCAAGGCGCGCTCGAAGGCGCCGTCATAGGAACAGCCGGCAGGCGTTCGGCTGAACAAGAGAACGGAACTCGCGGCAGATTCGGTGGATGGGTTGACTGAGCTCATCGATTCCCCTCGAGCTGGTTGGACATGACGACCATAGCTCATATTACAGACTTATCTAAAATATAGCACAACCGTGTGGCAAATGTAACGGGGACCCTCTCGAAGGGCTCCCACGAGCGGTCGGGGCCGGTGATATGATCGCGCGCTAATGGTCGCTCCCCCCGAAGTTCCCCGAGGTGCGCCGAGGCACCGAAACGCCATGAAACCCAACGTACCTCCGAAGAATCTGATCTTCGATTCGACCCCCGAGATCCATGCCACGGACGCGTCCGGGAGCTTCTTTTTCCCCTTCGCCGTCCAAGGCGAAACGCGCCTTGACGCTGCGGCCTTCGACGAGATTCGCTTTGTCGTGTCGGTTTGGCATCCGGCGGGCACGCGCTCGATCGACCTAGATCGCGCCTACGTGGAGCTGCAGGCGAACTTCGATCCGAACGACCCCCACTGGACCAAGATCGCCGAGATCGAACCGGTGGTGCCGGCCTACAGCGGCGGTGATACGTTCGATGGCTGGATTGTGCTGCCGGTGCTGGGTAGCGACAGCGCCTTCGCCCTGGTCGGCAGCGGCTTCGATCCGCGCGCCCGGCTCCAGATCCGCGCCACCGGCTACATGGTGGCCTAGCCCGTCCATCTCAGCAAGGTTCTACTGCGAGAACGTATGCACCCGCATCTGCCTCGTCCTTTGCCCTCTCCGCTCCTCGACGTACTCCAAGTATGCCTGTGTCGCTTCGAGAACAAGAGTCCTCGCAGCTACAGGCGCCTACGTCCTCTCGTTACGAACTTGCTGAGAAGGACAGGCTGATGACGTCGCACCACTACGATTTCCTTGCCCGCCTCGCCCGGCCCGGCGAGCGCAAGGTCGTCCTGCTGGTGCTCGACGGAGTCGGCGATCTGCGCTCGGCGGAGCAGCCGAAGACCGCCCTCGAGGCTGCAGCGACCCCCAATCTAGACGCCCTGGCAACCCGCTCAGCCCTTGGGCGGATCGTGCCGGTGCTGCCCGGCGTGACCCCCGGCAGCGGTCCGGGGCATCTGGCGCTCTTCGGCTACGACCCGACGGAACCGGCGACGGACATCGGTCGCGGAGTGCTCGAAGCCCTCGGCCTGGAGATCGAGATCGGCCCCCGGGACGTGGCGATCCGCGGCAACTTCGCCACCGCCGACGGCGAGGGCAATCTCTCCGATCGGCGGGCCGGCCGCATTCCGACGGCAGAATGCCGGCGTCTGTGCGAGCGGTTGCGGGAAGGACTGGCGGCGGAGCCGATTCCGGGGCTGGAAGTACTGGTGGCGGCCGGCGAGGGCTACCGATTCGTCCTTCGGCTACGCGGCGAGGATCTGTCGGCGACAGTGGCCGACACGGATCCCCAGAAACTCGGCGTGCCGCCTCTCGACCCGCGCGCCACGGCGCCTGATGGCGAGGCGACGGCGGCTCTCTTGAAGGACCTCATCGCCCAGCTCCACACCGTCCTGGCGGACGAGCCGAAGGCCAACCGGGTGCTCCTGCGGGGCATCTCCCAGCGGCCGGACCTGCCCTCCATGGCGGACCTCTACAGGATGCGCCTCGGCGCCTTCGCCGGCTACCCGCTGTACCGCGGCGTGGCCTCCGTCTGCGGCATGGAGGTGGTGCCCTGCGGCAAGCGCATCGGCGACATCTTGGATACCGTCAGCGAGCGCTGGGCGGACTTCGACTACTTCTTCCTGCACGTCAAGCAAACGGACATGATGGGGGAAGACGGCAACCTGGCCGGCAAGGTCGAGGTGCTCGAAGAAGTCGACGCGGCGCTGCCGCGGCTGTTGGAATTGGGCCCCGGCGCCCTCGCCATCACCGGCGATCACTCGACCCCGGCGCCGATGAAAGCCCATAGCTGGCACCCGGTGCCGCTGCTCCTCTCCTCCAAGCGCTGCTTCGTGGATGACACCTCCGCCTTCGACGAGATCCAGTGCACCCGTGGCCACCTTGCCACCTTCCCGGCCCACCAGCTCCTCGGCCTGATGCTCGCCAACGCTGGCCGGCTGGCGAAGTTCGGCGCTTAGCCGGTCTGGTTTTTTTTCTTCCGCACCTTCCGCAGCACCCACGGCAGCGCAAGGAGCCCCAGGGCCACCGCGAACCACAGCGTCGCCACCCGGATGATGAGGGTGGCCGAGGCGGCGTCGGCGGCGTTGAGGCCTTGGGCGCCGAGGAGGGCGGCAAGGGTGCCTTCGGAGGCCAGCAGGCCGCCGGGGAGCATGGAGAGGGCGCCGGCCAGGGTGGAGGCGGCGTAGTCGAAGAGGCTGGCGAAGAGGCCCATCTGCGGCGCGTAGTCCCGCGCCACGACCAGGAATCCCACCGCTTCGGCGCCCCAGGCGACGGCCGAGAGAGCCAGCCCGGCGGCCATCAGGCGGGGCGACACCAGGGTGCGCAGCAGGTCGTACATCTCTTCGAAATGGTGGACGAAGCGGCGGATCAGGGGCAGGCGGCCGACGGCGTGGAGCACCGCCAGGGCGCCGCGGCGCCAGGTGAGGAGGCCGCTCGCCGCCAGCACGCAGGCGACGCCGCCCAGGGCGATCCAGCGGCCGCCGGGAAAGGGCAGGGCGCCGACGGCCAGGAGCAGCACCACTCCGAGGAGGTCCGTCACCCGCTCCGCCAACACCGCCGGCACCACCCGCCGGGCGGGGCCGCCGCCGAGCTGCCGTACCAGCCAGGCTTTGCCCAGTTCACCGGCCTTGCCGGGGGTCACCGAGAGCACGAATCCCACCAGGAACACCGCCAGGCTGCGGCCCAGGGGCAGCGACACGCCGAGCGCCGAGAGGTACATCTGCCAGCGTACGAAGCGCAGGACGTAGTTGACCAGCGACAGGCCGAGGACCGGTGCGAGGAGCGCCGGATCGAAGGACTTGAGGCTGGCCGCCAGGTCCTTGGCGTCGGCGAAGACGGTGAGCCCCACCAGCGCCAGCAGACCCAGCACCGCCGGCAGCAGCAGGCGACGGCCGAGGTGGTCGAGGTCCGGACGGCTGTCGTCCGGCAGGGCCGGTGATGCCGGATCGGGGGCGTCGAGGGTGGACATGGTGATTGGGGGGCGGCCCGCCGGCTGCGGCGGGCCGTTGCCGACGGTGCGTCGACTAGGCCACGGAGCGTTTCTCGTCGGCTTCCGGATAGGTGTCGAACAGCTTCATCCACTGGCTGTTCTTCTTGTAGTGCTCGATGCGCTTTTTGCCCACCGTCGGGTACCAGGCGTAGTCGTGGTAGAAGGCCGAGCCGAAGACGAAGAAGTAGAGCAGCGGGGTGCGGAAGAGCAGCTTCTGGATGCCCTTCAGGGGGCCGAACCACACCAGGTCGCCGAAGCGGCTGATCATGTTGTCGCCGACCGAGAAGCGGTAGTTCCAGCCGCTGATGTCTTCGCCTACCACCTCGATGTCGCGCGGATCGCCGCAGCCGAGGCCGGCTTCGTGGGCCAGGCGGATGTACTTGATGGACATCGGATCGAAGCCCATGATCTTGGCGGCCACGGCGTCGATGGCCACCTGGTCGCCGGAGGCCAGCAGGATGTTCTTCTCCTCCGGGATCATGGTGCGCGGCCCGGGGCCGTTACCGCAGGTGGTGCCGTCCTTGACGCAGAAGAGTCCCGAATGGATCTCCTTCTGGATGGTCAGTAGATCGACCAGGGTTTCGTGGATATAGGAGTGAGTGTAGTGCCGGCGAGTGTTCAACAGGCCGCCGAAGGCGTTCTTCATGGCGCCGGTGGTGGTGGTGTAGATGTGGCACTTGACCGTCGGCAGGTGGACGATGTTCTTGCCGTGGAAGAACTCCGGGATGGTGATGCCGTCGGGATAGATCTTCGGCAGCACCAGCATCTTGCCTTGAGGCTCGTAGCGCTCCCATTTGAGATCGTCGGCGAAGCAGTTGTAGCGCACCGGCACCTTGTACTGGTCGAGCACCGGCAGGTAGCGGTTGAGGCGCTCGCCCTTCTTCGGGTCCGTCACCACCGTGTTGTTCTGCACGCACACCAGGTCGTCGTAGCCGTCCGCCCGGAGTTTCTGGATGGTGCCTTCGAGCTGCCACGGAGTGGTGTTGGCCCCCGGGTAGGGGAAATGCCAAGAAATATTGTCCTTGAGAATGGTGGTGGCCGCCGGGTCGAGGTAGCTTTTCGCCTCGCCGAGGTCCATGGTGCGGCCGATGTCCTCGAGGACGGAATCAGGTCGGGTCTTGACGACCGCGACGCGGGCTTTGCTCGTCATGTTTTCTTTCTCCGGCTGAGTCGTCGTCGGGAGGGGCAGCAGCTCGGGCTGCTTCGAACGACCGGGCTATTGTATACGCGATCAAAGGACGGAGAAGGAGGGTAGGTGTGAGACGACGGATCGCGGTGTGGTTGCTCCTCGGGGCAGGGTTGGTCGCCGTGGCCCTGTGGCTGCGGGAGAGCCCTTGGCCGGGAGGGGAATCAGCCATAGGCGCCGGTGTCGAGGCGCCGCCGGCCGGGCGCTGGCGTCCGCTGCCGCCGGATCGCCGGACCGCCGGTCCGGATGATGCCGGTCCCGCCTCATCCGCCCGGGGCGACGCCGAAGAGCGGGCGCGGGTGCTCTCCCTGCCCTACGCGGCAGGGGTGCGCCGGGCGGAGCCGGGCACTGTCGTCGGGGTGGTGGCCTGGGCGCCCGTAGCGGCCTGGCCGGGGGTGAACCTGGAGGTCTCCGGTCACGCATCCGAAGCGGTGCTGCGGGCGATGGACGGCGAGGTGCTCCACCGCTGGCGTATGCCCTTCGAGCGGGCCTTTCCGGAGATCGCTCCCAATGCCGAAACGGTGTTTTTCCGCCGCGCCGCGCTACGACCTGAGGGCCGCCTGATCGCCCTCTATCAGACCGGCGGCTTGGTGGAACTGGGGCCGCAATCGAACATCGTGCGGCGCTGTGCCGGCAGCTTCTACAACGATTTCTTCGTGCAGCCGGGCCGGGATGAAGCGAATGGAGACGAAGGCGGCGAGATTTGGTGGTCCCTCGCCAAGGAGGCGCGGCGGGACGAGGCGGGCCGCGAGGTGCTGGAGGACTTCGTGGTGGCTCTGCGGCCCGGTGAGGGCACAACCGGTGCTTGTGAAGAGCTGTGGCGGATGTCCGTGCGCCAAGCCCTCTCCGACTCGCCCTTCGCGGCCGTCCTCGAGCCGCGTCGCGCCGAAGGCGACGTCTTCCACTCGAACACGATCGAGGTGTTCGACGGCTCCCTGGCCGATGCGTCGCCGCTGTTTGCCGCCGGTAATGTCCTCGTCTCCCTGCGGGAGATCAGCACCGTCGCGGTGCTCGACGGCGCCACGGGCCGGGCGCTGTGGGCGCAGCGCGGCCCTTGGCGGCTGCAGCACCAGCCGACGCCCCACAGGGGCGATTCCGGTGGCGGCCGGCTGCTCATCTTCGATAATCGCGGGGCGCCGGAGGGCTCCCGCTTGCTGGAGATCGAACTACCGGGCGGTGAGGTGGTCTGGCGGTGGCAGGCGGATCCACCGCGCGCCTTTTCCACACCGGAGGCCGGGTCCGTCGAGCGGTTGCCCAACGGCAACCTGCTGGTCACCGAGTCGGAACGCGGAAGGGCTTTCGAACTGAGCCCCGGCGGACAGGTGGTGTGGGACTTCCAAACGCCCCATCGGGCCGGCCGCGACAACGGCCTCGTCGCTACCCTGATGGAGGTGGTGCGCTACCCTGCGGCGCTGTGGGAGCCGCCGCGGGACGAATAGCCGGTCAGGACGAAAAGAAGGCAGCGATCGCTTCGCACACCTCGTCGACTTCGTCGGCGGTGATCTCCGGAAACATCGGCAGGCAGACGAGTTCTTCGGCGGCCCGCTCGGCCACCGGCAGGGAAGCGCTGGCCGAGGCGGTGCCGGTGAAGGCCGGCTGGTGGTGGAGCGGCGAAGGGTAGTGGATGGAAGTGCCGATCTTCCGGCCGGTCAGGAACTGGATCAGATCGCTCCGGCGCCCGCTGCCCACCGCCATCTGGTGGTACACGCAGAGGGCGTCTGGGGGGTCCTCCGGGAAGCTCAGGTCGCCCACTCCGGCGAGGTTCTCCCGGTAGCTGCGGGCGGCTAGGCGGCGGGCTTCGTTGTCGGCATCGAGCAGCGGCAGGCGGCAGTTGAGGACCGCTGCCTGCAGACTGTCGAGGCGGCTGTTGGTGCCGATCTCCAGGTGGTGGTAGCGCCCTTCCTGGCCGTGGTTTGCGATCCGCCGCACCCGTTCGAGGAGGGCGCCGTCCGGGCCGGTCACAGCGCCACCGTCACCGAAGCAACCGAGGTTCTTGGACGGGTAGAAGCTCCACGCGGCAAGGGTGCCCAAGGTGCCGACGGCGCGGTCCCGCCAGCGGGCGCCCTGCGCCTGGGCGGCGTCCTCGAGCAGCCATAGGTCGTGGCGCTCGCAGAGCTCGCCGAGGGCGGTGATGTCGCAGGGGCGGCCGTAGAGGTGGACGCCGACGATGCCGACGGTGCGGGCGGTCACCGCCTGGCCGGCGCTCGCCGGGTCGAGGTTGTAGGTCCTTGGATCGACATCCGCGAA
Organism: Acidobacteriota bacterium; assembly: GCA_039030395.1. Taxonomy (NCBI): domain Bacteria; kingdom Pseudomonadati; phylum Acidobacteriota; species Acidobacteriota bacterium. The sequence continues at coordinate 269,930 of JBCCEF010000003.1, forward strand.
AACCGGGGTGGCGCCTACCAGGGAGACCGCTTCGGCGGTGGCGAAGAAGGTGAAGGCGGGCACGATCACCTCGTCGCCGGGCTTCACCCCGAGGGCCCGCAGGGCGACCACCAGGGCGTCCGTTCCGTTGGCCACCCCGACGCAGCCGGCGGCGCCGAGCCACTGGGTGAAGGCCTCCTCGAAGGAGCGCACCTCCGGTCCCAGCACGAAGGCTCCGCTGTCCAACACCTCCTGCCAGCGGGCGGTCACTTCCTGGGCGACCCGCTGCTTGGCGCGGGCGAGATCGAAGTAGGGAACGGCCATGGGAATTCTCCTGTCCGGCGGGGTGAGTCGGGCGATCAGTTTAGCGGTTCGGGCGGCGTCGCACCGGACGACGGCGTCGACGGCGTAGCGCGACGAAGGAAGATCTCGGGCCGGGTCCACGGGGTGGTAGCGACGACGATGCGGTCGGAACCCAAGGTGATGTTGCCCGGCACCTCCACCACGAAGAGCACCGGGAACTCCTCCGGGCGATCCTCCAGAACCCGGAACCAGGTGTCGAAGACGAGCAACAGATCCGGCCGCTGTCGCTCCAGAAACGACTCCATGCCGGCCCGCCCGATGGGATCCGCCGGGCCACGGGCGGAGCGCACCGCCCGCTGCACTTCCGGCGTGGCGATGCCGGCCAGGTCGACCAGGCGGTTGGGGGTGAAGAACCCGAAGGCCCCGATGTCCTGCACCGCCAGGACAGCGTCGGGGTGAACCTCCGCGCGCACCCAGGCGGCGAGGGTGAGGTCGCCGTCGCGCACGTTTGCCACGTTCTGGGCGAAGCGGCCGGCGCCTTGTGCCAAGGCGCCTAGGGTGGGGATGAGCAGCAGGGCCGCCAGCAGCGCCCGCAGGGGAATGGCGAGCCGCCCCAGGTGGAGGGCCGGACCGACCCGTTTCGCCAACCGCTCCCCGGCCAGCACCGCCAGTACCGCGGCGACCGGGAAGAGCGGAAAGAAGTAGCGCCCGAAGTTGCCCACCAGCGGCCGGCCGGAGGCGCTCAGCACCGAGTAGGCTAGCGGCAGGGCGATCCACCACAGACCTGGCAGCAGGCCCGGGTGGCGGCGTCCGGCGACGCGCTCGAAAAGCAGGGCGGTGCCGACCAGGGCGAGCACCGTCATCGCCGGCTGCGGCCGGAAGAGGATGCCGAAAACGGTATCGAGGTAGGCGGTGCTCGGCAGCCAATGATCCGGCTCCACCTTGGCGCCGAAGGTGGTCGGCAGGGCTTGGCCGCCGACCCAGCGCAGGGCGAGGAGGGCCGGCGCCAGGGCCACCAGGGCTGGCAGCAATCCGCCGAGGATCGGGCCGCCGGGCCAGCGCAGGCGGGCGCTGGAATCGCTCGTCGGCAGCTCGAAGGAGCGGTCGAAGGCCGCCAGCAGCAACAGCAGGAAGCCCTCCGGCCGGGCCATGGCGGCGAGGGCCAGCACGGCGAAGGCGAGCGGTGGCAGATCCGGCTCCAGCCGCTCCCGGGCGTGGCGCGCCATGCCCGCGACGGACAGGAAGGTAAAGAGGCAGATCTCCATGCCCGAGAGGGCAGACCAGGCCATCCAGGAGGTGAGGGCTACCAGGGCGCCCGCCACCCAGGCGGCGACTTGGCCTACGCCGTGCCGGTGGGCGAGCCGCACCGTCGCCGACAGGCTCGCCAGGTGAAAAAAGATCGCCGCCACGGTGGGCCACAGGACGGGGTGTCCCGGCAGCAGGGTCAGCAGCGCCAGCAGGGCCGTCCACAGCGGTGAGGTGGAGCCGGCGACGGGTTCGCCGGGGTTGTAGGACAGTCCGAAGCCCGCGGCCAGATTCTCAGCGAAGGTCAGATGGATCCAGGTGTCGTCGAGGGGAAACCCCACCTCGCCGGACAGCAGCATCCATTCGCTGGCGAAGTAGCCGGCCACCACCAGCAGTCCCAAGGCCCAAAGTGCGAAGGTGGGGATCCAGGCGGTTCGGCTCAGGTTGGGCATGGTCGTCGGCGGTCCCTTGAGAAAGCGCCGGCAGTTTACAGGGTAGGGCCCGGTCCCGCAGCCGTGTCCGTTCAGGAGAGCCGCTTCTGCTGCTAGGATCTGCGGCGCTCCGGGGCGGCCCGCCGCCGCGCCGGGTGGCTCACCATGAACCGAATCTCGGAACTCACTCGCCGCCGCCGCAATAGCGCCCGGCTGGCGTTGTACGTCAGCCTGCTGCTGGTGGGGCTGATCGGCGTCGGGCTCTTCGCCTGGATCCAGAATCTGCTGGCGATACGTGATTTCAAGGCCTGGAGCGAGGCGGACTTCGAAGGCCATCCGGCGGTTGTCCTGCTGCAGGAGTACATCGCCATCGATACCAGCACGCCGGACGGCAATGCCGCCGCCGGGGCGGAGTTCCTGGCGGCGGAGCTGGCCGAGGCCGGCATTCCCTCGACCCTCGAGCGGGTCGGCGCGACGGACGCTAATTTGTGGGCGATCCTCGAGGGGGACGATCCCCGGGCGGTGGTGTTCCATCACCATATCGATGTCGACCCGGTGTCCGATCTCTCGGTTTGGAAGTTCCCACCTTTCGAGGGCACCCTCTCCGGACCGTGGCTCTACGGCCGTGGCGCCTTCGATATGAAGAGCGTCGCCGTCGCCCAGCTCGAAGCCTTCCGGGAAGTCGCCCGCCGGGCCGCCGAAAGCGGCGAGCGGCCGGCCCGCACGCTCATTTTTCTCGCCACCTCCGGCGAGGAGATCGGCAGCGACCTGGGGATGCGATGGCTGTTGTCCCAGCGCCCGGAGCTGACCGAACGCTTCGCGGTGGTGCTCACCGAGGGCGGCGCCGTCGAAGGCCGTTCCGAAGACGACGTCAAGTACTGGGGAACGGAATTCGTCCAAAAGCGGGTGGTGAGTGTTCACCTGTGCAGCGACCGTCGGCAACGCCTCGAAGACTTGCGCCGAGAGCTCATTGCCGAGGGTCGGCCTTCGACCGGGTTGGTGATCTCTCCGGAACTGGAGGTCTTTCTGGAGCACTACGCGGAAACTCGCGACCGCGATGATTGGGTGCAACTGTTGGCGGCGCCGCGGCGCTTGGTGCACGATGTGCTGGCCTTCGAGCAACTGCCCGGCTATCTGCAGTCGATGTTCCGCAACGAGGCGGTGCCGTTTCCGGTCGAAGAGGTGAACGGCGGTTTCGAGATGCGGGTGGCGCTGCAGCTCGCTCCCGGAGCCGATCCGCAATCGGCCTTCGAGGCGCTGCTGCCGCCTTGGCGAACCCACGGGCTGGGCCTCTGGGTCGAGAACGACGGCGCCGCCGACGCCGGCAGTTCGGCGGATCATTGGATCCTCGACGACATCGAACGGGTGATCGATCGGCACTATCCGGGGGTCCCTCAGGGGCCTCTGTTTCTTCCCTGGACGATGACCGACGCCCGCTTCTTGCGGGCGAAGGGCATCGCGGCCTACGGCTTCTCGCCCTTCATGGTGCTGACGCCGGAGGTGCTCAACCTGGTCGCCCGGGGCACCGTCAACGAGCGCATCGCCCTGCCCGGCTACGTCGAAGGGGTGGAGATCTATCGTGACCTGGCTCTCCACCTGGCCGGTTTCGAGAGCGCTTCCGAAGCGATTGACAAAAAGTGACACTCGGCCGACGAGCAGCGTCACAGTTTCGTAGGAAGAGATGGTGTGGGTCCGCCATTTGCGGGCCTTTTGGACTTGGCACAGTCCATGCTTTGTAGGACACCCGAAGCGGTATCGATGGCACCTTGAAGCCGGAACGTTCTGGGCTGGTCGCCACGAGTAATCATAAGGAGGATTGATCTAATGTTGAGTAAACTGACTCGCAAGCGGCAGCGCGGTTTCACCCTGATCGAGCTGCTGATCGTCGTCGCCATCATCGGCATCATCGCCGCCCTGCTGGTTCCCAACTTCATCGACGCGCTGCAGAAGGCCAAGCAGAAGCGCACCGTCGCCGATGAGCGCGACTGGGGCGTCGCCGCCATGTCCTGGCTGACCGATCAGGTCGGTGCCGCCGCCGCCGGCGCGAACACCACCGTCAACCTGGGCGACTGGTCCGGCAACTCGAGCCTCGCCGCCATTCGTAGCGCCCTGGTGCCGCGCTACATTCAGGACGTCCCGCCCCGCGACGGCTGGAAGAACACCTTCGCCTACGAGTTGGATATTGACAACCCCCTCGCCGAGCGCGTGATGATCGTCGGTAGCGGCGGCCGCGATGGCCGGAGCTCCGCGATCTCGCTCTCCGGCACGATCACCGTCGGCAACTTCGACCCGACGGACTACGATCAGAACATCCTCTGGGCGGACGGTTACTTCCTGCGTTGGCCTGAGAAGGTCGACCCCTGATTCGATTCCTTACAGGTTTCGTTGAGTAATCTGTCGAGGGTACCTTCGGGTACCCTCGTTTTTGTTTGTACGAGTCCTTGTTTCTCACCAAGTTCTACTGCGAGAACGTATGCACCAGTATTTGCGGCGCCCTTTGTCCGCTCCTCGACGTACTTCGAGTACGCCTGCGTCGCTCCGAAGACAAGAGTCCTTGCAGCTACTGGCACCTACGTCCATTCGCTACGAACTTGGTGAGAAGCAAGGCCTGACGAGATTCTCTCGGTGCGATTCAACAGCACCCTAGGCATCGTCCTTGCGGTAGCGGCGCTATGCGCGGCGACGACCGAGGCCCAGCCGCCGCTATCGGAGGTGGGCCGCTGGCTGCAAGGCTATCTGCGCATCGACACCACCAACCCTCCCGGTGACGAGCATCGCGCGGCCTCCTACCTCGCCGACATACTCCACCGGGCCGGTATTTCCACCCGGCTGCTGGTGACCGCCGAGGGGCGGACCAGCCTGTACGCCGAGATCGAAGGCAAGCGCTCCGGAGAGGGCCTGCTGATGATGCACCACATGGACGTGGTGCCGCCGGGCCCCGGCTGGACCTTCGAGCCCTTCGCCGGCGATCTGGAGGCGGGTAAGCTGCGCGGCCGCGGCGCGATCGACGTCAAGAGCCTCGGTGTGGCCCAGGTGGCGGCGCTGGTGGCGCTCAAGAAAAGCGGGGTGCCCCCGGAGCGCGGCGTCGCCCTGTTGGCGGTGGCCGACGAGGAGACCGGCGGCGGCCAGGGGACGGCGTGGCTATGGGAGCACCACCCGGAGATCTTCGACGGCGTGGCGGCGGTCCTCAATGAGGGGGGCAGCAACCGCAAGCCTCCGGCCGGCCTTTTGTGGTGGGGGGTCGAAACCTCCCAGAAGCGGCCCCTCTGGCTGCGGGTCTCGGCCCAGGGCCGTGGGGGGCACGGTTCCGGCCTCAATCCGCACAGCGCCATGCACAAGCTCATCCGAGGCCTGTCGCGGCTGGTGGATCGGCCTCCGACCTATCGGGTGACCGAGGCCGCCCGGACCTACCTGAGGGCGATCGCCGATCTCGAGAGCCCGATGTTCCGCGGGCACTACCGCGATGTCGATGCCTACGTCTTACCCGACGGGCCAACGGGACCGATGCTGCCGGGGGTCGCCAACCTGTTTCTGGACACGGTGCAGGTGACGGTGATCGAGGGCAGCGAAGGGATCAACATTGTACCGGAGCGCGCCTCGGCGCTGCTCGATGTGCGCCTGTTGCCGGAAACCGATGCCGACGCCTTTCTCGCCGATCTGCGCGCCGCCTTGGGCAGCGGTTTCGAGGTGGAGGTGTTGGTCGCCTCACCGCCGGCCGATTCCTCGTCCACGGACACTCGCCTCTTCCGGGTCCTCACCCGCGTTCTCGAGCCGGAGGCTCCGGTGGTGCCGGCGTTGATTGCGGGCTTCACGGATTCCCGCTTCTTTCGTGAGCGGGGGATTCCCACCTACGGTTTCTCACCCTTCGTTCTGAGCGGACCGGAACTCTCCGGCATCCACGGGCCGGACGAGGAAATCCCGGTGGCGGAACTCGATGCCGGCACGGCTCGCCTGCTGCGGGTGGTTCAAGAGTACGCCTATGAGCAATGACCCCTGAGCGCTGCAATGGAACGGAAGGGGCCTGACACAGTTTGTCAGTCCGTCTCGAAAAGCCCCATTTTCTTTGGTGGATTTGCCGGTATGCATTTTGCTTCTTAAGGAGGCTGTGGCGAAAGTCCTATGGATCTATGGGTCGTGCGCCACGGCTCCTGGCATGGGAAGTCATTGGAAGGGAGGGGTTGAATGTTTTTTTTGAATCGTCGCAAACAGGGTTTCACCCTGATCGAGTTGTTGATCGTTGTCGCCATCATCGGGATCATCGCGGCTTTGCTGGTGCCCAATCTGATCGACGCGCTACAGAAGTCCAAACAGAAGCGGACCATGATGGATGCCCGCAATGTCGGCAATTCGATGATGGCCTGGTTGACGGATCAGGCAAGCGCCGCCGCCGCCGGTGCTTCTAGCACCATCGACCTCGGCGACTGGACGGGGGTCAGCACGATTCCCGCTCTGCGTTCGGCGCTGGTCCCCCAGTACATCCAGGAGATTCCGGTGCGGGACGGCTGGAAGCGGACCTTCTACTACCGCATGGATCTGAGCGGAGTCGGCAAGGAGAAGCGCTTCATGATCGCCAGCGGTGGGCGCGATCTCAACCTGCCCGCGGGCACCTACACGGTGGGTTCCTTCGACCCGACGGACTACGATCAGGACATCCTGTGGGCCGATGGATTCTTCCTCCGCTGGCCTCAAAAGTAGCGACTTCTCGGGCGCTGCCGGGTCCATTCGGACCCGCCTGACGGCCGCGGGTTAGACTCCCGCTCATGGTGCCTTTTGCGCACAGGCGCGGCTTGCCGGTGGTGCTCGGGGCCACCGTGGTGGGTTGCTTCTTCGGGATTCTGGCCCTACCCGATCGCCTCCTCGCGACCCGCGACTTCGCGTTCTTCCACCTTCCCCTGCGGCTGAACTTCGCTCGCCTCCTCGGTGAGGGGGTTCCGTACTGGAACCCTTGGATCCATGCTGGGCAACCGCTGCTGTCGAATCCGAGCTACGGGGCCTTCTACCCGCTCAGTTGGATCGTCCTGGTGTGCGATCCGGGCTATGCCCTCGGTTGGCAGGTGCTGCTGCACGGGGGGATCGCCTTCGGCGGCGCCTGGTATTTGGCTCGGCGGTTGGGGTGTGGGTCGGGCGCGGCGGCCCTGGCAGCCATTGCCTACACCGGCGCCGGCGCTTTCCTTTCGCTGCTCCACGCCTACACCATGTTCGGTGGCATGGCCTGGTTCCCCTGGATTCTGGCGGCCGGCGACGCCCTCGCCGCCGCGGGGCCCTTTCGCTGGCGTCCGGCTCTTGCCGCCGGCGGTGCTCTGGCGATGCAACTCCTGAACGGGGAGCCGACCACCGCCCTTCTCGGGGGGCTCGCCCTGGTCGCTTTCGTCGTCCGCGGTCCCCTTTCTCCGCCGGGTCTCCTGCGCTCCGTCGCCCGGGTGGCCGTGCCGGTGGTCCTGGCGCTGATCCTGGCGGCGCCGCAACTTCTCGCCACCGGCGCTCGGCTGGCAGACTCGCCGCGCCAGGAGGCTCTCGATGTCGCCACCGCCACGGTTTGGTCCGCCCCGCCGGAGCGCTTGGTGGAGTTGATGCTGCCGCGCGCCTTCGGCGATCCGGTGCGCTGGGAGGAGGGGCTCTACTTCGGCTCCGATCTGCACGACCGGCAGTTCCCGTACCTGCTCTCCATCTACCCCGGTCTGCTGGTGGCCTTGCTGGCCATCGCCGCCCTGTGGCGCGGCTGCCCGCGGCGCAACGCCTGGCTGGCGATGCTTGCCGGCGGCCTGTTCCTCGGTCTCGGTCACCACAATCCCGTCTACCCGTGGCTGCATGAGCATCTGCCGCTCCTCGGCCGCCTGCGCTACCCGGAGAAGTTCTTGCTGCTCGCCCTCGCCGCGCTGCCCTTCGTGGCGGCCCTCGGCTGGCAGCGGCTGCTCGACCAGCGGGGTCGAGGTGAAGAACGACTGCCCCTGGTCCTCACGCTGGTCGCGGCGGCGGTGGCCCTGCTGGTGGCGGTGGTTTTCTGGTTGGGACCGAACGGGCTGAGTCCATGGGTGGTGTCCGGCTCCCTCGCCGTGGCCAGCGCCGCGGCGGTGTCCGAGGCGCTGGGGTTTCTCGCGCGGCAACACGCACTGACCGTGGGGGTGGCGGTGATCGGCGCGGCGATCCTGTGGTGCGTGCGCCTCCGACGGGTACCGGCGGCAGCGCTGTCGGCGGCGTTGGCGCTGCTGGTCGGTGGGGATTTGCTGTGGACCGGGTCGGGGCTGGTGCGCACCCTGCCGGCGGCGGACCTGGCCCGCCCGCCGGCCGCCATCGCGCCCTTTCTGCCGCTCGACTCCCGGTTGTTCGTCGACGAACTGTTCCACCCGCTGGGCGGCGGTTTTCGGCGCGATGCCGGACCGCGGCCGGGGCTCGCCTACGAGTACACCAAGACCGCCCGCCTAGACCCCTACGTCGGCAATCTTTGGGACGTGCCCTACGCCCTGCACGCGGACTACGACCTGATGCTCACCGAGTGGGGGCGCCACGGCCTCCACCGGCTGCGGTTGGACGCCTCCCACACGGTCCGCACCGCGGCTCTGCTGGGGGCCTGGAACGTCGGGTATTTGATTCTGCGCGGCGCTGAGCCGGAGGCCCCGGTCGAGGTGCGGGAGAACGGCTGGGCTCTGCCGCGCTATCGCTTCGTGCCGCGGGTGCACTGGCACCGTGAGCGCCAGGCGGCGGTCGACGCGCAGCGCGCCGGGGCGATGGACTACCGGGCCCTCGACCACTGGATCGTCCCCGCGGGCGCGGGGCTGGGAGAGCGGGTGGAAGAGCGCCCGGAGGCTCGCATTACCTGGCTGTGGGACCGCGGTTCGCGCATCGAACTCGACTACGAGGCGGCGGCCCCGGGCGGGTTTCTGGTGATCGCCTCGACCTTCGATGACCACTGGCGCGCCAGCGTCGATGGCGAGGTGCTGACGGTGGTCCCCACCGCCCTCGGGCAGATCGGCGTCGTCGCGCCGCCGGGCGCTCACCGGCTGGAACTCTCCTTCCGCGATCCGATGGTGGATCTCGGCGTCGTCATCGGCCTGCTCGCTTGGGGAATTCTCGCGCCCTTGATCTGGTGGCGTGGCGGCCGCTCCTCGGCGCCGGTGGCGTAGAATCCCGGCGTCGTGCTCTTCGACCTTCTGGCGAATGCCTACGCCGCAGTCTTCGGCCTCGCCATCGGCAGCTATCTCAACGTCGTCATTCATCGGTTGCCGCGCGGGCTGTCGACCATCGCTCCCCGTTCCCGCTGTCCCGTCTGCCGTTCGGCGATTCGCCATCGGGACAATGTTCCGGTGCTCAGCTATCTGTTGCTCGGCGGCCGCTGCCGCTGCTGCTGGGTGCCGATCAGCCCGCGCTATGCGCTGGTGGAGGCGCTGACGGCGGTGCTCTTTGTGGGCTGCCTGCAGGCCTTTGGCATTTCCCTGGGCGCTATGGTGGCGATGCTCTTCGTCAGTCTCCTCGTCGCCCTCGCCGGCATTGACCTCGACCACTACATCCTGCCGGACCGGTTGACCCTGCCGGGCATCGCCGTCGGCCTGCTGCTTCAGCCTTGGGCGCCCTGGACGGACTTCGCCGGTGCGCTGATCGGGACGCTGGCCGGCGGTGGTGTGTTGCTCGCCGTTTGGGGCCTCTGGTACCTGCTGCGCCGGGAGGAAGGGATGGGATTGGGAGACGTCAAGATGCTGGCGATGGTCGGCGCCTTCCTCGGCTGGAAGGGCATGGCGGTGACCTTTCTGGTGGCCACCGCCGCCGGCGCGCTGATCGGCGTGGCGCTGATCGTCTCCGGCCGCTCCGGGCGGCGGGCAAAGCTGCCCTTCGGGGTGTTTCTGTCCCTGGGCGCGCTGGTCGGCCTGTTCTGGGGGCCGCCACTGGTCGATGCCTATTTGGAGCTGCTGTGACGGAACCGTCGGCGGCGAGAAAGGCGAGGGGGTTGCGGCGCTTCGGCCGCCTGGGGCTACGCGGCGAACTGCTGGTGCTGCCACCGACGGCTCTGCTGCTGCTGCTGGTGTTGTCGTCCTTCACCCTGCTGTCCTATCGCAGCGGCCTCGATCTGCTGGCCGAAGAGCGCCGCGACCGGGCCGCTCGCCTGGCCGCGGCGGCGGCGGCGGAGCTCGCCTCGGCCGGCGGCGCGGTGAGCGCCCGCGAGTTGAGCCGCCTGGCGCCGCAGGCCCTCGGTGTCGCCCTGCTCGACCGGCGGGGCGTTGCGCGAGTGCGCACCGGCACCCTTTCCGAGGATTCGCCGGCGCTGCCGGCGGGTGCCCAGGAGATCGTCGGAGCGCGCGGCTATGGCCCCAATGGCCGGTTGCCCTACTCGGTGGTGGGCATCGCGCCCCTCGGACCGGCCGCGAACCGGCGCTTTGTGCGGGTGGATCTTGAGGCGGCGGAGCTGGGGGCGCAGCTACGCAGTTCCCGGGTGCTCGCTTGGGTGGTGCTGCCGGCCAATGCGGCGGTGCTGCTGCTGGTGCTGTTTTTCCTGCGTCACTCCCTGTCGCCCTTCGAAAAGCTGCTCGAGCGCGCCCGCAGCCTGCGGGACGAGGGCGGAGGAGAGGTGGCCGGGGACGACGAGGTGCAGTTCCTCCTCGCCACCTTCGAGCGCGCCCTGGCCTCCCTCGGAGCGGCCCACGCCGGCCCTTCGCCGGGCGGCGGCGAAGAGGAACTCGAAGCGATCAGCCGCACCCTCACTCGCAGTCTCGACAGCGGGGTTTTGCTGCTCGACGCACAAGGCCGGGTGATCGCCCTCAACGAAGTGGGGGCGGAGCTTCTCGACATCGAGCCGCCGCCGTCCGGGACGGCGCTGCGCGACGCCCTGGCGGAGCGCTCGGCCCTTGCCGAGGTGCTCGGCGAGGCGGCCGCCACGGGTCGCGGTTTGCGGCGCAAGGAGCTTCCCCTGGCGACCGGCGACGGCCCTCGCACCATCGGCATCACCCTCCACCCGTTGCGCCGTGACGACGGGGCGGTGCGCGGTCACCTGGCCCTCTTTGCGGACCTCACGGAGAGTCAGCGGCGGGCCCGGGAAAACCACCTGACGGACAGCCTGGAACGCCTCGGCGAGCTGGCCGGCGGCGTGGCCCATGAGCTGCGCAACAGCCTGGCGACCTTGAAGGGGTATCTGACCCTGATCGACCGGGCGCCGGAAGACGAGTCGATCCGCGACTACCTGACCGAGATCCGGCGCGAGGCGGATCACCTGCAGCGGGTGCTGGAGGACTTCCTCGCCTTCGCCCGGCCCGGGTCGGTGCGCTTGGAGGAGATCGCTTTATCGGAGCTGGTGCGCCGGGCGGTAGCCGATCCGGCCCTGGGCGGGGCCGTTCGGTGGGTCGGTGGGGAGGAGAGTCGCGGACCGACCATCGAGGGCGACCGGCAGCTCCTCGAGCGGGCGGTGCGCAATCTGCTGCACAACGCAGTGGAGGCGGAGCGCGAGGCCGGGCGCTTGCCGGCGCCGGAAGCTTGGGTGGAGGACGCCGAGGGCGGTGCCTCCGTGCTGGTGGCGGATCGCGGCGCCGGAATCTCGCCGGAGATGCGCGAACGGCTCTTCCACCCCTTCGCCACCGGCCGGCCCGGCGGTGTCGGGTTGGGACTGGCGCTCAGTCACCGCATCGTGACCCTGCACGGCGGATCCCTCGTCCTCGAAGATCAGTCCGGCGGCGGAACACGGGCACGGATCCATCTGCCGTATGACGCATCTGTTACGATTCGTAACGATTTGGATTGAAACGGTACCGTCGTCAGAATGGACTTGGATGGCTTAACGTACTGGAATCAAGTTCTTTATGAGGCAACCGGTGGTTCCGCCGAGGGCTGGCAAGGCCTTTGCTCCTCTCTGCAGCCGTCAAGGAGAAGGTATGAAGAGTCGAAAGTTTCACAGAAGGGATGGGGGCTTTACCCTGGTCGAGATGCTGATCGTGGTGGTGTTGATCCTGGTGATCGCCGCGATCACCTGGCCGGCCCTCCATCGCATGCTGCTGCGCAACAAGATCCAGGGGGCGGCGCAGGAGTTCTCGATGCAGGTCCAGCGCGCCAAGATCGAAGCCGTCAAGCGCGGCGTACCGGCGGTGGTGCGGGTCGACTTCGCATCCGACGAGGTGTATTCCTTCGTCGACCTGGACAACAGTGGAACCTTCAATCCGGTGGGTGGTTCCCAGCCCGGAACGACAGACTTCGAGATCAATCGACGCCAGATCCCCACCACCCTCGCCTTCTGGGCGCCGGCGGACGGCGCACCGGAAGGGGTGACGGCGGTGAATGGCTTGACGGCGGTGCCCGGTTCGCCGGGCGATCCCCATCAGGCGGTGCTGGAGGCGGATGGTTCGGTGCGGGACGTTGGCGCCTTCCGATTGGCGGACACCTACGGCAACTTCTTCGAGATTTGGATCTCGCCGGAGGCTTCAGCCTTGGTTCGGTTGCGCAAATGGAACGGCACGGCATTCAAAGAGCAAGGTGAAGGGGGAACGTCATGGAAATGGACCTACTGATGGCGACCGGGAGGCGCGCGCGTCGGCCATCGCGCGGTGAGGCGGGAATCGGCTTGGTGGAGGCGCTCATCGCCATGGCGCTGTTGCTGGTGGTGGCGATCAGCATTCTGCCGCTCTTCACCCGCTCGATGTCCAACAACGTGGCCGGCAGCCAGTCGACTCAGATCGCCAACCAGGCGCGTCGGCAACTGGAAAGCCTTTATCAATTGCCCTTCAACAATCAGGCGCTGGAGATCACCGCTGGCAGCGAGCGGTTGACCACCGACTACTTTTCCTCCGGCGACCCCAAGGTGGAGGGCGATGAGTACTGGACCGCGACGGCGCCCAGCGGTACCGCCCGCACCGTGTGGACCCGCGACACCACCATTCGCCAGTACTCCCTCGGAGGAACGGTGACGGATTCCGACGCCGACGGCGTGCTGGACTTCATCCCCGGCCTCGAAGACAGCGACGATCCCGGTGACGACGACTACGGCTATTTCGATTCTCCCCTGGATGCCGGTACCGACCGGGGCTTCATCCACATCAAGGAAGTCGAAGTCCTGCTGCAGTACTCCGAAGGGGACCACACCGGCGAAGGCCTGGTGGGGCCGGTGCCGGACATGCGCATTCGAGTGCTGAAGCCTTTCTGATGTTCACTTCGCCTACGAGAGATCTCATGTTGATCGCACGACCTTCACGTCGCCGCCCATCGCACTTCCGCCGGCGCCGGGGTGGCTCCAGGCAACGGGGCTTCACCCTGACGGAATTGCTCATCACCCTGTTCGTCGTCGCCGAAATCTTGGTGGCGGCTTCGCTGCTGTTCGACGTCCACAACGAACTGGCGCGGGTGCAGACCAACGTCGCCAACATGCAGCAGTCCCTGCGCGGCGCGCAGCGGGACATGGTTGCGAAGGTGCGCATGGCGGGCCGCGGCGGCGTGCCGGCGCAATTGCCGACGGGACCCTCCGGTGGTCAGCCGATCTCCCGCGGAGTGGCGGTGTCGGTCACCAACAATGTCGGCGCCAACGTGCGCATCGTGCCCGCCGATACGGAGACCGCGGTGGTACCGGGAACGGACATTCTGCGGGTGCGGGGCATCTTCGAAAACCCCATCTATCAGGTGGTCTCTACGGCCCTCGGGGCGAGCGCCTCCCTCACCCTGCTGCCGGACGACGAAAGCCCGGCAACGGCCACCAGCGGCACCCTGCAAATCAACAATCCGTCGCCGACCGGGGTGCCGCAGGATCTCGAGGCGTTGGCCCCTCTTGGCGTCACGCCGAATCCCAACCTGCAGCGTGCCTTGATGCTGGTGAGCCCCCTCGACGACACCATCTACGCGGTGGTGCCGATCACCAACATCGCCAGCGTGCGCAGTGCCGTCACCGGCCAACTGACTCAGGTGACGCTCACCTTCGCCACCACCAGCGGCACTCACAACACTTCCTTTCGCACGCTCTTCACATCGTCCGGCAACCTGCCCAACAACCTCACCGGTGTGGCCTTTGCGGGCTTGCTCGAAGAGCACGTCTATTACGTGCGCGAAGTGCGGGCGATCCCCGGCGACGCGACCAGCGAGTTGACCCCGAAGCTCTCCCGGGCGGAGCTATTCCCAGGCACTAACGTGCCCCTGTCGGTGGAGCGCGGCAAGATCGATGTCGCCGACAACGTGATCGATTTCCAGGTCGCTCTAGGCTTCAACAGCAGCCTCCAGGGATACTTCGATCAGTCGCAGCTCGAACAACTGGTGATCACCGAGACGGCCGATGGCCAGAACGACGACTGGCTCTACAACTCGACCGCCGATGCGGACAGCAGCTCGCCTTGGGTCGGTCCTTGGGCGCCGGTGCCCGGCACACCGATGCCGGAATTGAACTACGTGCGGCTGTCGACTTTGGCCCGCACCGATCGCCGTGACTTTCAATACATCTCTCCGCCGATCGGCGCGATCGAGGATCGCGTCTACGGTGAAAGCGCTACGCCGGGGTCCGACGCCGAGCGTAGGGATCGAATGTTCCGCCGGCGCCTTTTGCAGACGGTGGTCGACCTGAGGAACCTCTAATGGTTTTTGACTCGAAACGCCCGCAAAATTTCTTCCACTGGCCAGGCCGGACTTTGCATTTCGCCGGCCGGCAGGGGGAACGCGGCAGTGCGTACATCGTGGTCTTGCTGGTGTTGGTGGTGCTGACCATTCTGGGCCTGTCCCTTGCCCTGCTGACCCAGACGGAACGTCAGATCGGCTCCAACGAGAAGACCCTCCAGCGCATCTTCTATGCCGCCGAGTCCGGCGTGGGAGTGGCCGTCAGCAAGGCGTTGACGCTGCCCGACAATCAGGCCATCGATTTGCGCCTGACGGAGCCGGTGGTCGGTCAGGTCGCCCTGCGTCACGATGTCCAGGTGTCGGCCATGCTGCCGATTCTCGACGCTCCCTGCAATCTCTGCCAAATCAATGAGCCGGCGGCCTTCAAAGAGATCAACCACGCCCTCGGCGCCACCGCCCGACGGGTCGGTTGGACCGGCAACAATCCAGACGACACGACCCTGCTGAGTCAAAAGTCGCTCAACTTGCAGATCGAAGTGCAGCCCTGGCAGGGGGCACCGCAGCAAATCTCCGACGGCCTGAACAATTCCGCCGGCATCGACCGCATCGTCCCGTGAGCGGGCTTTGATTTTCTTGGAGGTCTTTTGACATGAGCCGCAGCAAGCTTTTCTCGAATCCCTGGCTACGGCTGGCGTTGTGCCTGTCGCTGGTGGCCGGCATGGTCGCCGCCACGGCGAGCGCCGACGATCGCAGCCTGGTCAAGAGTCAGGAAGCGACGCCCTATGTGTTCATCCTGTTCGACACCACCGGCTCGATGAACTGGCCACCGGATCGAGCGGTCGATTTGCCGGAAGGCGTAGACAGCACGAACTCGCGCATGTACCAGGCCAAGCAGGCCATCTACAGTGTGCTGTCGACCGTCGACAACGTGAATTTCGGCTGGGGGACCTTCCCGAATCACAACGAACTGCGGGTAGCCAGCAAGCAGGTTTGCAACAGTCCGTCGGCGGGTTCCCTCTGCTTCAATCGCAACGACACCTGGTTCGGCGCCGGGGTGTGTGACGGCTGGGAGCCGAACGACGATTCTGACGATGACGACTTCCTCGGCGTCAACCTCAAGCAATTGACGATCGACAACCCTTACGACGCCAGCCTGCCGGCCGTCATGGACCACGGCGACGTGATCCCGATGCACTGGGATCGCGACAACCGGACCCTGATCCGCCGGCGCCTGGCCCCGAACCTCAATCTCGACGGCGACGGCGACGGCGTGGCGGCCTGGCTAGATAGCGATGACCCGGAAGCCACCCCGAGCTTCGGCGCCAGCCGGTTCATCAACGACTTCCCCTTCTTGGGGGACGGAGCCGACTTCTTCAACCGTGCCCTGGGGCTGGTGAATCCCGTTGCCAAGCCGCTGATCGGCCGCGGCGCCACGCCGCTGGCTGCGGCGCTGCGCAACTTCAACAGTCACTACGTCCTGTGGGAGCCGGTCGCCAAGCAGAACGACGCCCGCTTCGGCTGCAAGCAGGTCTACGTGATCCTGCTGACGGATGGTGAGGACACCTGCCAAGCGGACGACGGCTCGCGCGAGACGGAGCCGGTCAAGGCGGTGCAGGAGCTGTGGGGTGATCGCAAAGTCAAGACCTGGGTGGTCGGCTATGCGGTCAACAACAAGACCGTGCTCAACAACATGGCGCAGGCCGGCCAGACGAGCGCCAGCTCGGTCGATTCCACCACCACCGACGACGCTTTCTTTCCCAGCAATCAGGCGGAGTTGGTGAACGCCTTCAACAACATCTTCAACGGGATTCGCCGGGAGGCCCAGAGCTTCGCCTCGGCCGCCGTGCCGCAGTCCCAGGCGAACTCCGCCGACAAGATTTTCCTGTCGAGCTTCCTGCCGGTGGCGGGGGCCGAAGTCTGGCCCGGTACGATCGACGCCTATCTCCGGCCGTTGCCCCTCAAGGATCAAACGGTGACCCTGCCAAACGGTACGACGGAGGTCCGCCAAGTGCCGGATCGCGACGAGCGCTGCTCGGCTTCGCGGCAGAGCGCATGCCGCCTGTGGGACGGCGGTGAACAGCTCCTGCTGCAGGCTCCGAGCGAGTCTCAGCTCGATGCCAGGCAGTACAACCTAGGGCTGGGTGCGAACCAACGGCGGGTGTATTACGGAGGGACCAACGCCAGCGGAGACGCGGTGCGCCGGCGCTTCGTCAACAACACTCTGTCGAACGGCCGCGCTCGCGAGATCATGCGTCTGATGGGTTGCGGCCAGCTCGGTTCGGTCTTCCCGGACTGCACCGCCAGCACGGCCAACCTGGACGAGCTGCACAAGGTCCTGCGATTCGTGCACGAGGTCAAGTCCTACGAGGATCCGGACCAGGCGGGGGTCGACATCGACTACCTGCTGGGCGAGATTTTCCACTCGGACCCTCTGGTCACCGGTTCGCCGGACAGTTTCCGCTTCTACGCCAATGATTTCTTCGGCGACTTCCACGGCGTTGACGAGACCCGGCCGACGGCATCTCTACTCGCCCAGGGTTTCGACGAGGCGTGTGAGGTCAACTCCCCTTACACCAAGAAGAATCCCGGCTACATCTGTTTCTTCGAGCGCCACAAATACCGCCGAAAGTCGCTCTTCGTAGGTTCCAACGACGGCCAAATGCACGTTTTCGACGCCGGAATCTTCGACGGTACTCGCGACAGCACCACCGGCGTGGTCACCGGCTCGTTCACCGACGGCACCGGCCGCGAGCTGTTCTCCTACGTACCCCGCGGCGTGATGCCGACCCTTGAGAAGATGGCGAACGGCGCCGTCGAGCAGTACGGCGTGGACGGCTCCATTCGGGTGGCCGATGTCTTCATCGGCCCGACGGCGACGGACAAGGAGTGGCGCACCGTGGCGGTGGGTGGACTGCGTGAAGGGGGGGTCGGTTACTACGCCCTCGACGTCACCCAGCCGGACATTCTGGGCGCCGGCAACATCCCGGCGCCGCGCTCCGGCTCCCCGAAGTACGTACCGTCCTGCTCCAACCAGGCCACCGGCTGTTCAAAGAAGTATCCGGACGTCCTGTGGGAGTTCGCCGACATGTGCCTCAACACCTTCACCGGCGCTCCGGAGCCCTGTGACGACGACGCCAACGGTCTTCCGGACCTGGCCGACGGTTGGTCGCGGCCGGTGGTCGGGGTGATCGACGTGTGCGACGGCACCAACTGCGGCCCCGGCGGCTCGGATGTGGTGAAGAAGTTCGTCGCCATCTTCGGCGGTGGTCTCGATCCCGCCAGCATCGGCGCGCGGGGCAACTTCATCTACATGGTGGACGTCGAGACCGGCGAGACCCTCTACAAGCGCGAGGTGATCGGCAGCGTGCCGAGCGAGCCGGCGGCCGTCGATACGGACCAGGACGGTATTCTCGACACCATCTATGTCGGCACTACCGCCGGCTACATGTACAAGGTCGACCTGCGCGAGAGGGTGCAGATCGTCAACGTCTCCGGCGTCGGCAAGCGGATCACCGATGCCAAGTGGACCCCGTTCCAGATCTTCGACGCCGGTCCGCGGCCGATCTTCTATCCGCCGTCGGTGATCTTCGTCGGCAAGCTCGGCCGCTACGCGGTGGCCTTCGGCACCGGCTACCGCGAGGACCTGTGGGGGCCGCGGACGGAAACGGCGCGCTTCTTCGTGGTGCTCGACGAGCTCGTCGATTCGAGCTCCGACCCGGCCGTGATCCGGCCCTTCGAGCGGGGTGACTTCCCGTCGAAGCTGCCGCTGGATTCGTCGGACCTGCGCTCGATCGATCCGGAGGGGTCGCCCTTCACCGGCGATCCCGACTTCCTGACGGCGCCGGGGACTTTCGATCCCGGCTGGTACATGGAACTGCTGTCGCGTGAGAAGGTGATCGCTTCGCCCTTCGCGCTCTCCGGCCTGCTGGTGTTCCTGACCTTCCAGCCGGAAGAGATCATCGATGGCGGTAGCCGCACCTGTGCGAACCGCGGCCAGGGGCGCTCCTTCGCGGTACTCACCACCAACGGCAACCCGGTGGCCGGCAGCAGCCGGTACGCCGTGATCGACGATCTGCCCACCGGTGCGTACACGGAATTGGGAATCACTAAGAACCCCGATCCCAGCGCCCAGGCCGGTGAGATCGAAGAAGCGATTCCGGAGTCTCTCGAATCGGTGATGGCAGGCCTCCAAAAGCTCATGCCGGAGAACTGCAATTTCGCCAACTACACGGTGAACGTGAAGACCCGGCGAGCCGACACGGGGGTTGAGTTCATCGCTCCGGTACCGGTCTGTATCGTACAAAAGAACTGGAAGGAGTATTGATGCCCCGAACGCGCTGGTTCGCACTGGTTCTGATCGTCGCGCTATGGGCACCCGTCGCTTCGGCCGACATCCTGGTGCTCAAGGATGGCACCGCCGTCCAAACCGAGGGCGAGTGGGAGGTCAAGGGACGGCTGGTGGTGTTCACCTCCGCCGCCGGCACCTTGTCCTCCATGCGCTTGACGGAGATCGACCTCGACGCCAGCCGGCAAGCGACGCAGGAAGCTCTGCGCGCCGCCATGGCGCCGCCGGCAGAGTCTAGCCCTGAGGAGCGGCCCAAGGCGGTGCTGGTACTGAAGGACGGAGACGTACCGAAGGCGGTGCCGCCGGCGGCCGATGGCGAGGCGAACGAGAAGGCAGTGGAAGGCACCGCCAGCGGCACCGTTGAGGTCATCGAGTGGAACGTCGATCTACCGAGCGATCGCGACGGCGCGGTGGTCTCTGGCCGGCTGCGCAACAACGGCTCCACCATCGCCGTCGGCATCCAGCTCGAAGTGCTGGCCTACGACTCTGACGGCACCCTTCTCGGCAAGATGGCGGCGGACGTCGTCCGCCGGCCCGTCGCCCCGGGGCGGGTGGTGGATTTCGAGGCGCTCTTCCGCGGCATCTACAACATCACCGCCGCCAAGTTCGTGGTGCAGTCGGACACCTTCGACGAGCAGCAGCTAGAGCCGGCGTCTTGATCTGCTGTCGAGGTCGGAATTTTTCCTTATTTGAAGGGGGTTTGCTATACAAGAGATGAGGACTTGGTTGAAGTTGGCGCTCGAGAGTGCTAAAAGAGTTTCAGTCGTCAAAGGTCATGAGGCATGATGGTCCCTGTTGTACACTGCAATTGCTCGGATCTTCGAAGGATCCAAGGGCCATTCAATTGCCGCTAACGTACCCACTCTTGAGTGAAGTGGTCGGTTGGCCGAAAGGAGTCCATGGCAATGTGTAAGCCCCCGTTTTTTTCAGGGCCCAACGAGGATGTGGTGGAGGGCATGACGACCCTGCCAGATGGGGGGCACTACACCGATGCGGATTATTTGGCGACAACGGAGGAGTTTCAGCATCATCTCGTCGAGGTGCGTGAAATGGTGGAGTCCTACCTAAAGGTGCGCAGCGAGAAGCGCAACGGATCCTCTCAGGGTTTGGGCGGCTCGACCGGGTAGGAAGGTAGCCGCGCCACTCATCGGATAACCAATCATCGACTAGTCCTTGCCGTTCAATCTGCTTCTGCTCCCCCTTCTCGGGGGATACGTGCTACTCCACTCCACCTACTATTTTAGATATCGAGCAGTTGGATATTCAAATTACCGTCTAGTTTTCAACTCTGCAATTGCCGGTATTGCCCTGGGATTCCTCTCCCTACTCACCATTCGCGTAGTTTCTGAGTGGAGCTGGCTCCGTGAGCCGATCGGCATTTGGAAAAGCCTGGTGCCTTTTGAGTACAGCGGCACGGCAGCCGGTGCCCTTTTGTTGGCTCCCGCGATCGCTCTCTTCACCAATCTCGTGTGTGGGCGAGATCGCGCAGCCGAGCTCGTGATCGAGAAGCACGGTAGTGCCCTATTGAAGCTCTTTTTTCTCTCGCAGCAGGAGAAGAGTAGCGTTATGGTGACCCTGGGATCGGGCAAAGTCTATATCGGCACGGTGACCCTTTCGGACAACCTCGATCCCACCCATGTCACTCTTCTGCCCAGCGTCAGCGGCTACCGGGACCCGGACACTCAGGAGTTCAGCCTCACGACGACCTACGAACGGATCTATGGCGCCATCAAAGAGGCTCGTAAGAATCCGAAACTAGAGCACTCACCCTTTCGTCGAATGCGGGTCAGCGACTTTCAGATCGTGATTCCGATAGGAGACGTTCGACAGGCGACTCCCTTCCGCACCAATGTTCCTCAGACAGCCTTCCAGCTAGAGCGCTTCCATGAATCCCTGCACGACATGACCTAGCAGGGTGCTGAAAAAGCTCATCACCACCCTGCTCCGAGCCCAAGAGGCGAGGCGGCGCCGCAGGCGCCCTGGACGGGGTGAGCCCAAAAACGAGCAGGGCAGCTTGAGGGATCGGCCGAAAGCCTTTTTCAGCAACCTGCTAGCGGCTGGTCATTTCCGGTATTGCGGTACGCCTTCCAAGTCGTAGGCTTTGATGCGTCGTTGAAGGGTTCGCAGGCTGATGCCCAGGCGATCCGCGGCGGCGCTCTTGTCGCCGTCGGTGGCGATCAGCGCTCGGCGGACGGCCTCCCGCGGATCCTCGTCGGCCGCCGTCGGGGTGGCGCCGGTCAGCGCGAGATCGTCTTTCGTCAGGCGTGTGCCCTCCAGCAGGATCAAGGCTCGTTCGAGCACATTCGAGAGTTCCCGCACGTTGCCCGGCCAAGGCTCGGCGGCGAGTACTCGCAAGGCTTCTTCGTCGACCTGGACCGGTGACCGGCCGAGGCGTTCGGCGATGCGATGGGTGAGGTGCCGGACGAGAGCGGGAATGTCCGACGCTCGGTCGCGCAACGGCGGCAGTTCGATGGGAAAGACCGACAGGCGGTAGTAGAGGTCCGAGCGAAAGGTACCCTCGGCGAGCATTCGCTCCAGGTCTCGGTTGGTGGCCGCCACCAACCGTACGTCGGCGTCCAAGGTGCGGTTGCCGCCCACTCGCTCGAAGGTACGTTCTTCGAGTACGCGCAGCACTTTTCCCTGCACCGCCGGGCTCAGTTCGCCGACTTCATCGAGCAACAGGGTGCCGTGGCGAGCCTGCTCGAAGCGTCCCTGGCGCGGACGATCGGCGCCGGTAAAGGCGCCCTTGTCGTGGCCGAAGAGTTCGCTTTCGATCAGCGTTTCGGGGATGGCGGCGCAGTTCACCGCCACGAAGGGCCCGGTGCGTCGCTCGGAGAGTCCGTGGAGCGCCCGGGCGAAGAGTTCTTTGCCGGTTCCGCTTTCGCCGGTCAAGAGCACCGTGCTCTCGGTGGGGGCAACGCGCTCGACCATTCGCGCCGCCCTTCGCAGGCTGGGGTGGGCGCCGACGATTTCCGAGGCACCGGGCACCGCCAGGCACGGCTCGGCCGGCTCCTCCCGGCCGAGGGCCCGGGCGACCAGGTCGAACAGCTCCTCGATCTCCACCGGCTTTTCGAGGAAGTCCCAGGCGCCGAGCTTCATCGCTTCGACGGCCGTGCCGACGGTGCCGTAGCCGGTCAGTAACACCACCGGAACGCTCGGCTGGGCGGCGCGGCAGGCGCGCAACACCTCCACCCCGTCGGCGCCCGGTAGCCGGAGGTCCGACAGCACCAGATCGAACGCCTGCTGCTCGATCGCCTCGATGCCGCGCCGGCCGTCGTCGACGCTGGTCACCCGGTAGCCCTCTCCCCCCAAGGCCTGTTCCAGCATGCGTCGCAAGGATGCCCGGTCCTCGACCACCAGCAGGTGCGGCGCTGTGGAGAGAGGTGGACTCATCGAATGCACCGAGCCTGGACGGTAGCGGACAAAGGGATCGGGCCGAAGGTCATTGGATGGTGAGCGGACGGGGTCCGTATAAACTTCGAAGACTACGCCGGGTATGGACGAGTCCTGGTACCCGGTGCGAGGTTCTATTGTATCTACGCCGGTTTCCAGTCGCTGGGAGGAATTGTGGATATCGAAGGGCGCATCGAACGGGTCGAGGACGACCTGCGGCTGTTCCAGGTCGAGTTCGAGAGGTTCTTCCGCGGCGAGCGGGCCACGCCGCCGGAGGAGATTCGTCAGCGCGTGCTCGGAGATCTCCGGAACCTGCGAACGGCCAAGCTGCAGGGCGTTGCGGACACCTTTCGCGTGTCGCAGCTCGAAGCTCGCTTCAACAGCTACAGCGAGCTGTTCAACCGTCGGACCCGCGATTTCGAGATGGGCGGGCGCCGCCGGGTGGTCACCGGCACCTACGTCGATGTGGACCGCGGCGTGATCTTCGGTGAGCGGGTGGACCAAAAGGCCGCCGAGGCGCTGTATCGAGGTCTACACCGCCGTGGCGCGGAGCCACGCTTCGATCTCGAAACGTTCCAGGGGTACCTGGACCGTCAGCGGGAAGCCATCCGGGCGAAGACCGGGTGCTCCCACGTTCAGTTCCGCCTGAGTGACGAGGCGGGACGCACCAAGTTGAAGGCCAAGCCGGTGACCACCGGCACATCATGAGGCTCCGAGAGTCTCGGAGGAGTACCCCTTGAAGAAAAACATCGCCAAGAAAAAGATCGCCGGCTTGCTGGCCCTCGGATTCGCCACCGCCGTGGCCGTGGCCCTCGCCGGCTCGGTTCCGCAGAACCTCAACAAAGCCATCGAAGCGCAGCGCACCTTGGTCGACGAGCGACCGAGCGATGCGGCGGTCCTGAATGACTATGCCAATCTGCTGATGCTGGCGGGCCGGTCCGCCGAGGCGGAGGCAGCCTACCTGGACGCTTTGGCGATCGAACCGGACAGCGTTCCGGCGCGCTTCAATCTGGCGCTGCTGCTGCAGCGCCGCGGCAAGGCCCGCCTCGCCCTCGATGAGTACCGTAAGGTGTTCGACCTGGCGCCGGATCACGCCTGGGCGGCGTATCAAATCGGTTCCATCCACGAGGCGGCCGGCGACGAGCGCCGCGCCGTCGATTGGTACGCCCGATCCTTCGCTCTCGACTCGCGGCTGTTCCTGGCGGACTACAACCCGCAGGTGATCGACAACGGGCTGGTCGAGCGCGCGATGCTGGCCGGCGGCCGCCAAGTGAAGCCCGCCCTCGCCCCGCGGATCTACGAAGAGCCGGCTCGCATCCGCCGCTTGCTGGTCGCCCTGCCGGAGGGAGAGGAGGGCGAGGACGAAGCGATGGAAGAGGATGAGGAGATCGATCCGGTAGACGTGGAGGGCTCCGTGTCGCGGGTGCTCGAAACGGACGATCTCGACGATCGCGCCGTCAACCAGGCGAGCGGGCGGGCCGGCGGGCCAAGTTCCAACCGACGTTTCAGCCCCAGAACCCGCTCGCGGACGTGGAGTTCGCCATCGTCGAACCGTCCCTCAGCCACCGAGGGGAATCGCGGCGGCACTTCGACTCAGCGTCAGGGCACCCAGCGCCAGGGAGGCTCGACTTTCCGCGGCGGCAGTACGACCATCATCCAGCCGGACACCGGCCGCCCGACCTCCGGCACTCCGTCCCGCACCATCCGCCCGCGGGTGGGTCGTCCGCTGGGCGGCACCCCCATCGGCACGGCCAGCACCGGCCGTCTGGAGATCGACTGGATGCCCGAAGGGGAGGACGTGCTGCCGGGCTGATCATTTGCCCGTTGTCATGAAATCGTCGGGATGAGGCTGACGCTGGTTGGCCCCTCGACCCGAGCCCGAAGGGCGAGGCGGCGCTGAAAGCGTCGAGGATGGTTGCTCCAATCGGTGACTGCGCAGCGACCGAACCCGAAGGGTGAGGCGGCAGCGAAGCTGCCGAGGACGGGGTGAGCCTGAAAACACTGGTGTTTTCGGGCGAGGGGGCGCCTAGCCCCCTGGAAATAGAAGCTAGCAGGCGTGATGAAAAGATCGGCGAAGCCGTATTTCATCACCCTGCTAGCTACACATTGAAGCGGTAGTGGACGACGTCGCCGTCTTTGACGACGTACTCCTTGCCTTCCAGGCGCAAGAGACCCTCTTCGCGGCACGCGGCGAGGGTCTTTTTGTCGAGCAGATCCTCCCAGGGCACCACCTCGGCGCGGATGAAACCGCGCTCGATGTCTGAGTGGATGGCGCCGGCGGCGCGCCGGGCGATGGTGCCCTGGCGAATGGTCCAGGCGCGCACTTCGTCCTCGCCGACGGTGAAGAAGGAGATCAACCCCAACAGTTCAAAGCTGGCTCGGATCACCCGATCGAGGCTCGGTTCGTCGAGGCCGAGATCGGCGAGGAACTCCTGCTGTTCTTCCGGCTCGAGAAGGGCGATCTCCTGCTCGATGAGGGCGCTGACGGTGATCGCCTTGACCCCAACCCCCGGGTAGATTCCGAAGCCCTCCGGTGTGGCGTCGGCCACCTGATCCTCACCGACGTTCACCACCAGCAGCAGGGGCTTGGCGGAGAGCAGTTGAAAGCCCCGGATGCGCCGCTCGTCCTCTGCTTCCAGATCGATTTCGCGCAGGGGCTTTTCCTCGCTGAGGGCGGGCAAGAGGGTTTCTGACAGCAGTTCCAGCTCGCGCACTTCCTCCGGCGACAGGCCGCGCTTCTTCGATTTCTCCAGGCGCTCGATGCGGCGCTCCACCAGCTCGTAGTCGGCGAGGATCAGCTCCAGGTCGATGGTCGCCGCGTCCCGCGCCGGATCCACCGAGCCGGCCGGATGCGGCAGCTCCTGGTCCTCGAAGGCCCGCACCACATGGACCAGAGCATCGACGTCCTTGAGCTTGGCGAGGTCGAGGCTTTCGGCGCTTTCGCCCTGGCGCATGCCGGGAATGTCGACGTACTGAATGGTCGCCGGCACGTAGCGCCGGGGATTGAACAGGTCGCGCAGGGCGGCGAGGCGGCGGTCCGGGACCTGGGCTATGCCGATGTTGGTCTTCGACGAGGCGACGAACTTGTCCGTCTCCTGCTCCGAGGCCGTCAAGGTGTTGAACAACGTCGTCTTGCCGGCCTTCGGCAGACCGAGAATTCCAATTTCCATACCGCTCCTTGATCACATTCCGTTGATCGATTTGAAACGTCTTCCGAACTCAGCTTTCCGGGCCAAAAACTCCTTTGCACACCGCGACCGAGCCCGGAGGGCTCGGCGGCAGCTTGCTGCCGAGGTCGGGGTGAGCCCGAAAATGTTTTCGGGCGAGGGGGCGCCTAGCCCCCTGAAAACGGACAGCTGGCAGGCTGCTGAAAAGATCCGCGAAGCGGTTCTTCAGCAGTTTGCCAGCTCGAGGCCCGCGACGAGAAGCGTCGGCGAGCCGATCATGCCGTCATAAGGCGCGAAGGTGAGATCCCTTGCTACCGCTTTGACCCCCTGGAGCAGGGCTCCCACGCTACCGGTCAGCACGGCGCCGCGGATCGGTTGCGGGGCAGTCTGGCCGCCCTGCACGGCGAATCCGCACACCGGCAGTTGAAAGCGCGAGCCGTCGGTCTCGAACCGGCCCGAGCCCGGGGCGTCCACCAGATAGTAGCCGCGCGCGATGCCGGCGAGAAGGGCCGACACGGCCACGGACGGGTCCGGCTGGATCAGCAGGTGCGTCGGCCCGGCTGCCGGCAGGTCCCGCCAACTCGCCCGCCGCACGCAGCCGGTCGCCCGGCCGCCGTCCGTTCGCACCTGGTCCCAGGGCAACAGTGGTTGTCGCCAGTGCCCCTCGTCGATCAGTCGCACCCGTCCGGTGGCCCGGCCCTCGCCGTCCGCCGGGGCGGCGAGCAGGCCGCCGGCGAGGCGCCCGTCGTCTAGGATCGTCAGGGCTTCGGAACCCACCCGGCCACGGCCATCGCGCAGGCCGGCGAGGCGCGAGCCCTTCTCGGCGCCGACCAGGAAGGGGCGGAGCCCGTTCAGAAGCGCTGATCCCACCGCCGGCGCGAGGAGCAGGTCGCCGCGGTCCCGTACCGCCGGCCGGCCGTGGAGGCGGATCGCCAGCAGGTCCGCCAGGCGCCGGGCGAGGGCTTTCGGATTGAGCCGCCGGGCCTCGCGCTCGGCCAGGTAGAGGGAGGCCGTATGGACCCGTCCGCCGTCGCCGGAGACGGCTCCTTCAAGCCGCAATGAGGCGAGGCGTCGACGGTAGGAGGCGCGAATGCCGCGGCTGCTGGCGACCCAGCTCTCGCTCGATCCGTCTTCCAGCACGGCGCGCATCAGTCGAGCCTCTGGCATTTCCTCGGCGAGGGCCGGCTCAAAGGCGGCGAGGAGCCGCAGGCCTTCCGTCTCGCCGATCAGCGGCGCGTCGAAATCCGGCGGCTCGCTCCAGCCCTCGGCGCCGGCGTCCGGCTCCGGCAGGCGGAGGCCGAAGCCGTCCGGTTCCGGCCAGGGGCCTCCGGGCGGCGGCGAACCGCTGCCGCAGGCGAAGCACGAGGCGCGGTCGCCGCCGGCTCGCACCGCCCAGCCGCGCTCCTGGTGGAAGCCCGTCAGGTGGGTCGTCGGGCCGTGCTCCAGGCGCCGCGACCGGCCTTTCTTGAGGTAGACCTCTGCCTCTTCGAAGCCGGCTTCGGCCAGTCCGGCAAGGGTGGCTGCGAGATCCTCCGGTGCACCCTTTGGCGGCCGCTTCTCGCCCTCGGAGGCGTCGGATGGACCTTGCGTCACCATGGAGTCACCGCCAGCCCTTCCAGACGGACCGCCGGGCAAGTCGCCCAGACGGGTACTTTGCGGCCGCCCTTGGCGCACCATCCGGCGCCGGCCAAGCGGCGCTCATCGCCGACCGCCGTCAGCGAGCCGAGGAGGTCGGCGATGCGGCCGGAGAGCAGGCCGGCGCCCACCGGTTCGCCGATGGCGCCGCCGCGGATCCGACGGGCGGCCACGAACCCCAACTCAAAGACGCCGGTCAAGGGATCGAGGGAACCGCGGGAAGCTTCGGCGATCCACAAGCCTCCCTCCGCCTCCGCCCGAAGGTCGTCCTCGGCGGTGTCTCCGGCGAGGAGCTCCAGGTGTGATGAGCGGGGATCCGGCGGGCCGTGGCGATCGCCGCGCCGCGCCGCGCCGGGTATCAGAATTTCCGATCCTTCGGCCCAGGCGGCATCGGCCAGGGGCTGTTGTACGACGCCCTCGCGCAGCAGCCAGCGACGACGCACGGTTCGGCCTTCGTCGTCGGTGCGGCGGCGCACCTCCTCCGGCGCCGTGGCGGGGTCGTCGAGGACGGACAGCTCGCGCCTCCCCAGGCGCACCCCGACGGCGCCCTCCGGGTGGCCGGAAAGGGCCAGTAGATCGGCTTCCAGGGAGTGGGCGATGGCTTCGTGCAGCAGCACCGCCGTCGCCCCGGGGCCCAGCACCACCACCCCACGGAAGGGTTCCGGCGGCGGTGCGCGGCGCGCCCGGAAGGTCTCGACGAGGTGATCCGCCAGGTGTGCGACGGCCGGCGGACCGAGCTTTGGAAAGAGCGCCCCGTGGGTGCCCCAGGGCAGCTCCACGGTGCAGCTATAGAAACCCTCCTGCTCCGGCTCGGTCACCAGCGGACCGGAGACCACCCGCAGCCAGCGGCGATGGCGCCGCGCGGTGAGCATGAGCGGGAAGGCCACGTGGTGGGCGCGGATGCTGCGCTCGAGGGCGGAGGTCAGCTCGGTCAGCTCCGGCGCTGCCGGTGGGCCGTCCCACGGGCCGACCTCCAGCCGCGGCGCCGGATAGGCGGCGGAGGGATAGACCCGCGCCACTTGGCGCAGGGCTTGGCCGAAATCCTTGGAATCGAAACCGTCGCGGCTGGCGAGCCAGGTTTGCCGTTCGCGGGTGAGGCGCAGGGCGAACCCCTCTTCGCGCCGCACCCGAACCCCCGGTGTGGCGCCGCTGCCCGGTAGTTCGAGAGTCTCGGTGCGTTCGAAGTAGGCGTCGGCGAGATCTTCCGGGCGGGTGGAGAGCTGGGTGAGGGAGCGGCCGACGGCGGCGCAGTCGAGGTGGGCGAAGGGCATTGAGTCTCGATTCTAGCCGTCTGCCTTGAGAGTCGTTGCGAATTTGGGACCGAGCCCGTCCAGGGCTCGGCGGCGGGTGCGAAGGAGCCGCCGAGGACGGGGGTGAAGGCGAATGGAGGGCTTTTCGGCTGAGGGGAGCGCCTAGCCCTCCTGGAAAAGGACATTAGCAGGGCTGGAAGGAACCTGAACATCCCTTCCAGCCCTGCTAATATTTCGCCTTCACTAGCGCGGAGGAAGCATGGCGGAGATGGAAACGAAAGGGGAAGACCGTGGGTTCGGGGAGCTGGAAGAGCGTCTCCGGCGGTCCTCCCTGGGGGGCGGCCAGGAGCGTATCGATAAGCAGCACGCGGCCGGCAAGCTGACGGCGCGGGAGCGGGTCGAGCTGCTGCTCGATGCCGGGAGTTTCGTGGAGCAGGACGCCCTGGTCACCCACCGCTGCCGGCATTTCAAGATGGACGAGACCAAGATTCCTGGCGACGGCGTGGTGTGCGGCCACGGCACCGTCGACGGCCGGCTGGTGTACGTCTTTGCCCAGGACTTCACGGTGTTCGGCGGCTCGCTGTCCGAAACCAACGCCGAGAAGATCTGCAAGGTGATGGAGCTGGCCCTCGACAACGGCGCGCCGATCATCGGCCTCAACGACTCCGGCGGGGCGCGCATTCAGGAGGGGGTAGCGTCCCTCGGCGGCTATGCGGACATTTTCCTGCGCAACACCTTGGCTTCTGGGGTGGTGCCCCAGATCAGCGCCATCATGGGGCCGTGTGCCGGCGGTGCTGTCTACTCACCGGCGATCACCGACTTCATCTTCATGGTCGAAGGGACGAGCTACATGTTCGTCACCGGTCCGGACGTGATCAAGACGGTCACCCATGAGGAGGTCACCAAGGAGGAACTGGGCGGCGCCTCCACCCACGGCGCGAAGAGCGGCGTGTGCCACTTCACCCTGCCCTCCGACGCCGCTTGCCTGGCGGCGGTGCGCGATCTTTTGTCGTACCTGCCGAGCAACAATCTGGACGATCCGCCGCCGGGCACCAGCAACGACGATCCGGCGCGCGAAGATCCGGCCTTGGACGATCTCATTCCGTCGGATCCCAACAAGCCCTACGACATCAAGCGGCTGATCTCGTCGGTGGTGGACGACGGCCGTTTTCTCGAGGTGCAGGCGGCCTACGCCCGCAATCTGGTGGTGGGTTTCGCCCGCATCGGCAACCGGAGCGTCGGCATCCTCGCCAATCAGCCGGCGTACCTGGCCGGCGTGCTCGACATCGACGCGTCCTTGAAGGGCGCCCGCTTCGTGCGTTTCTGCGATGCCTTCAATATCCCCCTCGTCACCTTCGAGGACGTTCCGGGCTTCCTGCCGGGCACCCAGCAGGAGTTCGGCGGCATCATCAAGCACGGCGCTAAGTTGCTCTACGCCTACGCCGAGGCGACGGTACCCAAGATCACCGTGATCACCCGCAAGGCCTACGGCGGCGCCTACTGCGTGATGGCGAGCAAACACCTGCGCACCGATGCCAACTTCGCCTACCCGGCGGCAGAGATCGCCGTCATGGGGCCGGAAGGGGCGGTCAATGTGCTCTACCGGCGTGAGCTGGCGGCCGCCGCCGCCAACTCTTCGGACGACGCCGACGCGGTGCGCCAGCGCCACGTGGCGGAGTATCGGGCGCAGTTCTCGAACCCCTACGTGGCGGCCGAGCGCGGCTTCCTCGATGCGGTGATCCGGCCGCGAGAAACCCGGCCGCAGATCGCCCGCGCCCTCGAGGCACTGGCCGGCAAGCGGGCTTCGATGCCGGCCAAGAAG